>JALGVE010000120.1 GCA_029820045.1 Candidatus Zipacnadia bacterium | reverse complement strand
CAACTACACGAGCGACCCGACATGGACGGTGTTTTCTACCCCGGGCAGCACGCAATCTGTGGGAACCTACGAGGGGGACTACGCGTTCGAGTTGACGGCGCCGTACCTGGAAGCGGCGGGGGGCGGCTGGTCCGGGGCATACGTGGATCTAGTCCAAGGTGATCAGGGCATTGCAGGGTGGCTTGATACATCCGCGCTGGCGAGCGATGACTGGGCCGCTGTCTATACTGTTCGGTATTCGGCGCCCTCAGTAGGCTTCGGGACTGGCTATGCGCTGGCGGTGCTGCACGACTCAGCAGATGCCATCTATGCAGGGCTCTACGAGTTCAACGATACTTCGTATGCGAGCGTGGGCACTCCGGTGCAAGTCGCGAGCAGCTATCAAGACGTGTGGGTCCGGTTTCTGGCAACGGGCACGGGTAGTGACACCGAATTGCTGGGGCGGGTCTGGGCGGACGGTCAGTCCGAGCCGAACACGTGGACCCTACAGGGTAACACCGCGAACGGCATTACGCACTACTATGACACGGGCAGGGGCGGGGTAGCGGTGATCGCGACGGCCGACGGTGTAACCGCGGACGCTTACTTCGACGACATACAGTTCGGGACACCAGAGCCAGCGACGCTCGCTCTTATGCTAGCTGGTATCGGCGTCCTGGCAGCGCGCAAGCGCCGACAGAGCTAGCTGGCGCGCAGAGCAGACAGGCAGCGACGCCTCGCCGTGAACGGCGGGGCGTTTGCAGTTCTCGTGGCTGGCAGGAGATTCCCTCACGCAGGGCGAACACCTCACTCGCACCAGGCAGGGGCGCGCGAGGGGAGAGAGCTATGCGCAAGGAACTCGAGATCAAGATCAAGCCCGACGGTGAGGTGGAGATACTAACCCACGGCTTCAAGGGCAAGTCATGCCTGGACGCCGTGGCGCCCTTTCAGGCGGTGCTAGGCGACCTCAACCACCAGGAGTACACCAGCGAGTACTATGAGCGGGAAGAGACACGCCGAATCGAGCGCGGTCGGCGACGCTGAGATCATCATCTCGCCGCAGGGCGAGGTGATGATCTTCGACCTCGACAAGGAACTCCTCAAGGCGATGGAGGCCTTCAACCCGCAGGACCCGCGCGTCCGGGCTGCGCGACACGCGCTCGACTCTGGGAGCGAGGGCCAAGCCGAGTAGCTATCCCCTGGCTGTATCAGGGCCAGCGCCCCAGCCGAGCGCTTGCGGTCAGCGTCGAGGGCGCCCGTCCGCCGCAGTCGCGCCTCGGCGGCGCAGGATTGCTGCGTGGCTGCTCGCGCAGTGTTGGGGTACTTTATTGAGCGGATAGCAGCCAGTTAGTGATGTCAAGGGCGTAGCGGATGCGATAGACCATCTGCTCCGGCTCCAGGCCGCGTTCGCCGGGGTTCTCCAGGTTGAAGATGCCGTGGTAGCCGATCTCCCGCAGGGCCGCAACTCCCTTCTGCCAGTCAATGCTGCCGAAGAAGGGTGTGCGGTGCTGGTCGCCGGAGCCGTCGTTGTCGGCGATGTGCAGGGCAATGAGCTTGTCGCCGCATTCCCGCACGGCCTCCTCCATCGCTATCCCCTGCACCCAGGCATGACCCGTGTCCAGGCAGATGCCGACGTTGGGCGCGCCGATGTCATCGAGCAGCTCCAGTAGCTCCGGGATGACAGCGCCGTAGCTGCGCTGGCCGAGGGCCCCATTCACATGCCGAGCTCCGTCCATCATGTTCTCGATGGCGATGTTGAAGTCGCGCTCGCCGGCGTAATCCGCGAGGCGCTTGAAGCTCTCCACGCGCACCCGCTTCTCCTCCTCATAGCCCTTAAGGGTCTCATGCTTGGCGCCGCCGGGGTGGATCACGCCGTTCTCGATGCCCATGCGCACGCAGAGTTCGATGTCGCGCTCGGCGATCTGCACCGCAGCCTCGCGGGTAGCCGGGTCGAGGTCGGCGACGTTCAGGCTGATGGTGAGGTGCACCTGCGGCATCTTGATGCCGAGTTCCTGAACGGTGCCCAGCACCTCGTCAGCCGCGGCGAAGGGGTCGTCGGCGTCCGCGATCATATTGATGTGCTCGGTGGAAAGCTCGACGCCTGGGAAGCCCACCTCCGCGATGGTGCGGATGGCCTCGGCGGGTTGCTGCTCAACGAGAATGCTGGTCCACTGTCCTGGGTACATTGTGTGCCTCCTGACTCACATGAGATAGTAGGACAGACGCCCTCGTCTGTCAGCAGTAGGACAGACGCCCTCGTCTGTCAGCGGTAGGACAGACGCCCTCGTCTGTCAGCGGTAGGACAGACGCCCTCGTCTGTCAGCAGTAGGACAGACGCCCTCGCAGTAGGACAGACGCCCTCGTCTGTCAGCGGTAGGACAGACGCCCTCGTCTGTCAGCGGTAGGACAGACGCCCTCGTCTGTCAGCAGTAGGACAGACGCCCTCGTCTGTCAGCGGTAGGACAGACGCCCTCGTCTGTCAGCGGTAGGACAGACGCCCTCGTCTGTCCGGACAGGTGAGGGCACCTGTCCTACTGTGCGGCTGTCAGTGCGCCAGCGGCGGCAGGAGTTCCAGCCAGCGGCGCTGCATGGCGCGGTGGAGGTCGCTGAGGTCCCGGCGGGCGAAGCCAAGGTCGCGCTCGAGCGAGCGATCCACGCGCACACCCGTGTCAGATGCCTTCTGCAAGGCGCTGGTCAGGTCTGCCTCATGGTTCTGCGCATCCTGCATCTTCTGCCCGAACTCCTCGGCGATGGCCGGGAACCGAAGCAGCCATCTGATGTCCTCCTCGGCCTCCTGGCGGTTCGGCCCCGGCGCCGGATGTGCAGAGAAGTCAAGCCCTCGCATTCGCTTGAGCCAGGCGGAGCCCTCCTCGCGCATACGCTCGGCGACGGCATCATAGCGCTCCCCATCGAAGTAGCTCATGCCGATGTGCACGTACTTGACGCCCTCGGCGGGCGTGAAGCGCGCGTAGACGGGATAGGTCCCGTAGACCTGGAGGGACGAGATCTCCGTCGGGTCAAGCAGCAGCGTTACGCCGCCATCCTCCTGGCTGAGCTTGTTGTGCATGATGAGGGCCCACTCGTCCGCGGCGCTGATGTCTCGCGGCTGGTCGGTCATCTCGTACTCGGACATGAGCGTGGTGACCCAGCGCTGACGCGGTTGGTCGCCGGTCTTGGAGGTGTTGTACGGGTACGAGGAGATGGCGATGGACGAGAGCGCGGAGTCTGTCTCACCGTCAATGCCGACCTCCAGGAACGCCCACTCCTTGTCGCCGGGGAGCTTCATCACCCGCACGCAGAGCGTGCCCGAGGGAGGCGTGGGCCAGCACATGTCCGCCAGGGCACGGTCACTCTCCTCCACGATAACGAAGTCGTCCAGAGGCTGCGAGGGAACGACGCTGTAGGAGTCGCCCTCAGGCGAGGTGATGGTCACGTTCAGGAAGTCCCACCGGTTCCAGCCGCCGTTGCCGTGGAAGCGGCCGAAGTCGCAGCCCAGGAACCAGTCGGCATACTGCTCGTGGTAGGGCGTGCGGTCCTCCTCATGCACATAGGCCTCGTAGCGAATCTGCAGGTTATCCATCTTCAGCACGCGCCGAATGCGCAGAAAGCCGAGGCGGTTCTCTTTCTTCTTGTCGGTCTCCTTGTGCTCATCCCGCTCCACAGAGACGTCCACGGGCTCGACGGCCCACGAAGCTGTGGTGGCCGCGAGCAAGGCTATCAGGCTTGCGCAGATCATTCTCCTCATCAGGCGTCACTCCCCTACCAGGGCTCAGAGGAACGAGACGAACTCGACTCAGGCCTCAGGCTCTCCGGCCACTGCTACCTGCGCCTCGGCGGTCATGCCGGTGGCGATGTCCGTGGCGCGGACCGTCCACGCGCCACGCGGGTCATTGAAGGCCGGATACATTTCGCGGGTGACATCGTCATCATCCATGACGAAGACCTGGGTAAGCTGCTTGACAGCTTGGCCGTCGGGGGCGCTTCTTGGAAATACCTCCAGCCGGACGACGCGTCCTCCGCCGGCGTCAGGCACCTCGACGCGGACCGCCAGCGGCGCGCCGCACTCTGCCGTCGCGGGCGCGCGCACCCTGATAGGCCGCGGGTCGCGCTCAAAGAGTGAGTAAATGAACACGTCCTCCTCGCTGGCGCGGGGCTGGATGAGATGGGTCGCACCAAGGGCCTTCCCTGCGCGGACATCGAAGGCGAAGTAGTCCTGTGGCAGGGTGACCTTCGGCGGCGCTTCCTCGCCCTGAGTGCGCCAGATGCCCAGTATTTTCATCTTTCCGCTGCGCAGCAGGCGGACGTGCCAGTTCGGCGCTGGGGTGCGCCTAACTGTCGGCTGCACCCCGGCTGCATCCAGCAGCGGCCGGATGAACGCCTCGGCTTCGGCCGGGTCGCCGCTGAGCATCTGACCGAGACCGCAGTTGAGTGCCAGAGCCGAACCGCTGCCGAGAGTGCGGCGCGTGACCACAGGCACGCCCTCCGCATCTCGTATGACCTCGGCCTCTGTCGGCTCGAAGGTCGGGCTGTACCTGACGTGGCCTTCGGTCTCCGCAGGGTCATCCGGGGTCGTCTTGACGCCTAAGAGCGCATCAAGTTGACCGTGCTCCAGTGGCTTACAATGGCCGTCCATCAACCCCACGCCCAGGTCTGCGACCACGATCCCGCCCTGTCGCACGAAGGCCTCCAGTGCAGCCGCTTCGGCGTCCGAGATGGCAAGTGAGGTGGGCAGGAAGATGATCTTGAAGCCGCGCTTGATGAGGTCGCCCGCCTCGACGTGCTTCGTGGTCACATATGTCGGATTGATGACGAGCCGCTCCAGGACGGCGATAAGCGCCTCGTGCGAGTTCCTGGCGCTCCCGAACCGTGCGTCAAAACCACAGGCATGCTCGCTGGCCTGAGACCAGTGGATCCCAGCACCGTCAAAGACCGTGTCCGCCTCGGTGAGCAGCTTGCCGACGCCGCCCATGATCTCACGCATCGCCGGCAGCAGGCGCTTGAAGTACTCGGCGTAGCCGAAGCCCGTGGCGGTGAGGCCCTCGCTCGAGGTGCCGGCGGCGAACCAGAAGTTGGTGTTGAGACCGCGCAGGAGCTGGTCGAAGGTGAGCGGCGTACGAACGCGGCCACCATGCGAGGCGACGTAGCCGCCCCACCAGTTGCCGCGAATCAGGCTCTTGGGAGCGATGGCCTCCAGCAGCAGGTCCTGGCGGCGTCGGTAGTAAGGGCTCCACAGCTCCAGGTCCTGGATGGACTTCTCCAGGTCGCCCGGCTGGGAGCCCTCGGCGCCGACCCAGGCCTCGGGGTCAACGCTCCGAATCACCGAGCGCAGGAAGCGGTGGAACTCCGCGTACTGGCCCTCCACGAAGGCCATGTGATCGTGGCGCGCCGCGAAGCCCTTGTCGGCCATCGCCTCCCGGATGAGGGCAGGCTCGAGGTCCTCCCAGGACGTGAGGTCCGTGCCCCAGGACGCGTTGAGGGCTGCGACGTCCGCATATTGCCCTTTCAGGTACTCCCTGAAGGCGCGCACGTCATCGGGACTGAAGCCGGACGCATGGGCGAAGTTGTTCTCGTCACCCAGCGAGTAGGCCAGCGGGCGGTAGTCGGCGGTGGGCCCGAGTCGCTCGAGAATGGCGTCGCGGCAGGCGTCGCGATACGTGGGGTTGGCGAAGGAGTCGTCGTCAGTCTTAGGCCCGAAGCCGGCAACGCGCACACCTTCATCGTTGACGGAGCCGCAGATGCGCCAGGAGTAAGGCACATAGTAGAAGTCATGCAGGCAGAGGTTGCGCGCGCGCGTCTCCGTGGGGTGCTGAAGAGACGTATTGAAGCCGGCGTCGCGCACCATCTGAAGCTGATAGTGACCCAAGCCCTTGCCCTCGCCCGGGCCCCAGATGAGGTTGACGTAGCCCTCCGGCCGCCGATGCGGAGCGAAGACCGGAACGTAGGCGCGATGAACCGTCACCTCTCCCTCGCGCAGCTCGGCATGGAGATAACCCGCCTGGGTCGTCAGCCCGGCGAGCGAGAGTTCGTACTCAACCTCGGTCATGCTCTGCGCGAGGGTGGCGGTCTTCCTCAGGAAGATGCGGCCGGTAGTATCGGCGACCGTGAAGACTATCGAGCAGCCCTCCGGGGCGGGAGCGCTTAGTGCGAGGGTGCCCTGCAGCGTGCCGCCGGGCGCGACTATCTCGCTGGCGAGGCCGAAGTCAGCGACATGAACAGGGCTGTCTACGACGATGTGTTTGCTGGCCCATGCCTCTACCGCGCGACCGGAGTACATGCGCAGGTCAAGGAAGCAACTGCCGTAGGGTAACCCCGCCGGCAACGGCACGGAGAGCTGGTTCGCGCCGGGCTTGAGCGATAGGCGCTGCTGGCCGGAGGCAAGCTCAAGGCCGTCGGGCGCGCGCAGCAGGTACTTGAGCGTGGTCGTGACCGCTGCCTTACCGAGGTTCTCAGCGGTGAACTGTACGTTCGTCTGAGCGGTCTCGGCGCGGGCGACCTTCACCGCGTCACAGCCCAGGCCGCTGAGACGTATCCGTGGCTCCTTCACATGGCTTGCCCAACAGAGGACGCGGGCCAGGAGCGAATCGTAGTAGTCGTAGTAGGTCGGCAGTTCGGGTGCGAAGTCAAGCTGCGGCGTCATGCCCGGCCCGCCGTACCCGGTAGCCGGCGGCGGGCCCCAGTCAACGACAGCCATGCGCCCCTCGCCAAGCTGCCAGGTCGAGATGAGTTTGCCTGGGATGTCATTGACGCTCTCAAGCTCGCGGTCGGCCATGAAGGTCTCCGGCCACCAGGGCAAACCGGAGAAGGGCACGCCGTCACAGAGCTGTTCCGCGACGCCTTCGATGGGCTTGCGAAAGAGGTTGAGATCGGTCGGGCGCAGATACGTGAATACCAGCCCGGCGCCGTCCACGACCTTGCGCAGGATCTCGTACTGAAACTCGGTGGGGAGGCCGTCGAAGTCGAAGTTGGCGATGACGATCACGTCGTAGTCGCGCTTGAGCTTGGTGCGAAGCTCTTCAGCCTTCTCGTTGGAGGAGGTGCCCTCGACGCGGGCGTCATAGCGGTTGTCAGCGCCGACCGCGTGGGAGTTGAACGTCACCACTGCCTCGAAGTCGAGGTCCATGCGCTGCCGGAGTTCCACGACGTCGCGCGCCGCCTGCCGCCGCGGCACTATGAATAAGGCTCTAAGCGGCCCGCCCGCGTAGGGCTTCGCCCACGTCACGTGCGGGGTCTCGTAGTCGGTGTGTATGACATTGAGATACTCGCCGGGGTGCTTGTCCTGAGCCGAGACGGTTGCGGCAAGAAGCGCGGCGCAAAGCGTGACTAACAGGCGGCGGATGGTCACGGCGACTGCCTCCCTTTGTGTTGCCTGGAGCGTGCTCGGCAGCGCGGGCAAGCCGTCCGTGCCGGCAGGTGCTCTCACCTGCCGACTCGTCGTACGACTAGCCTCAGGCCAACCTCGCCCCAGGTCGGCGGTGGCTAGGCAGACGAGGACGTCTGCCGGCACGATAACGGCGGCCGGGTTGGCGTCGGTCCCAAGGCCTTGGCTGTCGCGCCTACAATGTCACCACAGCCGGCTGATCGCCGATGCTCAGGATCGCCTCGGCGATGCGGGTGGCCTCAATCCCTTCCTTAGCGCCAGGGGTCGGCTGCCTGCCGGTCTTAACACACTCGATGAAGTAATTCATTTGCCGGTGGAACCAGTCGGCGCCCGTGTCGGGCCCGAACTCGATCTCATGCTCGCCGTCCTCGAGATTGACCTGGAGCTTGCCTCCCCCGGGGAAGACAACGGCGCCCAGGGGCCCGAGAACGTCATGAGCGCTGTCCGCTTTGACGCCGTACCCGAAGCCGGGCAGACCCCACGACCACGAGAGTTGCTGCTGATCGCCGCTCTCGAAGTTGACGAGCGCGGTGCCGGTGTCCCAGGCGGTCGTGCCCTCCTTGAGACGGCGCAGGTCGGCGAAGACGCTTGTGGCCTCGCCGAAGATGAAGCGGGCGAAGTCATAGCTGTGCACGGCCCCGTCAATGAACGGCCCCCCACCGATCTCGGCGTCGAAGTACCAGGGTGTAGGCGCGCCGGAGCCCCCGCTGACCGAGCGCCACACCACCGGCCTGCCGATCATCCCCTGCTGGACGACCTCTCGTAGCTTCAGCCACTCGTTGCAGAAGTGCCGCACGAAGCCGATCTGAAGCACGACACCGGCCTTCTCACAGGCCGCGTTCATGCGCTCACATTCTGCGACAGTTAAGGCCATGGGCTTCTCACAGAAAACGTGCTTGCCAGCCTCGGCGGCGGCGATCACGGCCTCAGGGTGGTAGCCGGTCGGGATGCACACGACGACGGCGTCAACGTCATCACGCGCAAGTAGTGCGTCGCGGTCGGTAGTCCACGCCTCCGTGCCGTACTTCTCGCAGTGAGCCTTCGCGGCGTCCTCGCTCATGTCCATCGCGCAGGCGATGTATGCGTCAGGGCTGTCTACGAGCGCCGAGGCATGATTGTTGTGAATACCGCCGCAGCCGATGAAGCCAACGCCGATCTCTGACATATTGTCGCGTCCCTTCGGATCATGATATGCAACGGACAACAGAGGACATTCGCGGCAGGTGAGCGCTTGTCCTCCCTGCGTGCGTGGTCGATTCGCGGAAGCGTGTCTCGTCAGAGCATCGGTGTCTACCGGCGCAGGAGGAGAAGCAATGCCAGAAGGCGAAGCGACACCTACTGATCTTTGCATGATTGCAGCACAAGCTACGTTCACACAACCCGCCTCCCGAGGGCGTGCAGACGCTGTAACGTCGGGCCTTGGCAGGCACGACGGCTCGTTTGCGCCGG
>JALGVE010000119.1 GCA_029820045.1 Candidatus Zipacnadia bacterium | reverse complement strand
CCCGGCCCGCGTAGGTCGCGCTTCCTAGCCCGACTCTCAATGCGGCGCGACACAGCTCCCGGCCCTACTCAGAAGACTTCACACCCACCAGCCAGCTAAAAACGATGCTCCTCAGCGGAGGTTGGGCGGGCGTGCCAGCGAGTTGAGAGGGCGGGTCGTCGCATACCCCGGTCGTTTGGAGGTCAGGGTTTCCAGCCCGACCCGGTTGACCCATGCGGGCGCGGGCTGCGAGTCGGGCCAGGAAGCCCGACCTGCGCGGGTAGGCGGCGGGTCGGGCCGCAAAGGCCGAGCCACGAGGGTGCTGCGAGCCGCGCGCGTGCATCCTACTCCGGCTCATAGGCCACGATGAGCTGCGGCGGGTGCTCGCTCTCGCGCGAGTAAAAGGTCGCCGCGTCAGTGGTCGTCGGCTCCAGGACCAGAGAAACCTCGTCGCGACCGCGCAGGTCAAGCTGCAAGACGCGCTCCTCTACCTTGTCCAGCGCCACCGCGCCGAGGTCGCCCACCTTCTCGGCCAGCGCCGGGCGGTTGTTGTAGGTGATGGTCGTCTCCTCCCACGGCTGGTCGGTCACGTAGACATCGCCCGCGTCGTTGCTGTTGGCATTGCTGCCGGGGGTCACGTGGAGGCGCAGCTTGGCCATGATGGGCTTGCCGGGCACCTCCAGGCGGAACCTGAGGTAGGTCATGCTGTGGGAGGCGTCGCGCATCGCCCTATCGCCGCCGTCGTTGCCGATGCCGCCGGTCGGGTTGGTGGCATCCGGCGAACCGCGCCCCACCCTTGCGTCAGCGACGGCGTCGAGCGTGACGGTGGGCTTGTCCTTCGGCCACTCGGTCACGCCGTAGAACATCGCCGCCTCAAACTGCTGCTTCCAGGTCTCCCAGACGGGCAGGGGCTGGGCGTACCTGCGCGAGAACTTGAAGGCTGCCGCCTTGGCCTGACGCTCCAGCAGGTCCCAGGTGCTCTCAGGCAGCACGCTCTTGCCGATGACCTCAAGCCCGGGGATGAGGGCCCGCTCGGCGGCGGCGTCCGGGGACGGCGGCTCCGGGTAGGCGCTGAGGCCGGTGAAGGGCACCGGGGCTACCAGCGAGTACTCCTTCGCGGGGTCGAGGTCGAAGTTGGCCTTCTGCCCGGCGGGATCGTAGGTGACCTTGAGACCGGAGTAATACAGCGGATTGCCCTCCAGCGACATCTTCGTGTGGTGGTAGGGGTTGAAGCGGTCTGTCACCTGCGGCTTGGAGAAGTAGCGCAGCAGCTCCGCGCCGCTGACCCGATACTGCGCCAGGCGCATGTCGCTAAGGCGCGCGAGCAGCTTGCCCAGCGTCACCTCACCGGCCGCGTACGTATCGCCCTCGCTCCACAGGGCCTCGCGTGGAACAAGCGCGAGGTCGGCGCCGGTCTGCGCGCGGACGAAGTCGGCGTACCAGTAGCCGAGGTTGTAGACCTCCATCGGCTGGTCGAACTTCCCGACCTGCTTTTGCATGCGCGGCAGCGGCTTGTACTTGAGTTCGATGGCGTTGAGCAAGGGCGCATTGAGCACGCTCGGCTCCTCGGCCTTGGGGGCGAACTCGACGCTCAAGTTGCGGCGCACCTCGATGTCCTTGAACTCGCGGGTGACCTCGCGCATGGGGCCGCCGGCGGCCTGGACGATGTCGAAGTTCTTCGCCACGGTCTTGCCCTGGAGCTTGATGTCGAAGACACGCTGGCCGGGCTTGCTGTTGGCGGTCTCCGCGAAGTGCAGGCGGACGGTGTAGGCGGCGGGCTCCTGACCTGGTTCGAGCAGCGGCATGCTCAGGCTCGTGAGGCCGGTGCAGCCGGAGGAGAACAGCCAGGGCGCGTCAGGGCCGCTCACCGGCACCGCCTCGGCGTTCTGGGCGAAGTAACCGCAGCCCTCAAGTATCTGCGGCTTGAGGTCGAGGGCGAGCATCATGCGGGAGCGGGGTCGGGGATAGGCGAGCCAGAGGGTGCCGCCCGGGTCGCGGCGGTCGCCGGGCGCGCCCAGGTTGAGGGCCATCTGCTTTACGGGGGTGGTTGGCCCGGGAGAGTTGAAGATGCCCCAAGCATTGCTGCTCTCGGTTGGCTCCAGCACAATCGTGGAGAATACCGAGTACAGGCACTGGCAGCCCGAGGCGGCCTCGGGGATCAGTACCAGACCGTTGGCAGGAATGAAGTTGATCCAACACCCCGGGCGGGTTGCGCCGAAATGCGAGGTGCCGAAGTCACCCAGGAGATCGTAGTAGGCGGTGTAGCCGGAGCGGAAGAGAAGCAGGTTCTCGTTGGCGGCGATGCAGCCGCAGTGATGGCCGGGGCGCTCGAACTGCCAGGGGCGTTCCTCGCCGGTGATGGGGTGCTTGCGCATCTTCTGCTCGCCGGTGTGCAGGTCGAAGCCCCACGGCTCGGCGACGATGGTGTCGCCGACGATGAGCGGGCGGATGCGGCAACCGACCGGCCTCTGCCACAGCAGCTTGCCATCCTGCGCACGGAGGGCGACCAGGCGCCGCTCAGCGAACTCGCCGCCCAGGAACTCACGCCAGAGGTGGCCGTTGCCGTGGTTGCCGGTGAAGAGCAGGACGCCGTCCTTGTACATCGCGGTGAGTTGCCCGCGGCCGCGCTCGGCGACTATCCCGCGACCGCAATCAGTGAGGTCCACGGCCCTCTCCCAGAGCTTGGTTCCGGTCCTGGCGTCCAGACAGACGACCATGCGCACGTCCGCATTATCCGGGTCCGCGTTGTTGCTCTCGAGGACGGCCTGCTGGCGCTGCTCTGCGGGGACCTCGGTGCCCTCGGCGAAGAACATGCGCCCGTCGCCGATGGCAATGGTGATGTCGGGGACGCTGGTGGCTTCGTACACCCAGCGCGGGTCGCCGGTCTTGATGTCGAGGGCGAAGATACGGTTGCTGTGATAGGTATCTCCGCTGCTGCCGTAGAGCAAGTCTCCAACGTTAGCGGTGTAACCCCACTTGCCTGGCTCTTCGCCTGGCGGTTCGTGGTAGGTTGCCACGGTCTCGCCGGTCGCGATGTCCAGACGCAGGCAGTAGTCCTCAATTGCCACGAACATGCTGTCCTCATTGCAGCAGATGTTGCTGGCGCGGGAGGAGGCCCCGCCACGCAGGGCGCCCTTGATGTCGCGCTCCCAGTATTTCAGCCCGTTGTAAGCGTCATAGCACATCACGACGTTGCTGCCCTCCATCAGTAAGCGTCCATTGACGGAGAGCGGCCCGACGCTGCGGGCGTGCCTGCTGATCATCTTGTCCGGCCCGGGATCGCCGTACCAGAGCACGTCGAGCGGCGCCTTAACGAGCTGGTCGTCACCGCAGGTGGTGTTGCCGGTGTCGGCGTACTGGTGGGTCCAGCTTCCCGCGCCCGGGAGGGAGCCGCGCTCCAGCTTGACCCACGCGCCGCCCCGCCCCGTGGACTGAGAGTTCCCGAGGCCGAGGCCGTCCATCCAGGCCTTGAGGTTCGGGCGCGTGACCCGCTGGGCCGGCGCTGGGGCGTTGTCCGGCCGCCCCAGGCAGATGACGCCGCCGCAGGGCTTGAGGCGACGCGCGATCTGGTCGGGCGCGGCGGGCAGCTTGCCGTCGTGCAGAAGGCTCTCGGAGACGATCAGGTTGGCGAAGTAGTTGGAGTACGGCATATGAGCGGGATCGCCCTGATCCACGAAGACGCGGCCACCGTAGAGGGCGACGGCGTCGAAGGCCTGGCGAGCCGCCTGGACCTTGGCGGCGTCGGGCTCCAGGCAGTAGATTTGCAACTCCGTGCGTTGGGCCAACTCGTAGGCGAGGCGGCCGGTCTCGAGGCCGAGCACCAGGCAGAAGCCACGAGTGACGCCGGTGCTGCTGACGATGGCATCCGCAGCGGCCTGATACATGGGAGCGAGGGGGTCGTCGGCCGGGTAGGGACTGGCGGGCTGTGGCGCCGGCACGGCAGCCGCCGCGCCCTCCAGCGGCTGCGAGAAGCAGTACAACATGCCGGTGTCGGTGCTGACGTACAACGCGCCCTCGGCGGCGGCGAGGCCGCGCGCCTCGCCCTCGACCTCGCTTCGCCAGACCTCCTTGCCGGTAGCCGCGTCGTAGGCCGTGACCAGGTCCTCGCCGCCAGCGAAGACCACGTCGCCGGCCAGTATCAAGCTCAAGGAGCAGTTCGAGGGCGTGCGCCACTTGATCTGCGGCTCAAGGTTCTCCGTTTGCACCTTGGCAAGCTGGTCCTTGAGGTCATCAACCTGAGCTTGGACCTCGGCGATGTCCTTTTCGAGCTTGGCGAGGGTTTCCTCGTCCTGCTGATCTACCGGCTTGGCTTTCTCCCTCTTGAGCGCCCGATTGAGGTCGGAAAGCTTGCGGGAGGGGCCGGAGAGCTTGCGCTCCAGGGCATGTTGCTGCCTGCTGGCCTCGGCGTAGGCCTCGAAGCCCACGCAGCTCACCTCCGGTGTGAGCGGGGAGCCGCTGGTCTTGATGGGGACGGCGTCCGTGCTCATGTAAGCGGCATCGTCGGCGACCACAAGCTTGCGACAGGGGAACCAGGCGAAGCCGCCCCTGCCGGTGTCCTGGGCGTAGCCGGTGGCTAAGTTCGCCCCGACCAGAAGGTGGTCGCCGGCGAGCAGCGCGTAGGTGCCGCCCACGAGGCCGCTGGAGCGCCAGCTATCGCTGGACTGATAGAGATAGCGGCCGGTCGCGCGGTCGAAGGCGGCGGGCAGGGCGCGGGCAGAGGGGACGAACAGTCTGCTCTCGGAGGCCAACATGTAGCCCTGGGGGGAGAGGCCGCTCTGTCCGGCTCGCGCCTGACCGACAGTGTCGTTGCGCCAGATGAGGCTGCCATCTTCGGTGTGCGCGGCGGACAGGTAGATGTTCTCGTGGGGGAAGACCCCTGCGCCGAAGTACGCTACGTCGCCATCCACCAGAACGCCAGTGCGCACCGGCCAGCGGGAGATCATCTTGCCATTGCCTATCAGCCGGGCATCCCTGGGCGCGCCGGGGATGCTCCAGATCTGAGCGCCATCGGCGGCACTGACGCAGTAGACGCGGCCATCGTCCGAGCCGAAGTACACGCGGCCCTCGCTGACGGTGGGCGCCAGGCGCACCGGGCCGCCCGCCAGGAAGCGCCAACGCACGTTGCCGGTGGCGGCGTCGAGGCAGTAGACCTCGCTGTCGCCGGAGGAACTGAGGTACACCGCGTCGCCGACGGCCGCCACGTGGTTGACAGCGTCGAAGGTAACGCGGTCCTTCTCCCAGTTGCCCTCCACCGGCTCATCGCGCGGGCCGGTCCAGGCCTGCTTCGGCGCGTACTTGACCTTGAAGGCCCAGCGCTGGGCGAGCGGCGGCTCGACCTGGTCACGCGTCCAGCCGCTGCGAGCGTTGTCGTGCATGTAGGTCGGCCAGTCCTCGGCGCAGGCGGGGGCCGAAAAGAGCGCCAGCGCCGCCGGGACTATCAGAGCGGCGAGGACGAGCGAGCAGATACGGCCGGTAAGGGTAAGGCTCAAGTGACCACGATGCCTTTTCATGGTCGTCACATCTCCTCTGGTTGGCCTGCGGCGCGCTAGATGTCGCAGAGTCAATAGAGCGACGGTGAGCTATTCGACAGGGCCTCGCGTATTCCTGCTCGTTGTCCGGGTAGATACTAGTGCTTACTTGCGCAAATCCGCGCACGATCAAACCGGCGCACAACCCCCGCCGCCCCCTAACTGCGTTCCACGGGGGGCAACGGCGACTATCACCGCAGAGACCCCACTTCGCTCCTGCGGAGCTACGAGGCGCAAGCTACAGAGAGCACAGAGAAGAGGGAGAACGCAGAGAACGCCAAGAGCCTGGGGATGTGGACGGCAACGACAGGATGCAGGCCAGCGAGATGATGGGGACTTGCACAAGCAAGTACTAGAGGCGACAGTCCCCGGGCTGGCGCGGGCTTTCCGGACAAGCTCTCTAGCTCGGCCGCAAGAAGTTGCCGTTCGTGTAGGGCGCGGACCTCTGCCGCACCGCCCGTCCTGCCTTGGCCTCATCGTGGCACAGCCTTCTAGCCCGCCGCCGTTCCGTGCTCTTGGGTCGCGTCTGGCGCCAGGCGGCAGGTCCGAAGCTATGCTGGGGCCGACCGAGGTGCAGTAGTTGTGCGCGGGCCGGCCTCGCGCCCTTCTGCTGGCGCAGAAGCGCCCTCGGGCGGCCCCTCCATACGCCAAGGACATCGCTCGCCTGCCCAGCCCTCTGCATTTCTGGAAAGCGCGGGCCGGCCTCGCGCCCTTCTGCTGGCGCAGAAGCGCCCTCGGGCGGCCCCTCCATACGGCGAAGGACATCGCTCGCCTGCCCAGCCCTCTGCATTTCTGGAAAGTGAGGCCCTCGTCTGCGCAAAGGTTCGGCAGGTGGGGGCACCTGCCGGCACCAGTCGGCGAGCTTCGGCAGGTGGGGGCATGCACCTTCGCTGAAGCTTCCTCCTTCGCCAAGGCTACGGGGGACAAGCCTGCCGGCACTAGTCCGCCAGGCCGGCGAGCTTGATGGCCTCGGGGACCAGGTCGTCCCAACCCTGGGGCATGATGTGCGCGCCCTGGCAGAGGTCCTTCACGTCGCGGATGAAGTCGGCGGTAATCTGGGCGGCGACCTGCTTGCGCTCC
>JALGVE010000013.1 GCA_029820045.1 Candidatus Zipacnadia bacterium | reverse complement strand
TGATAGACGGCCGCCGACAGGAATGTCGGCGCCCCTGGTGGTTCTATGATTGCGCAGGCGCCCTCGCCCGCGTGAAGGCGCGAAGGTTAGTTGCGCGCGGTGAGGAACTACCCGTGCTCAGGATAACAGCACCTTGGGAGCGATCTAACTTGCGTCTCGGACCTCACCCCCGGTGGGCTTGCCATGTCTGAGAAGAAGCTGGAGGCAGCCAGCCCCGGGCTGCAGGTTGCTCCTATTGCCGCGCTCATACTCGGCCACGCCGTCACTGACGGGTGCATCAACTTCATCCCGCCGCTGTGGCCGGTGTTCCAGCAGCGCTTCGAGCTAACTGCCACCGATATCTCCCGGCTCGTTGCCTTCGTGTCTGTCACGACCAACTTCGGCCAGCCGTTCTTCGGCTACCTGGGCGACCGCTTTCGCGTGCCGCACATGGCGGCGGCCGGGCCAATGCTGGTGGGGCTGTTCATAGGCCTGATGGGCTTTGCTGATACTTACGCCCTGCTCGCCGTGCTGTACATGATAGCGGGCGTGGGGACGGCGCTTTTCCATCCCCCCGGAGCCACGCTGGCCGGGCGTGTCAGCGGCGAGCTCAGGGGCCTGGGGATGGCGCTCTTTTCGGGCGGTGGCGCGCTGGGCTACGCCTCGGGAGCGCTCCTGGCGGTGGCGTTGGTCGCCCGGTTTGACCTTCCGGGCATGCTCGGGGCGACCGTCATCGGTGGCGCGACCGGTCTGCTGCTGCTGGGGATGAGGCTGGACCGCGGCTACGGGGACCATGAGACTAGGCCGCTCAGGCTACGCCGCGACGTGCTGCCGCACCTCCACAAGGTCGCGATGCTGTTCACAGTGGTGACGCTCCGCGCGGTGGTGATCATTGCCTTCAACAACTTCCTGTCGCTGCTGGTCAAGGAGTGGGGCGGTGCGCTCAAGACCGGCGGGACCGTGCTGTTTCTGCTCGTTTTCTTCGGCGGCGTGGGCAACATCATCGGCGGCTTCGCCTCGGACCGCCTGGGGCGGCGCAACGTGACCGTCATCTCGCTGATCGGCAGTGCTCCGTTCTTCTACGCATCGGCGCGCTTCGGGCTGCCGTCCATTTACCTCCTGCTGCCGCTCGCTGGCTTGCTGTCGCAGGCTTCGGTGTCAGTCAACATCGTCCAGGGCCAGGAGCTGATCCCCGGCGGCCCGGGGGTCGCGTCCTCGTTGACGATGGGAGCGGCCTGGGGGGCGGCGGGGCTGATGATGCCGATTGTCGGCTGGGCCGCGGACACCTGGGGCCTGGTGAATGCGATGCTGATCGTCTCGTGGGTCCCGGTGGTTGCCGGGCTGCTGGCGCTGGGCGTGCCGGATAGGCCGGTCTCCTCGCAGGAATAGCCCGAGTTATTCACGCAGGTCGCGCGTATGCTGCTCTGCCGCTCTTGGGCCGCCGTTTCAGGAGGTGACGCACTTGTTCTGGCACACAAACGAGGAGATGACCTCACAGCAGCGCTATCGCTGGCAGTGGCTGAGGTGCCTGCTCATCAACAAGTGGGCGATGGGACTGCCGCACATCAACACCGGCCTTAGGAAGTTCCTGCTGCGCCTGGGGGGCATCAAGATCGGCAAGGGCGGCTTCATAGGGATGGATGGCTGGTTCGACGAGGTCGCGCCGCATCGGCTCACCATCGGCGACAACGTGACAATCTCCTTTCGCGTCACGCTGGTAGCCCACGGCCCCAGGCGTACCGACGACATGAGCATCACCATCGAGGACGGGGCCTACCTCGGCTGCAACACGACGGTGCTCGGGGGAGTAACCATCGGTAAGGGGGCGAGGATCGGCGCCGGCTCGGTCGTCACCAGGGACATCCCCCCGGGGGCCACCGCCGCCGGGAATCCTTGCCGGGTGCTGCAGCGGTAGCTCCAGCATTCGGGACCGAGCTGAAGCCCGGCCCTCCAAAGCCCGGCTCCCCCGGATTGAGCTCGCGCGCGGGGACCGGCCCGTGCCGGATGGCAGGATTAATACGCCCCCCTGCCCCGGAGAACCACCGGGATGGTCTTGAGCAGGATCGCCAGGTCCATCAGCAGCGAGTGATTGTGTATGTAATAGAAGTCGTACTCGATGTTGTCGCGCAGGGGCAGGTCCTTGCGCCCCAGTATCTGCCAGAGGCCGGTGATTCCCGGCTTCATCTCCAGCCGTCGCCGCTGCCAGGGCGCATACTGCTCGACGATGAAGGGCATCTCCGGCCGCGGTCCGACCAGGCTCATCTCCCCACGCAGGACATTGATGAGCTGGGGCAGCTCATCCAGGCTGTAGCGGCGCAGCCAGCGGCCGGTGACGGTAATGCGCTCATCGTTCTCCCCCGTGGGCGCGGGCGCATACGGGTCGCTAGAGGGGTGCATGGTCTGGAACTTGAGCATGGTGAAGGGCTCGCCGTCACGGCCGATGCGCTCCTGGTAGAAGAGGGCGCCGGCCCCGGTCTCGCGGCGTATCAGGATCGCGATAACGGCGAAGAGCGGTAGCAGCAGCAACAGCATGATGCCGCCGATAACCAGGTCCATCGCGCGCTTGAGCGCGCGCTCCCACCAGGGGAAGTGTTGCCTCTCCAGCGGCACGACCGGCAGGTCGGCCAGGCCGGAGATTTCAGCGCCGGTGGTGAGCAGTTGCAGCGGGCCGGCAACCAGGCTGAAGGTCACGGCTCGGTCGCGGCATTGGCTGATAAGTGTCATCAACCCGTCCACGTCCAGGTCCGGCCGAGCCACCAGGACCTCGTCCACGTGGTGCTCCTCAATGATCTGCGGCAGGTCATGGAAGCTGCCCAGCACCGGGAAGCCGCCGACGCTGTCGGGCGCGTCGCCGGTCGCGACGAAGCCCACCGGGGTGTAGCCCAGCGACTGGTACCGCCCTATGCGGTCCGCAACGAGCTGGCCCAACTCGCCGCAGCCGACGATGACCGTGCGCGACCCGCCCTTGCCGCGCCGGAGGGCATTGCTTCGATATAGTGCAAAGGCGCCGCGCTCGATGACGGTCAGCGCCAGACCGGCGGCCCAGAAGATGACGAGGATCGCGCGCGAGTAGTCAGTGTGACTAAGAAAAGATGCGGCAGCAATGAGCAGGGTCGCGAAGGTCACACCGCCGAAGCTGGCAAGAAGCTCCGCGAACGGGGACTGGAACCTGCGGATTTCGTAGAGATTCATCGCGTGGAAGCCCAACAGCCAGAGGACAACGACGACCGGGGCTGCGCCCACGTACAACTCGGGCCCATGCTTGAGCGGCGCGAGCAGCGAGGTGGGAGCATGGAGGCGGAGGTAGTACGCCGCGGCCATCGCCGCCAGGCACGCAGCTACGTCGCAGCAGACCAAGACCGCGTTGAGGCGTTGCTCGAAGGCCCTGCGAGGTGAAATGCTTGCTTGGCTCATGACGTGCGTTATGCCGGCTCGTTACGCTCGGTTCTGGGTGTGAGTGTCATGTTGATGCGCTGGTCGCTGTCCGCCTCCCCAGGGAGGGTACGGACTGCGACGTCCCACGTCTCGCCACGCGGGGTCTCGAAAGCGAAGGTCCCCACCGCGGGCTCGGCGATCCAGTAGGGGATCTGTGCCATCAACTTGAAGCGTCGGCAGAGCGGGCCGAAGAGTTCTCGCTGCACCTCTTCGAGAACGCGCCAGGTACCTGACAGTTTCACCTCGGCCAGGCCGCCGAGGTCGCTGCTGGTGAGCCGAAGCTCCGCCGCATCGCTGTCAATGGCGGCCACCAGCAAACGCGCGGCCAGAGCAACCGCCGGCGCCACGGTCGCATTCGCGGCCAGTTCGCCGAATTGACGCTCGCTGGTCGGTTGTACTCCAAGGCGAGCGGCATCTCTCAGGCACTCGCCGGCCTCCTCCAGCGCTTCGTGGAGCTTGCCGGCCCGCTCGCCGGCCAGCGCCGCCGCGCGCACTAACGGTGGGAACACGCCCGGGCTTTCTGCGATGGCTTCGGCAAGAGCCTTTCCGGCCTCCACCTTCACCAGCAGTGACATGCTGATCTCAGCCATCGGGGCTATCTCTTGGGCTACGATTCCCAGCGCCGCGGCGGGGGGGACCTCGTAGCGAAGGAGTGTGCCGAGTTCCCGACACCACAGTGACAGGACTTCCCTGGTAGCGCTGCTCTCTGCCATCCCACTCACACACTCTCCACAAACCAGAAAATAGGGACAGTCACCTATTTCGCAGATGAGCCCTAACGCAATTACGCGAACGCCATGAGGGGCGGTGCAAATCGGGCACAGTCCCGTGTTGCTGTGGTTGTCGTGGACTGTCCGCCATTTCCGCCGCCCGCGCAGTCTGTTGCACCAACCTGAGCCACCCCTACGAGGGGACAGACAGCCATTTCGGGTCCCGCCCATGGGCGGGAACGCCCGAAATGGTGTCAGTCCCCAACGGCCCACCGCCCTGGATAGGCCCCGGGCCTGAGCTGGTGAATAATGCGGGCCAGTGCGGTGGCGTCCGCGCCAGAAGCAAGTGGCTGTCGCTATTCACGCATGGCCCGGACCGCTTCGGCTCCCGCCTGGCGAGCCTGCTCGAGCACGTCAGCCATCTGCGCCACGGCTCCCCAGGGAGCAATGGCGGCCGCGACCTGTCCGAGGTACTTCGCCTTGAAGCCGCGGGCCCAGACTTTGACCGGCTCGGTGATCCAGTGGGACTCGTCCTCGGCCGGGTCGCCGTAGGCGGTGATGACGAAGAAGCCGCTGCCGCGCATGCCCTCGCGCAGCCAGTCGGCCATGTAATACGCCGAGAAGCGGTCCACCAGGCACTTCATCTGTGCGGTTACGCCCTGCCAGTAGACCGGCGAGGCGAAGACGACGATGTCAGCCTCTGCGACGCGGTCCAGCACCCAGCGGGCGTCATCGTCGGCGCGCAGGTCAACGCGCATCTTCCACTCATCGCCCAGGGCCGCCACGGGGCGGATGTTGAGGTCATCGAGGCGGATCTTCTCGCACTCGGCGCCCTCGGACTGCGCGCCCGCGAAAAACTCATCGGTCAGCAAGTCGGTATTGCCACCCTTGCGAGGGCTGCCCATGAGTGCGACGACCTTCATTGTTCTTCCTCCCAAGTGCCTCTCCTCAGCGGGCGCGACATTTCCTGTCGCGCATGTACCACCGCCTGCCACGGGCAACAAGAATGTCGCCCTTGCTGTGATAGGCGCTTCGGTTTCTTACTGCAGCTTTGCTCCGCATTCGGGGCAGAAGCTGGCCCCGGGCGGCACCGGATGGCCGTTGGGGCAGGTGGCGGCGGGAGGCTCAACTGCGGCCCCGCACTGCGGACAGAACTTCGCGCCGACGGGTACCACATGGCCGTTGGGGCAGGTCGTGGCCGCCGCGCCGGTCACCCCCGGCTGGGTGGCCTGCTGGGGCGCAAGGGACTGCCCGAGCATCTGTGCCATGGTAGCTCCCAGGCCGATGCCGGCGCCCAAGCCGACGCCGGTGGCCGCCGCGCCTCCGCCGCCCTCGGCGGTGGCGATGTCGCCGATGGCCTGGGCCGTGCGGTAGCGGGTGAAGCGGTCCATGTCCCCGACCGCCTCCATCGCGGCACGCTGGTCAATCATCTTCACGACTTCGTCGGGCGGCGTGATGGCGTCAATGAGGAAGTCCTCAAGCTGCATCCCGTAGTTGCGGAAGTCGTCGGTGAGGCGAGCCTTGGTGGCCGCGCCCAGCTCGTCATACTTGCTCGGCAGGTCGAGCACGGTGTCCAGGGTCTCGCCCAGGATGTCGTTGAAGCGCGCGACGATGAAATCCCGCAGCCAGCCGGCCACGCTGTCGGTGTCATAGCGGTGCTCGGTGCCGACGACCTTGTTGACGAAGAGTTGCGGCTCCGCGATCCTCATGGTGAACATGCCGAAAGCGCGCAGCCGCACACTCTGAAGCTCGCTGTCGCGGAAGATCACGGGCGAGGGCGTGCCCCACTTGAGGTTGGTGAAGGTGCGCATGTTGACGAAGTAGACCTCAGCCTGGAAGGGCGTGCGCCCTCCGAAGGGGATGTTGATGAGCCGGTCCAGCAGCGGCAGGTTCGCGGTCTCCAGCGTGTGGCGGCCCGGCCCGAAGACGTCCAGGGCCTTGCCGTCGCGGAAGAACACCGCGGTCTGGCTCTCACGCACCACAAGCTGCGAGCCGAGATGGATGTTCGCCTGGCCGTAGGGCGGCCAGCGGTGCACGATCTCCTCACCGGTGAAGTCGGTCCATTCGACGACGTCAATAGCGGGCATGTCGTTGCCTCCCTTTCTGTGTAACGGCGGGAATGGGCAATGGGGAACGACAACGACTGTGCCGCGTACCCATTGCCTACCGTTCCGTAGATCGGAGCTCCTGCTCCGACTCCGTGCGCCGTCAAGTGAACCTGAGGTCTATCCGCGACGCATCAAGCGGCATCCCCACGACCGCGTAAGCGTCGTGTGCTTCCTCCACCCGCAGGGCGACGGAAGCGTCGTCGCTCTCATAGTAGGCGCACCGGCCCAGGCCGAACTGATGCTCCCGTTCAGCGTCCGTGACCTCCGTACGCACGTCAGCCTCCCAGCGCAGATGCAGTGTGTGCTCCCCGATGGCTACCTCTTCGCCGCGCAAACCCTCCAGGGGCACCTGCTCGACGGCGAAGAACCTGCGTTCGACTTGCAGCAGACGCTGGCTCTCCCCGCCCAAGCTCGGGCGAACGTCAACGAGTTGGAAGGTGAGGCGGTCCGTACGCCCGATAATGACTTGGCTGACGACGTAGTCAGCGTCGTCAAGGATGAACTGATCGCCCACTTCCAGCCACGGCGCCGATCCCATCGTTGCTCAGACTCCGTTTGGCGGTCATTGTCCCGTCCATGCCGGCAGGCCTGGCCGCCTTGTCCCCCGTAGCCTTGGCGAAGGGGAAGCTTCAGCGAAGGCGGGTGCCTCCTCGCTTTCCAGAAATGCGCATGCCCCCGGAGGCGAGCGATGTTGTTGTTGCCCGGAGGGCCGCCCGAGGGCGATTCTGCGGTAGCAGAAGCGCACGAGGCCGGCCCGCGCACAACCACTGCATCTTGGTCTGCCCCAAGGCAGGGTCGGACCTGCTACCTGGCGGTCCGGCCCAACGGGCGGGACGGGCCGACCTCACCTCGCCCTGCGGGCGGGGTTCGGGCGGCCCCTCCGTCACGGCGGCCACCGCTTCGCGACCGAGAGCGCGATGGGCGGCAGCCGTTCCTCTGAACCCCGCTCCCATTTCTCGAAACCAAGGAGGGCGTTTGCCTGCACGATAACTGCGTGCGGCCATTGCCCGTCGCTGACGCCTCACGGCGTCAGCGCCGCCGCCACGTTCTCGCGCTCGTCAATCATCTCTGAGAGGGCCTCGATGGCCTCCTCAAGGTCCGCGATCCGCACCGGCACCTCCTCGGCCCCTGCTGCGGCCAGCTTGCCGATCTCGTCCTTAATGTCCGCGATGAAGTCGCGCAGCGACAGGTCATACTCGTAGAAGCGCTGGAGTTCGTCCTCGCCGATCTTGGCGGCGTCGAAGAAGCCCGTGTAGCCGTAGTCGGCGAAGCGGAGCCTGTCTCCGGCGCGCCTGAGCAGACCGGCGACACGCTCCAGGTCGGCCACGTCGTCCAGCTCCCCCGCGCGGGACCACTTTGCGCTGACCTTCTCGAGGTCCTCGGTCGCTGCATCCAACTGCCCGCAGAGGTACTCACGAAGCATCTTATCGGCAGCGCGTCGGTTCTCCCGCTCAAAGTAACCCTCAAACCCCGGGAGCGCACTGACTATCTTTTGCAGCGCGTTCTCGTCGCTTTCGATACGCTCGCGGAAATCCATCGGCCGGCACCTCCCGAAGGTGAGCTCTAGCGCACCAGATAAGTATTCTCCCTCCGGCCCGTGTCACCTGCAAGCTGGTGCGCCAAGATGCGTTTGACACCGGCCGCCCCGCTCCGGTATAATCCCACTGTTCCCCCGGGGGTGGGTGTGCAGAGCTACTGGCGGACTAAAGTCAAGCCGTGCACCCGGGGATATCATATAGACGCGCTTGAGATCGGACGCCTAAGTTGAAAGCGGAGCTAGTTTCCGTCGGCACGGAGCTATTGCTCGGCGAGATAACCGACACGAATGCCGTCTATATGTCGCAGCGACTGGCGGAGATCGGGGTTGATGTGCATTTCCGTCATACCGTGGGCGATAATCTTGGGCGGATTACGTCGGTCTTAGAGCTGGCTCTGTCCCGATGCGATGTAGTGATCATCTGCGGTGGCCTTGGCCCCACGCAGGACGACCTCACGCGTGAGGCGATCTCCGAGGTCACCGGCCGTCCTCTGCGTCCTGACCCCGTGGCTGAAGAGCACCTCAGAGAGTTCTTCCGCCGTCGCGGCTACACCCCCACCTCCAACAACCTCAAGCAGGCTACCTGTCCTGAAGGCGGGATGCTGCTCGAGAACACCTGCGGCACTGCCCCGGGCGTGCTGGTCGAGCACGAGGGGAAGGCCATCATCGCCGTGCCGGGCCCGCCGCCCGAGATGCGGGAGATGCTCCAGCGTGAGGTCCTCCCTTACCTGCTGCGCAGACAGGGCGATGCGGCGACTATCCTGCGCTCTCGCGTGCTGCGGCTGTGTGATGTCGGCGAGTCCACGCTCGTCGCTGAGATAGATGACATAATCAGGGGCCAGACCGACCCGACCGTCGCGCCGTACGCCTCGCCGGGGGAGGTGAGGCTGCGCCTCGCCACCAAGGCTGCTTCCGAGGAGGACGCCGTTCGCAAGCTCGATGAGATGGAGGCAAGGCTGCGCGAACGGGTCCCGCAGAACATCTACGGTGTTGACGAGGAGACCATGGAGGTGGCGGTGGGGAATGCCCTGGTCGAGCGCGAGGCGACGCTGGCGGTCGCTGAAAGCTGCACAGGAGGCCTCGTAGCCAGCCGCGTGACCGATGTGCCCGGTTCGTCGCGCTATTTCTTGGGCGGGGTCGTGGCGTACAGCAACGAGATGAAGCGCGATGTCCTCGGGGTATCGGCTGAACTCTTGAAAGAATTCGGGGCTGTCAGCGAGCAGTGTGCGGGGGCGATGGCGGAGGGCGTCCGCGAGCTTCATGGGGCCGACTTTGCGCTCGCCACGACCGGTATCGCCGGGCCGGGGGGCGGCACGCCGCAGAAGCCTGTCGGCCTGGTCTACATTGCGGTGGCTGATAGCGACGGCACAGTCTGCGCTCAACACAACTGGCCGGGCACGCGCGACCAGTTCAAGCAGCGCGTGTCGCAGATGGCGCTCAACATGCTGCGCAAGCGCATCCTGGGCATCCCGCTGGAGGCAGGCTGACCATGGCGGGTGCCTCGGGCGATCTGCGGCTCTTCTTCGCGGTGGTGCTGCCGGAGGAGCTGCGAGATCGAGCACTGGAGCTTCAGCGCGAACTTGCTGCCGCCGGGGCCAGGGTCAAGTGGGTCGAGCGGCGCAACCTGCACATGACGCTCAAGTTCGTGGGGGAGACGCCGCCGGAGCGCCTGGAGGCGTGCCGCGAGGTGGCTGAACAGGTGGCGGAGGGCGCATCGCGCTGCGAGTTGACGGTCCAAGGCGCGGGGTGCTTCAGCAGCAGAGGGGCGCCGCGCACCATCTGGCTGGGCGTTGAGGGGGATGCGCCTGAGCTGGAAGAGCTAACCAGGTCACTGGATGGGGCGCTGGTCGAGGCGGGCCTGGCCGAACCGGAGAGGCGCAAGTTCTCGCCGCATTTCACCCTGGGGCGTGTCAAGGGCGGACGTCACGCGCGGGAACTGCTTGCGGCAGTTGAGTCCTTGTCAGAGGCGCCGGTAGGGACGATGGTCGTTGAGCATTTCACGCTGATGAGCAGCGAGCTGACGCGGCAGGGAGCGACATACACCGAGGAGGCTACCTTCCGTCTCGGCGGGCGGTTCGGGTGACGTCTGAGGTAGGGCCCTGCGCGGCCCGGCGCGCCTTCGGGACGGGGAGTGTCTTCTGCCGCGGCCATCGGCAGGAGGGGGACAGCCCCCGGGGCCGCCGGAGCTTCTTGCCTTGCCGGGAGAGTGCCTGTGGCAGTCTCCGGGCAAGAGTGGGTCAAGTGGGTACCCCATCTGTCAGTAAGCCGGGTTAAGGAGAGGTGGTAGAGGGATGGAAGCGACTTACACGGTAGTGCTCATGCGGGAGAACGATGGAGGCTATTCCGTCTCCGTCCCCGCTCTCAAGGGCTGCCACACCCAGGGAGAAACGCTAGCCGAGGCTCTGCTGATGGCAGAGGAGGCCATTCGGCTCTATGTGGAGGTCCTGGAGGAAGACGCGAAACCGATACCCCCAGACGAGCCCAACGTGAGTGTGAATATGCGCGAGGCAACGGAGGCATTGGTGTATCGGCTGACCGTAAGGGAGCCCACTGCTGTTGCCTAAGCTGCCCGTCGTGTCTGGTCTCGAAGCCATCAAGGCCCTTGGGCGCGCCGGGTTCGTCATCAGACGGCAGAGCGGCAGCCACGTCGTAATGACTGGCCCGCAAGGACAGCGGCAGCTCTCGGTGCCGGTGCACGGAGGACGAGACCTAACGCCGGGCACCCTCCGAGGCATCATCCAAGACGCCGGCTTGAGCGTCGAGGAGTTTCGACGGCTGCTCAAGTCCCGAAGTCGGTAGTCGGGAGTCGGCATCAGAGAGGCTATCGGCAAGGAGTATCACAGCGCAAATCCCTGCAAGCGTTGGCCTGAGGTGGTAGAGAGATGGAAGCGACTTACACGGTAGTGCTCATGAGGGAGAACGATGGAGGCTATTCCGTCTCCGTCCCTGCTCTCAAGGGCTGCCACACCCAAGGCGATGACTTGCCGGAAGCACTGGAAATGGCGAAGGAGGCCATACAGTGCTACCTTGAGTCGTTGGAGAAGCATGGCGAAGCCATCCCTCGGGATGTCAGCATAGTGACTTTCGAATGGGATGAGGGAACGGAGGCCTTGGTCTACAAGGTGAGCGTTCGGGAGGCAATCTCCGTTGCCTAGACTGCCCGTCACCAGTGGCCGCGAAGCTCTGAAGGCTGTCCAACGCGCTGGCTTCGTCTTCGACCACCAGAGAGGCAGTCATGTCACATTGCGACATCCTGAGACAGGACGACGAGTGACCGTTCCCATTCACAGTGGCAAGGACCTCAAACGCGGGGCCTTGCGAGGGATCATCCGCGACGCCGGCTTGAGCGTCGAGGAGTTTCGACGGCTGCTCAAGTAGCATTCTACCATCAGCTCGTGCCGTCGCTGTCGTCAGTCGGTTGTCGGAGGTCAGTATCAGAAGGGGGCTAAGCACGATGGCGGGCAATGGCGAGAGAGAGAAGAACTTGGAGCGCGCGATCTCACAGGTAGAGAAGCAGTTCGGTGAGGGCACGGTGATGCGCCTGGGCGCAGGGGCGAGCCACCTGGATGTGGAGGCTATTCCGACCGGCGCGCTGACGCTCGACATCGCCCTCGGGGTCGGAGGCCTGCCGCGCGGGCGGGTCGTCGAAGTTTACGGTCAGGAAGGCTCCGGTAAGACCACGCTCGCCCTCCACTGCCTGGCGGAGGCGCAGAAGGCCGGAGGGACAGCCGCCTTCATTGACGCCGAGCACGCGTTCACCCCGGAATACGCGCGGGCCCTCGGCCTTGACCTCGATGCGCTTCTGGTTTCGCAGCCCGACAGCGGCGAGCAGGCCCTGGAGATCATTGACACCTTGGTGTGCTCCGGCGCGCTTGATGCCATCGCCTTGGACTCAGTGGCTGCGCTGGTGCCCGCAGCGGAGCTGGCGGGGGAGATGGGAGACGCCCAGGTGGGCCTTCAGGCGAGGCTGATGAGCAAGGCTCTGAGGAAGCTGTCGGCCTCGGTGGCGGAGGCCCGGACGGTGACTATCTTCATCAACCAGATTCGCGAGAAGATCGGCGTGATGTTCGGCAACCCCGAGACCACGCCCGGCGGCCGCGCGCTCAAGTTCTGGTCCTCGGTGCGGCTGGATGTGCGCCGTCGCGAGAGCATCAAGGCAGGCACGGATGTCATCGGCAGTCGCACGCGCGTGCGGGTGGTCAAGAATAAGGTGGCGCCGCCCTTCAGGAGCTGCGAGTTCGACATAATCTTCGGCAAGGGTATCTCGGCTGAGGGCTGCGTGCTGGATGCGGGCGTGGAGCTGGGCATCCTGGAGAAGGCAGGCAGTTGGTTCAGCTATGACGAGGAGCGCCTGGGGCAGGGCCGTGAGAACGTGGTCGAGTACCTTCAGGCTAACCCCGACCTGGCCTTGGAGATTGAGAACAAGGTCCGCGATCAGGTAGGGTTGCCGCTGCGGGAGCATCCGGCGAGCGGAGATCAGCCGCAGGAGGACGAAGAGGCAGAAGCCGATTCTGGAGGAAGCAACGAGGCATGAGAAATGTCGCCCGTTGCCATTGGTCTGATGGTTGAGGTCCAAGGTCCGAAGTCCGAACATGCCAAGGCGAAGGTCGCAGCCCTGCGCCTTCTGGCGCGCCGCGCGCGAACGCGCGCTGACCTAAGCGGTCGTCTCCGGCGCAAAGGCTTTTCCGCCGCCGCTATCATGCAGGCCCTGGACGAGCTTGGCCAGGCCGGTTACGTGGACGACGCGAAGTATGCCGAAGAGCGTATTGATGCGCTCCTGCGAAGGTCCAAACACGGGTCAGCGGGGCTCATTGACAGGCTGATCAAGGATGGCCTTGATGCAGACCTGGCCGAGCAAGCGGTCGCAGAATACCTGCGCGATGTGGACGAGCGTGAATGGGCCCGTGAGGTCGCCGCAGAGCGTCTCGAAGCCATGCCGGATCTGGACAGGGACACTGCCAAGCGCCGGCTCTACAACTACCTGAGACGTCGCGGTTTCAGTAATGAGGACATTGTCAGAGCTGTCGAGGAGGTGCTGCCTCACGAGGCGTAGACAGACCGAGTATCCTGAATAATCAACGGAGGTGAACGTACACAGTGAACTCCGATCTATATATATGGATCGCGCCCGCAGTGGTTGCCTTAATCGCGGTTGTCGCTTCGGTTGTCGGCTACCGCCTGAAGCTCGCTGGGGCCTACAAGCAGATCGAGCAAGATCGTGCCGAGGCCGCCGAGATGCGCGAGAGCGCTGAGAAGGAGCTTGAGGCGCAGCATCGAGAGCTGCAGCTATCCGCCAAGGAGGAGGCCATAAGACTCCGGGACCAGATCGAGAGCGAACTTAAGGCGCAGCGGGACGAACTTGAGCAGGCTAAGCGGAGGCTGGAGAAGCGCGAGGACCGCATAGCACACACGCGCGCCGAGCTCGAGAAGGCGGAGGGCAAGCTCCGCGACCAGGAGATAGAGCTCGAGTCGCTGCGCGAGGACCTCCAGCAGAGGCTCGACGAACAGCTAGCTGAGCTGCAGCGCATCTCCGGCATGACCACGGAGGAGGCTCGGCAGATACTGCTCAAGAGCGTCGAGGAGGAGATACAACAGGACGCTAACGCCATGGCGCGCCGGATCATACACAAAGCCGAGGAAGACGCCCAGCGCAAGGCGGCGGAAACCGTTGTAAGTGCCATCCAGCGCTGCGCGGTGGATCATACCGCCGAGACTACTGTCTCGGTTGTGGCCCTGCCCAGTGACGACATGAAGGGGCGCATCATCGGCCGCGAGGGGCGCAATATCCGCTGCTTCGAGCAGGTCACCGGAGTGGACCTGATCGTGGACGACACACCGGAGGCTGTCGTCATCTCCGCCTTCGACCCAGTGCGGCGTGAGGTGGCTCGCAATGCCCTGGAGCATCTCATCGTTGATGGCCGGATTCATCCCGGCCGCATCGAGGAGGTAGTAGAGCGTGCCCGCGAGGAGATAGACGAGGAAATGCGAAAGGCGGGCGAGCAGGCGACCTTCGATACCGGCGTCAGCGGCCTGCACCCCGAACTCGTGCGGCTGCTGGGCAAGCTGCGCTTCCGCACCAGCTACGGGCAGAACGTGCTCAAGCATTCGATCGAGGTGGCGCACCTGGCTGGCGCCATGGCCGGGGAAGCGGGTGCGCGTGTCGCTATCGCCAGGCGCGCCGGGCTGCTGCACGACATCGGCAAGGCCGTTGACTACGAGCGCGACGGCTCTCATGCCCTCATTGGCGCGGAACTCGCCCGCAGCCGCCAGGAGCCCGAGGCGATCGTGCACGCCATCGCCGCGCACCACGAGGAGATACCTGTGGAGACGATAGAGGCCGTCCTCGTGCAGGCGGCGGACGCTATCTCCGCTGCTCGTCCGGGCGCTCGGCGAGAGACGCTGGAGACCTACCTGAAGCGCCTGGAGAGCCTGGAGCAGATCGCCAGGAGCTTCAACGGCGTGGACAAGTGCTACGCGATCCAGGCTGGCCGAGAGGTCCGCGTTATCGTGAAGCCCGAGCGTGTGGACGACTTGGCGGCTCACCGCCTGGCGAAGGGGATGGCCGAACGCATTCAAAGCGAGATGGAGTACCCCGGCCAGATCCGCGTTACCGTCATCCGCGAAACCCGCGCGATCGAGTATGCGCAGTAAAGCACCGCCTGCCAACATCCGACCACCGACATCGGACCAACAGCGAACCGCTCAGGGCCGACATCCGCAAGTCGTGGGTCGAATGTCTGAAGCCCGAGGTCCGAAACCTCATGATCATCATTCATATCGGCGATGTCGTGGGGCGCCTGGGGCGCAAGGCACTGGCCCTGGTACTTCCTGAACTGATCGCTGAATACCAGCCCGGCTTCGTCATCGTCAATGGCGAAAACGCCGCGGGCGGGGCTGGCATCACGACCAACACGGCGCGGGAGCTGTTTCACGCGGGCGCCGACTGCATCACTACCGGCAATCACGTGTGGACGCAGAAACAGGCCTATGAGCTGGTCGAAGACGACGACCGCGTGCTGCGGCCGGCGAACTACCCGGACCAGGTACCCGGGGGCGGGGCGGGCGTCTTTCCGGGCCGGTCCGGCGATAGCCCGGCGGTGGGCGTGCTCAACCTCTGCGGCAGGGTCTTCATGCGTGAACTCGACTGCCCCTTCCGGCGCGGCGATGAGGAGATCGAGGCCCTCCGCGAGCAAACCCCCGTCATCGTCGTGGACTTCCACGCTGAGGCCACCTCTGAGAAGGGGGCCTTCGCCCGGTACGTGGACGGGCGCGTGTCCGCCGTGGTCGGCACTCACACGCACGTGCAAACCGCCGACGAGCGTGTGCTTTCCGGTGGCACCGCCTTCATAACAGACGTGGGTATGACAGGCGCGACCGAGTCCGTCATTGGCGTTGACCCGGAGCCGGTCCTCAAGCGATTCGTGACGCAATTGCCCGCGCGCTTCACTCCCCCCAAGTCCGGCCCGGCGGTGGTGTGTGGGGTGGTGCTGGAGCTGGATTCATCCACGGGGCGGGCCTATGGGATACAGCGGCTGCGGCGCAAGGTGTCCGGCGAATAGCAGCGGGGACATTCCTGTCGCCGGGAGGCGATGGGGGACGGCGGACCGCTGGGGGCGCATTCGCGGCTGGAGCTATTTGTCTGGGCCTCTTGCTTAAGTCGGCGCTTCCTAGTAGTATACGCGCAACTACTCAGGTCCCGCGTGTCGTGGCGTGTGTGTGCAGGGCCTCGGTCAGGATACCGTCCGTTCCCAGCGGAGCGCTTGTGCTCCGCGCCGAGCGCACTTGTCCGCCGTAGTCCCGCCCAGCGGGCGCGACGAAGGAGGAAGCCCTCGGCTGGGAAAGGTGAGTAGTCGTGGATGCGCCTGTTGGCGGGCGTAGAAGTCACCATCGGTCACTATGTTGGGTGCAGAGCTTACTCCACTGATAGCTGAGACTTGGCACCAGTATCGTAGCAAGGGGGACATCAGGCCTTGGACATCTTGCGGGTGGGTTCATCCTCGGATCCGAACAAGGTGGCCGGTGCGCTGGCGGGGACGATCCGCGAACACAACGAGGCCGAGATACAAACCGTGGGCGCCGGAGCCCTGAATCAGGCCATCAAGGCGATAGCTATTGCACGAGGCTTCCTGGCTCCCAGCGGCATCGAGTTGGCCTGCTGGCCGTCATTCGTTGACATCGAGATTGACGGCAACGAGCGTACTGCTATTCGCCTGTCGGTGAGGGTACGTTAGTGGCGCCCATCTCCGGCCTGTGAACTTGGCGTGTACCGGGTCCCGGACAGGCCGGTTCAGGTTGAGACCATGAGCCTCTGCACTTGGCAATTCGGGCAAGGCGGAGGCTTTCGCATATCCGCAGGCCCGCGCGACCTGGGCTGGCCAGCAATGGGCAGCGGAGCGCACGCATCGTCGGTGAAGCCATGGTGGACAGGAACGCTCCGCTGGAATAGGGGGAAAGTGCCCGGCTTGCAGCCGCCGTGAGCCCAATCTGGGCACTGCATTGCCATTGCGACGCGAAGAGGGCATAGAGGAGGAACCTCTGTGGAAAAGGTGAACGCTGGAGTAATCGGCCTGGGCAGCATGGGCACAGGTTGGCACTGCGAGACGTTGCATCGCCTCGAGCAGTTTGACCTCGTGGCTGGCTGCGATCCCTCGCCCGAGCGCCGCTCCCTCTGCGAAGAGCAGTTCGGCTTGACTGCCTATGAGCGCTACGACGAGATGCTCGACCGTGACGACCTCGACCTGGTTGTGGTCGCGACACCCTCAGCGATGCACCGCGAGCACGTCATCCAGGCCCTTCGGGCTGGCAAGCACGTGGTCTGCGAGAAGCCCTTGGCCATGAATCTGAGCGAGTGCGACGACATGATCCGTGAGGCCGAGGCCAGCGGTAAGATGCTGTCAGCCTATCAGAACCGCCGCTGGGATGGCGACCACCTGTCGGCCCTGCACACTGTGCGCAGCGGCGTCCTGGGCGAGGTCTTCTTCACCAAACAGGTCTCCATGAGCTACTCGGCCATCATGCGCACCTACGGTGTGCCCGAGTTCCGCCCCCAGTGGCGGGCCGAGAAGCAGTACGGTGGTGGGCTGCTCTACGACTTCGGCCCGCACAGGATTGATGCTCTGCTTCAGCTCCTGGGCCACCCGCCGGTGCGCGATGTCTATGCTGACCTGCGCGGTCGGCTGTGGAGCGATGAGGTGGATGACTGCTGCCTGGTGATTATTCGCTTCGAGAACGGCATCACCTCGCAGGTAGAGACTACTACGGTCGCTCGGCTTGGCTTCGGCGGGACGCTCATCGTCGGACGGGAGGGCACATATCTGAATGGCCGAATCAAGGTGGGCGAGGGCGATGACGAGAGCGAGTTCGAGGCGAAGCAGTTTGAGCGCGACTGGGACGCCTTCTACCGGAACATACATGACCACCTGACGGAGGGCGAGCCGGTGGCGATCCCGCTCGGCGAGACCCGCCAGATGATAGCCATCGTTGACGCGGCGCTGCGCAGCGCGGAGAGCGGGCAGGTCGTGTCCCTGTGCGCTGAGTAGCCTCAGGCGTGTCGGCCGCGTCTCAGGCTGCATTAGTTGGCCGACGCAATTCCAAGAAAAAATGCGGCGGAGACGAAGGAGTTTCAGGCGGGGCCCCCGAATACTACCTTGTGTTCATGCGTCCATAATGGGTCGTCCGTGGGAGTGAGAGGAAATGCGCAAAGGATTCACGCTCATCGAGTTGCTCGTAGTGATCGCTATCATCGCGATCCTGGCGGCGATACTCTTCCCGGTCTTCGCCCGCGCCCGGGAGAAGGCGCGCCAGACGAATTGTCTCTCGAACGTCAAGCAATTGATGCTGGCCGCGGATATGTACGCGCAGGACTACGACGAGATACTGCCGCGTCACTACTACGACCTGAATGGTAGCGGCACTGCGGACGCCGGCGACATGACTTGGCGGAGCGTGCTGTTGCCCTACACTAAGAATGTACAGATGTTCTTCTGTCCCAGCAAGCGGGGCTACTCGCCCGCGTTCAACGGCGGCGTGGACTGGGGCGCCCAGGCAGGTTACGCTATCAACGTGGCCCACTGGGACCCGGGCTCGCCGACGCCTCCCTACGGCGCGTCGCTGGGAGCGGTGGAGGATGCGGCCTCCTGCATCTTCCTGATGGAGACCGATGACACATACGAACAGGGCCCCCAGGCAAATACCCGTGGCTGGATACCGACCGCTGCGTGGGCCAAGCGGCACAACGGTGGCTCCAACTATGGCTTCGTGGACGGCCACGCCAAGTGGTTCAAGCCCGAGGCGATAGACAGCAGCTCGAGCGACTCGCTGCTGAGCATGGAGCTGGAGTAGCGGCCCGTCAGCACACCCGGTGCTGGTCTCAGCGCTGCGTACCCGTAACGCTGAGGGCGCGTTTAGGCACCCTCTCCGCGTCTGCTGAAGGCAAGGGCGCCTTGGAGACAGCCAGCCGTTTGCCTGTGGGAATGCGCAGGGAGGGTGCGTACTGTATGCGCATTGCCATGGGGGACGCCGTGCCTGAGTCGCCTGTCGGCTGGCTGCGCTTTCAGGCACGGTGGTTCTAGTGCGAGGATCTCAAGGAGAAGGACGGGAATGGGGGGCACTTAAGAGTTTGTGAACTTCTTCTGAGGGTATACCCACAGTGCGGATTGCAGTCGGACCTGCTTGGTGTGAGTGGCCCCAACCGGTCTCCCCAGCGGAGCGCTCATCTCGGCCGTAGTCCCGCCCAATGGGCGGGACGAAGGCGGATGTCCTCGGCTGGGAAGTACTGCAAGCTTTGCGAGGAGTCCGTTCTCGCGCTGCCGACAATCTGAACTGGCACCCATGCGAGCAGGAGCATCGGTTTTGTCCTATCGCTCGACGGGGTCGCCGGGGTATTGCGCCGATCGCGCCTCGGCGGGACCGCAGGCGCCGCTGTCGTATGTAGGGCGCGCACCCGTGGCGCGCCCCAGGCGAGCGGGGCACCCCCCTTCGCCAAGGCTACGGGGGACAAACAGGTCCCCGCCCTACAGCGCAGCCCCAGGCTCCCCCGCAAAAACGATGCTCCTGCCCATGCGAGGATGGCATTTGCCAGGAGTTGAGCAATCTGGTACAATCAGCGGCGAGGCGGCTTCCGCCGGAGGTAGTGCAAGTGAGCCCTGACCCAGATCCCTTCGCTGTCTTTGAAGATCAACTTGAGGCGCTAGTAGCTTCCTGCCAGCGTCCCGCTGAGCGCCGTATAGCCTACGGCAACCTCAGAGAAGAGGTATCTGAGAACCGCTCAGATGGGAGCGTCATCAAGAACGCGGCGATAGTCTACGAGACGCCGGGCGGCTCAACGACGCAGATCAATGTGTCCTACGACACGAAGAGCGGGATCTTCAGCTACCTGAGCGATGACCTGCGGGAGACGATCTCCTCTCGGGACCCGAGGGAAGTCCTGGAGATGGTGATGGAACACACTCGGCGCATTCCCGAGAAGCGCATGGCGGCTCTCCGGGCTCAGATTGATTCCTGGCTGGCGGAGGGCAAGACCAAGCGCGAGATGTTCGCGGAAATGAACAAGCTCCTGCAGGCTGAGTTCCTGGGTGGACGCATCAGCACCGACGAACTCAAGGCGGGCATTCAGCACATAGTGCGCCAACACCAGAAGTCTCGAGCATAGCGCGGCCATCAGCGGCGCTCGCCACCAGGCCCGTCCCGGCGGACGGGCTTGCGCATATCTCAACGCAATACTCCAGCGCAATCGTGACGAGGAGGTGCTGGCGGTGCGCGTGCTGGTAACGGGTGGAGCAGGATATGTCGGCGCGAAGGTGTGCGAGGAGCTGGCTCGGGAACATGAGGTCATCGTCTTCGACCTGCAGGAACCTGCCGGCAGCCACGGTCGCTACCTGCGCGGCAGTATCATGTCGCCCGCCGACCTCTCCTGGGCAATGCAGGGCTGCGACGCGGTAGCGCACCTGGCAGCGATCCCTCGCCCGGGCACTGACTCGCCCGACCGTATCATGGAGGTCAATGTCCTGGGCACACACCGGGTCCTGGAGGCGGCGGCGAACGCGGGCGTCTCGCGCCTGGTGATGGCCAGCAGCGATTCTGCCTACGGCTTCGTCTTCGGCGAGGGTCGCATCAGGCCTGAGTACCTGCCGCTGGACGAGGAGCACCCGCTGCGCCCCCGCGATGCCTACGGTCTCAGCAAGGTCCTGGGCGAGGAGATCTGCCGCTGCTTCACGCGATCGCACGGCCTCTCCACGGTCTGCCTGCGCTACTGCTGGGTGTGGTCGGCGGAGCACCACGCGCGGCGGGAGGAGTTTGCGGCGGCGTCTGAGCGCTTCATCGGGCAGTTGTGGGGCTACGTGGACCGCGAGCAGGTCGCCAAGGCGGTGGCGGCCGCCGTGGCCGCCGAGGACATCAAGCACGAGACTCTCCTCATCGCCGCCCCCCAGACCTTCATCCCCACCCCGACATTGGAACTCATCGCGGAATACCTTCCTGGTGTCCGGGTAGATGAGGACTACTTCGCCGCCGACCCCATGAGATCTTGCTTCAACACCGCGCGAGCCGAGCGAGTGCTGGGCGTCTGAAAGCCTCCCCATGCGCAGCTCGTCCTCGGGAGGGGCTGGCCCCATGGAGCGCTTGGTCCCATGGAGGGGCTCGGCTTTAGCTCAGCCCGCGTCGTGAGAGCCTGGTCATTCGGTACGGCAACGGCATCGGCCGATCCCGCCGGGGCGGGACCGGCCGCTCCGTACGACAAACGGATTCCTCACATAAGAAGGGCAGCGCATCCTCAGCGTCGAATCACCATGCAGCGCGCGCACGGATGGTGCGTACCATCAGACCGAGCAAGTGATGTTGGCCTGCGCGCGTGTGGTGCATCATTCTTACAGGGAGAGGGAGAAGCATGAGCGACGAGATGAGACTGGTACCGCCGCAGACCCCGGCGCCTCTGGACCCGGACTTCCGGCCGGCGGTGCTGGCGAACCGAGCCTTCCTTCAGGCGGTCGAGGATTCGGGCCGGGGAGTGCCGGTGAAGTTCGCCCTGGAGCGCGGCGACGGCTCGGTAACGGTCTACGAGACGCAAGCCTTTGCGCCCGATGCCCCTGAAGCCGGGGCGAACTTGCAGTACGCGGAGCGCCTGGTGAAGTTCCTGCTCTGGCAGCGCGGCGGCTGGAAGGTCACCGTAGGCGGGCACGAGCAGATCGCGAACCACCTCCAGCAGGTCTACTCGAAGGGCGGCGAACGCGACTTCGACTGGGATTTCATGGGCGGCGTCTATGAGAACACCTTCGCGGTGGAAAGCGTCGGCCTCGACGAAGTGCCCGAGGAGAAGGACACTACCATGGCACTGGGGCGGCACCTGGAGGGCAACCGCATCGGCTTCGACCTGGGGGCCAGCGACCGCAAGAGCAGCGCGGTGATAGACGGCGAATCCGTCTGGGAGAACGAGGTGGAGTGGGACCCCAAGAACCAGAGCGACCCCAGCTACCACTACGAGGGCATCATGGACTCCATCAAGTCCGCGGCGGAGCACCTGCCGCGCGTGGACGCCATCGGTGGGAGTGCCGCCGGGGTCTGGATCAACAGCCGGGTGCTGATCGCCTCGCTATTCCGGGGCATCCCCGAGGATCAGTTCGACGCCGAGGTCAAGGACATCATGCTGCGTATCGGCGAGGAGATGGGCGTGCCCATCGTGGTGGCCAATGACGGCGAGGTGACCGCGCTGGCCGGCTCCATGAGCCTGGAGGACAACGGGGTGCTGGGCATCGCCATGGGCTCGAGCGAGGCAGCCGGCTACGTGACCATGGACGGGAACATCACCGGCTGGCTGAACGAGCTGGCCTTCGCGCCGGTTGACTACAACCCGAACGCTCCCGAGGACGAGTGGTCGAAGGACGTGGGCTGCGGCGCACTCTATTTCTCCCAGCAGGCTGTCGGGCGTCTGGCGCCGGTAGCCGGCATAGAGGTTGGAGAAGACCCCGACCTGCCCGCCCTGCTGGAGGACGTGCAGGCGATGCACGAGGACGGCGACGAGCGCGCGCAGCAGATCTTCGAGACCATGGGCGTCTATCTGGGCTACAGCATCGCGCACTACGCCGACTTCTACGACTTCAAGCACATGCTGGTGTTAGGCCGCTGCACCTCCGGCAAGGGAGGGCCAACCATGCTCGAGAAAGCGCAGGCCATCCTGGACGACGAGTTCCCGGACTTGGCGGCGAAGATCGAGTTGCACTTGCCTGACGAGCGGCTGCGGCGCGTCGGACAGGCCATCGCGGCGGCCAGTCTGCCGGTGATCGGCTAGCGCGCGGGTGCGCGCACTGGATAGCACAGGCGCCCTCGCCTGTGGCCAGTGCTCACAATTCACTGGGCCGGAGGCGCGACAGGCGAGGGCGCCTGTCGTACCGTAAGCCGCGACTGTAACCCAGCGGCTGGTGGCTGAGAGCCGGCTATGACGTATGGTGAGGATCCAAAGAGCTGAGCATCAAGGAGGCGCGGAAATGAACCTGCGCAAAGATGGGGCTGAGATCTTCGTGCCGGACGGCACGGCGGTTGAGGAGGCGCTGGCGAGAACGACACACATGGGTATCGGGGCCCATCAGGATGACCTGGAGATCATGGCCCACCACGGCATCCTGACCTGCTTCGGTAGCGACGATAACTGGTTCTGCGGTGTGACCTGCACCAACGGGTCAGGTAGCCCGCGGGACGACCTGTACGGCGACTACAGCGACGAGGATATGCAAGTGGTCCGGCGCGCCGAGCAGAAGAAGGCCGCCTACGTCGGCGAGTACGCCGCACAGGCGCTGCTCAATTACCCCAGCTCGGAACTCAAGGACGCGGATAATCACGATCCGGTCGAGGACCTCAAGGAACTCATTGACGCCGCGCGGCCGCAGTACATCTACACGCACAACCTCGCCGACAAGCATGACACACACGTGGGCGTGACGCTGCGGACCGTGCAGGCCCTGCGCGAGCTTCCCGAGGAGGCCCGGCCCGAGGCGCTCTACGGCTGCGAGGTCTGGCGCGACCTGGACTGGATGATAGACGAGGACAAGGTCGCCTTCGATGTGCATGGTCACGAGAACCTGGCGGCGGCGCTGCTGGGCGTGTTCGACTCCCAGGACTGTGGCGGCAACCGCTATGACCTGGCCTCGCTTGGGCGCAGACGGGCGCACGCCACCTATTTCGCGACGCATGACGTAGAGGTGACCGACGCGCTCATCTTCGCGATGGACCTTACGCCGCTCATCGCGGACGAATCGCTGAGCATCAGCGACCACGTGCAGGCGCACATTGACCGCTTCGCGGAGGAGGTCATGGACCGGATAGCGCGGATTTCCGGCGCCTGAGGCGCGCCGACTGAGGGGCAGCATCCCGAGGCGTGACCGCAGTCCACGTTTGCGGTGGCCGCTGTCATGGCATACGCCTTCGCTGAAGCCACGGCGCACACGCAGGCGACCTGCCTGTGTTGATCAGCGGGAATGCCGGCCTTCCTCCTTCGCCAAGGCTACGGGGGACAAGTCAGCCCGCCGACAGGGGAGGTCGCCTGTTGCATGATGCGAGGACAGTTCACATGAGCGGAAGACCACTGATCGGCTTCAAGATCGTTGCCCCCTCGACCGTGGCCGTGGGCGAAGAGTTTCCTCTCAAGATCAAGGCGCTCACCGAGCCCTACAAAGCGCCGGTTCAGTGCTACCGGGAATACCCTCGCCTCGCGTCCCCCTTCAACCTCTCGCCGCGCGGCATCCACTACCTGGACAACGCAGCCTCGCGCTGGGAGGGTGTGCTGGAGGTCCAGGGCCCGGACGGCCCCACCGAGATTGCCCTCGGCGAGCTTGCCGGGACCTTCCCCGGCGACGACCGAGCCATCGGCGAGATCGAGGGTTTCAGCTTCCGGGAGGAGGGCGTGCACTTCATCCGGGTCACGGACCCGAAGACAGGGATCGTGGGCAAGAGCAACCCCATCGTCGTCTCCGCCGAGTCGCCGGAGTATCGCCTTTACTGGGGCGACCCGCACTCCCAGACCTTCTTCAGCGACGGCCTGCGTTGCCCGGAGGAGCTCTATCACTTCGCGCGGCACGAGGGGTTCCTGGACATCTTCGCCCTCTCCGACCACGCCGAGCACATCACGGACCGGCAGTGGGAGTACTTCGTCAATGTGACCAACGACTGGAACCGGCCGGGCCAATACGTCACGCTGGTCGGGCTGGAGTGGACGAACTCCGGCATCGGTCATCGCAATCTCTACTACCCCGGCGACTGGGGCCCCATCGTGCGCAGCTCCGAGGCAAGTGCGGAGGACCTGGAGAAGCTCTATGACGTGGCGCGTGAGCATGGCGGCCTGCTCATCCCGCATCACAGCGCGAACGTGACCATGGGCGTGAAGTGGGACGTCGGCTACGAGCCGGAGCACGAGCGGCTGGTGGAGGTCTACTCCATCTGGGGCAACAGCGAGCGCCCCGCGGCGCAGGGCAACCCGCGGCCGATCCGCACTCTGGGCGGCGAGCAGGAGGGTCAGCATGTCATAGATGCGCTGGCGCGGGGCTACCGGTTCGGGTTTGTGGGCGGCGGCGACATCCACGATGGTCGGCCCGGCGATGAACTGCATAATATCCAGGAGCGGCCGGAGGCCTACGGGCTGCTCAGCCGCCAGGGGATCATGGGTGTGTGGGCCCGCGAGCTGACGCGGGAGGCGATCTGGGAGGCGCTGTGGGAGCGGCGCTGCTTCGCGACGACGAACGTGCGCCTGCCGGTGCGCTTCGAGGTATGTGGCGCCTTCATGGGCGGGAGCGTGGAGACCTCGGACCGGCGCACTATCAAGGTCTGGGCCGCCAGCGAGGCGCCGATTGCCCGGACCGAGATTGTGAAGAACGGCGAGGACCATTTCGTGCGCGAGGGCGCGGCGCGCATCCATGAGTGGGAGTTCGAGGACGCGGCCTCAAGCGCGAGTGACTACTACTACGCCAGGATCACGCGCGAGGATGGCGAGATGGCCTGGTCGAGCCCGGTGTGGGTTAACGCGCACAGCAACTGAACAGCGCACGCGACGCACCCTCGCGGGACCTGAGGGCAAGGACAAACGGAGTCGGGGCAGGAGCTCCGACCTACGGAAGCGGCAGGTGGAGGCGGCAGGCCGCTCTCGCGCGTCCTCTCTTGTGGGGGCGCGACCCCAAGACGAAGCAGAGAACGCTGCGCGGGGTACTACCCCGCGCCTCCGGACAGGACCGGACCGGACGACAAAGGGCAAACGGCCGACGACTCACGGCAATTGCCAGGGCCAGGCCATGAATTGAGGCGGAGGTAAGCGCCGCGGGCGCGGGGAAACGGAGATCACAACGGGGTCTGCACGATGGAAGGCTGTCTGAGCGGGTCCCTCGTGCGCGCAGACGCCCTCGTCTGCGCAAGACGCCCATAACGTCCTGTCCTGGTGAGGACTATGCCTCTGCGAGGCAATACCCGGAGTGAAGAACGAGAATACGATGTCCTGGCCATCGGCGAGCTCAACGTGGACCTGATTCTGTCGGGTGTGCCGAGGGTGCCGGAGTTCGGCGAGGAGGTTCTTGCCGAGGACATCGTGCAGCGGCTGGGCGGCTCGACTGCGAACTTCGCGGTGTTCTGCGCCCAGCTAGGACTGAAGGTAGCATTCGTCACGCGCGTCGGCGCCGATGACTTCGGAGACTTCCTGCTTCGGGAGCTCGAGCAAAGGGGGGTCAGCAGCGAGTACGCGACGCGCGACCCTGAGCTGAGGACGGGGCTGACCGTGGCCGTCTCGGGCGCGCAAGATCGCGCTTTCGTGACCTATGTCGGCACCATCGCTTCACTGTATGCCGAGGACGTGCCCGACGAGCTGATCCGCCGCGCCAGGCACATGCACATCGGCAGCTACTTCCTGCAGACCAGGCTCCAGCCGGGCTGCCCGAGGCTGTTGAAGCGGGCGCACGAGGCGGGCCTGACCGTCTCGCTGGATAGCGGTTACGACCCGCGCGAGGCCTGGGACAGCGGCATCCGAGACCTGCTGCCAGACGTGGACGTCTTTCTACCGAACGAGATCGAGGGACCTCAAGTCGCGCGCGCCGATGACGTGGAAGAGACCATGCGCACGCTGACAGCCTGGAGCGAGACAGTGGCCCTGAAGCTCGGGCCGCTTGGCGCCATGGCCTGCGACAGCGAGGGCTGCGAGCACCTGCCGGCCTATGCGGTGGAGGTTGCCGACACCACCTGCTGCGGTGACGCCTTCAACGCGGGCTTCATTGACGGGCTTCTGGTGGGGCTGCCGCTGGTTGACTGCGTGCGACGCGGCAATGCCTGTGCGGCGCTGATGGCCTCGGTGATAGGCAACGAGGCAGGAGTGCTCACGCCGGAGGCTGTCGCGGAAATGATGCGGCGTCCTGCGCTACGGCGCGTCTGACCTCAAGCGTCGCACCGAGTGACAAGGCTTGCCCCCGAATTGCAGATGCGAATGAGATCAGGTCAGAGAAGCTACCGCACACGTCCACGCCCCTCGTCCCGCGCGGGACAGGCAGCCAGCATGGCGGTGTGCTACGGCGGCGTGGGCCTCCTGCTGGCGTGGTTTGCGGGAGTCATCATCTACGCGGGGGTAGTCCTGCAGCAGCCGCAGCGCCTGGCCCTGGGCATCGTCGTGGCCGCGGGTGCGGTTGCCTGTATTGCGTACGCTTCTTTTCTGACGCGGCGGGCGCTGGCCGAGGCACGGGCGGTGCGAAGCCTCAACCGGCCGGGCGAGAAGGTCATCGGCCTCTTCGGGGCGGTCTTGATGCGGCGGACTGAGGAGTGCGCCATCGTCCCGGTCCAGGCGGTCACGCTCATCGTGAGCAATCAGCGGATGCTCCTTCATCCTCCTCCCAGGAAGCTGGAGACGCCCGCTGAGCGGGAGTTGAGTGACATTACGTCGGTCGAGGAGTTGAGCGCGCGGCAGGGATGGCTGCAGCAGCGCGTGCTTCTCAGAGCCAAGTTCGCCGAGGGGCCTGAGCTGCTCCTGCGGATGACTCTCAGCACGGCGCACGAGTTCGGAGGTGTGAAGCTCTCCCACATGACACCGTCGCCACGGCGCGTGCGGGCGGTGGTCGTCGCGACGGGCGGCCCCACGCCGGCGAAGCCGGAGCTTCCGCTGGACGAGATGCTCGATGAGGGCAGGCCCGTGCTGTATCAGTTCGTGCTGGCCGAGAACTACCTGCGCATCCTCAGCGACCGGCCGCAGCCCATGGGTGATCTGTGGTGGTACTTCCACTGGCAGCACATGCAGGTGGAGGCAGAGGACGAGGGCCCGCCCTCGGGACTGCCCGCCGACTGGCGGTGCCTGCGGCTCACCTTTCATGAGCAGAGTTGGATGGTGATCTGCGCGCCCGCCACCGACATCCGTAGGCTTCGCGACAAAGCCATCGCGGGCGACGCGCATACGACCGCGACCACTGTCTGAGGTACTCGGGAGAAGCAGACGGACGCGGCGTTTCGATCAGACCACCACGGAGGTGCGTTAGATCATGTACTTGCTTGCAGCCTGTCTCGGCCTGGTGTCCGCTGCCGCCCTCGCCGCAGAGCCCTGGCAACCTGAGGAGTTTCCCATCAGCTACTGGTCCGGCCCGCCCGCCTCCTTCAA
>JALGVE010000118.1 GCA_029820045.1 Candidatus Zipacnadia bacterium | reverse complement strand
TCCATGGGGCGCGTCCATACGGCCCCGGCCCGGCATCCCACCCGATGGGCGGGACGCCCTACACCGAAAAGAAGCTTGCACGCCCGTCAGCCAGCTAAAAACGATGCTCCTGGCTTCACGCTGAACCGGTTGCGTGGAGGTGGCGAGGCGACTATAATCGAGCAGTCGGACGCGACACGGCTGGCAAGCGAGGAAACGCAGAAGATGGAGCACCGAGCGAGAGCGCTGGACCTGCGAGGGCCCGCTGCGCTGCGGGCGGAGATGGCGGCGCTGGGAGTTGATGCGCAGGCGGTGGAGGCGCTGGGCGAGAAGGCGCGGTTCCGGGCCGTGCGGTTAGAGAATGTGGATGGGCGCGCCGCGGCCCTGCTGAAGCAGGAGATGCTGGCCATCGGCGCGGACTGTGCAGTGCATCAGCGAGTGGCGGGCTTCGATGCTGAGCCGAGAGCGGTGGTATTGCTGGGCAGCCGGCGGCACTATCAGCGGCTGGCCGAGCGGGCGAAGGGCCAGCCCTTTGGCCTTGAGGCCATGGCCCGCGAGGCGCTGGCGGCGGTCGAGGGCTTCGACGGCGAGCGACCGGCGATGCTCCGCTGCGGCGAGCGCGAGCTGACGCTGGGCGAGCACACGCTGGTGATGGGCATCATCAATGTCACGCCCGACTCATTCTCCGGCGATGGGCTAGGGGGCGATGCGGACGCTGCCTTCGAGCAGGGGCGGCGTTTTGCTGAGGAGGGAGCGGACATCCTCGACGTGGGCGGCGAATCGACGCGGCCAGGCAGTGAGGGAGTGAGCGTGGAGGACGAGTTGGAGCGGGTGCTGCCCGTCATCGAGAGGCTGGCCGGGGAGCTTGAGTGCGTGGTGTCCGTTGACACGAGCAAGCCGGAGGTGGCGCGGCTGGCCGTTGCGGCGGGAGCGACGATGATCAATGACGTGTACGGCCTGCGGGCCGAGGGAATGATCGAGACGGTAGCTGAGACCGGCCTGCCGGCCGTCATCATGCACATGCAGGGCACGCCGCGCACGATGCAGGAAGCGCCCCATTACCATGACGTGATCGGCGACATCTACAGCTTCCTCGCCGAGCGGGTTGAGGCCGCCGTGGCTGGCGGCGTCGAGCGCAGCCAGCTCCTCGTGGACCCCGGCATCGGCTTCGGGAAGACCGTGAACCACAACCTGGAGATACTCCGCCGCCTGCGCGAGTTCAAGAGCATGGGGCTGGGAGTGCTGATCGGGACCTCGCGCAAGTCCACGATCGGCAAGGTGCTCGACCTGCCTGCCGAGGAGCGTATCTTCGGCACCGCGGCGACCTGCGCGGTGGCCATCGCCAACGGCGCGGACCTCATCCGCGTGCACGATGTGGGCGAGATGAAGCAGGTCGCGCAGATGACCGACGCAGTAGTTCACGGGTGGCAGGGCGAAGAGTGAGCACCGGGGACCGGAAGCGAGAGCTGCGCAGGAGAGTCCTGGCACAGCGCGATGCGCTCTCTGTCGAGGAGATCGAGCGGCGCAGCGCCGAGATAGCGCGGCGGGTCATGGAGCTTGAGTGCTACCGCACGGCGCGCACACGGCTGCTCTTTGCGAGCTTCGGCTCCGAGGTGTGCACCGACTCGCTGCTGACGGAGACCGCGGGGAGCGGGGCGCGGCTCGTCCTGCCCCGGGGACAGCCCGGGCGCGAAGAGCTGGCCCTTCATGAGGTGAGCGACCCGACGTCTGACATGGCGCCGTGGATGTGGGGCATTCGCGAGCCCTTCCCTCTGCGGTGCCCCACCGTGTCGTTGAGCGAGGTTGACTTCATCCTGGTCCCTGGTGTGGCCTTCGACCGGCGAGGCGGGAGGCTGGGATACGGCGGCGGGTTCTACGACCGCATCCTGAGAGAGCGGAGTGACCTGGTTGAGGCTGGGGCGGTGGTGGCAGTGACCTTTGCCCTTCAGATCGTGGACGAAGTGCCGCGCGATGAGCGGGACGTGTTGGTGCCAGTGATAGTCACGGAGAACGAGATCATCAGGATTGCGAGTTGAGGGAGCTTTACGCCATGGCACGCGGCGACGTCTTTGAGGCTGAGGGCGAGCAGTACCGAGACGAGGAGACGGGCGCGCTGGTGCGCCGGCTCACGGGGGATGGCTCAAACAACCACCACCTGTACTTCACCTCGACCTCGTTCGTGGGCGAGGGCGAGGGCGTGGTCTTCGCCTCAGACAGGTCCGGCGCATGGCAGCTCTACATGCTGGAGACTGCCAGCGGCAAGATCGTGCAGCTCACCGATCGGGAGAGCGCCGGAGGCTTCGCGGCCTGCCTGGCCCCAGAGGGGCGGCTGTTCTACTTCGAAGGGCCGGCGCTGAAGGTGCTCAGCGTGGACGTGCTGGACGAGCGTGAACTCTACCGCGCGCCCGAGGGCATGGTCGCCGCATTGCCGACTTGCACCGCTGACGGGAACTACGTGGCCTTCGCCTACCGCGAGGACCTGCCGGTGAGCACCGAGACGGGCAGGATTTACTCCACGATGGCCGAGCGTTACTACCAGCGGCCGACCTGTGTAGTTATGCGGGTGGACACGGACAGCGGCGAGGCGGTTGCGGCATGGGGCGAGCGCGCGTGGATCAGCCATGTGATGATCCACCCGACCCGGCCGGAGCTGATACTCTTCTGCCACGAGGGCGGGTCCTCAGTCAAGCAGCGGATGTGGACGGTTGACGTTAGCGTGCGCCTCCGGCGCGAGGCCCAGCCGCTGTTCAGGCAGGAGCACGGGGAAAACTGCTGCCATGAGTACTTCACGCGGCAGGGCGAGGTCGGCTTTCAGTGCAGTGTGCAATCCGAGGGCGAGGATTTGAGCTTCAACTGCTTTGTGCGAACGGACGGGACATATCTCAGGCAGTTCCTGCTGCCGGGGCCACGGCCGGGGCACATTCAGTCCAACTCCGATAACACGCTCATCATTGGCGACCGAGGATACCGTAGTCCCGACGACGCTGAGGGCGACAAGTTCATGTCGCTGATGACACATACGAATGGTCGGGCAGAGGTGCGCAGGCTCTGCCGTCACGGCACCTCGTGGACTCAGCAGATCGGCCATCCGCACCCGATCTTCAGCCCGGACGACCGCTGGGCGCTGTTCAGTTCGGACACCGGCGGCAAGTGCAATGTGTACATGGTGGATGTCACCAGCATCTAAGGGGAGATAGCGCAATGGGCGAAGGGCAAGAACCGGTGCTTCAGATCGCGCTGGATTTCATCAATCTGCAGCAGGCGCTGCGGGCGGCGCGGGAGAGCGTGGCGGGCGGCGCCGCGTGGGTCGAGGCGGGGACGCCGCTGATAAAGAGCGAGGGCCTGGACGTTGTGCGCGCGCTGCGCAAGGAGTTCCCGGAACATACGATTATCGCTGACATGAAGATCATGGACGCGGGGCGCGTCGAGGTCGAGACGGCGGCGAAGGCGGGAGCGAACGTGGTCACGGTGCTTGGGGCTGCGTCCGACGCGACCATCGCCGAGTGCGTCGAGGCGGGGCGGAGCTACGACGCGCAGATAGAGGTGGACCTGATCGAAGTGCAAGACGCCGTTGCGCGGGCAGTGCGCGCGCAGGAGTTGGGCGCCTCCATCATCGGCGTGCATACCGCGATAGATGTGCAGATGACCGGCGGCGATCCGCTGGAGACGGTGCGCGCGGTCGCGGCGGCGGTTGAGGTGCCCGTGGCCGTGGCCGGGGGCATCAACTCGGAGACCGCGCCGGAGGCGGTCAAGGCCGGGGCGGACATCGTCGTCGTGGGCGGCGCCATCAACAAGGCGCCCGACGCTGAGGAGGCGACCCGCGTCATCTTGGAGGCGATGCGCAGCGGCCGATCCATCGCCACGGAGTTCTACAAGCGAGGCGGGGAGGAGCAACTCAGCGAGATCTTCGCGCGTTGCTCGGCGGCGAACATCTCGGATGCAATGCACCGCAAAGGGTGGCTACCGGGCATTCGGGCGCTCACGCCAGGTATGAGGGTCGTGGGGCCAGCGCTGACGGTCTGGACCTACCCTGGTGACTGGTCGAAGCCGGTGCAGGCAATAGATGAGGCCGAGGAAGGCGCGGTGATCGTGGTGGATGTGCGAGGGGAAGGTCCGGCCATCTGGGGTGAGGAGGCGAGCAAGAGCTGCCGGTCGCGGGGCGTGGCGGGCGTGGTCATCAACGGGGCCGCGCGAGATACCGGCGAGATACGGGAACTTGGCTTCCCTCTGTTCTGTGCGCTGACGGCGCCGGCCGCCGGGGAGCCGAAGGGCATGGGCATGATTGGTGTACCGCTGAAGATCGGCGAGACCGCGGTGCGCACTGGCGACTGGGTCATCGGCGATGATGACGGCGTCATCGTTGTGCCCAGGGAGCAGGCGGTGGAGATGGCTAACCGCGCGCTGTCGGTGGTGGAGCGGGAGGCGCGGGAGAAGGCGGAGATTGAGGCCGGCCGGACCTTGGGACAGGTCGCCGAACTTGAGCGCTGGGAGCAGGAGGGCGGCGCGACGCTGAAGGGCTTCAAGGCGCACGGCCCCGAGGGTGACGAGCCGGACGAGGGGGACGATGAGTAGCCCAGATGGTGTTGAGGCGCTGGTAGTGGGCCCTGGCGCCATGGGCTGCCTGCACGCGGCCCTGCTGGCCGAGGGCGGCGTGAAGGTGGGCCTGCTCGACCATCGGTCTGAGCGGGCCGCGACCATCGAGCGCCAGGGAATAATCGTGGAGCGCGAGGGCGGCAGCGTCGTCGTCCCCATCCGTTGCAGCGCACAGGCCTCTGATTTCTTCCCGGCCAGGCTCGCGATCATCCTCGTCAAGGCCTATGACACTGAGGCGGCGGCCGAGCACGTCCTGGACGCCCTGGGTGAGGGCGCCAGCGTGCTTACGCTGCAGAACGGCCTCGGCAACTACGAACGGATCGCCGGGCATGTTCCACCTGAGCAGGTGCTGGCGGGCACGACCTCCAGCGGCGCGACCTTGCTGGGCGTGGGTAAGGTGCGCGAGGCGGGGCGCGGGATGATCCGGTTCGGCTCTCCGTTCGGCCAACAGGAGCGGGCGGAACAGACAGCCGAAGTGCTGACGGGCGCCGGGCTGGAGTGTGAGGTCAGTGAGTCGGTCGAGCAGATTCTGTGGGAGAAGGCCATCATCAACGCCGCCATCAACCCGCTCACGGCCTTGACCGGTCTGCGCAACGGGCAGCTTCTTGACGACCCCGATCTGCAAGGGACACTCGCGGCGATTACCGAGGAGGCGAGCCGCGTCGCGGTGGCAGCGGGGATGGAAGTGCGCCAGGACATGGTGGCGGTCGTGGAGCAGGTCTGCCGGCAGACCGCGGCTAACCGTTCCTCCATGCTCCAGGACCTCTCTGCCGGACGCCGGACGGAGACGGATTACATCGGCGGTGAGATTGCGCGCCGAGCCCGTGAGCAGCGCATGAGCGCGCCGCTGTGCAGTGCATTGAGCGCCCTGGTCAAGGCAGCAGAACGTAAGGAGACGATGACGAGTTGATCATCATCGGCGAGCTGATAAACGGCACGCGCAAGGCCATCAAGACGGCCATTGAGAGCCGGGACGCTGAGTACATCGCCGACCTGGCGCGGCGCCAGGTGCAGGCCGGGGCCGAGTACATTGACTGCAACCCGGGCACCGTGGGGGAGCAGGAGATCGAGGACCTCAAGTGGCTGGTGGAGAGGGTGCAGGAGGCGGTGGAGGCGCCGATCTCGCTGGATACGCCGAACGGCGCTGCGCTGGAGGCCGCGCTGGAGGTGTACCGGCAGGAGGAGCGTCCCCTCATCAACTCGATAACACTGGAGAGCGAGAGGCTGGCGGAGTTCCTGCCCATCGTGAGCGGGAACGAGGCACGCGTAGTCGCGCTGGCGCTCGATGATTCAGGAATGCCGAGCGGGCCCGGGCAGCGCGAGGACACCGCGCTGCGGCTGGTGGAGAGGCTGCGCGAGGAGGGCATTGCGGCCGGGGATATCTTCGTGGACCCGGTCATCACGCCGCTTGGCACAGACCCGACCTGCAACCGGCTCATTCTGTCAGCGATCCAGGCGATTCGTGCGGGCGCTCCCGAGGTTCACGTCACCTGCGGGCTGAGCAATATCTCCTACGGCCTGCCGAACCGCGCGCTGCTCAACCGCACCTTCCTGGTGCAGGCCGTGGCCTGCGGGCTGGACTCGGCCATCCTCGACCCGCTGGATGAGGAGCTGATGCGAGCGGCATACGCGGCCGAGGCGCTGGCCGGGCGGGACGAGTGGTGCGCTAACTACATCGCTGCGCACCGCGAAGGGAAGCTGGGCTGAGGGGCGAACGGCAACGACCGCCATCCGTTGCGGTGGCCGCAGATGGCTGCTCCCTCGACGGTCCTCTGACAACCGTCGGCCTCGAATGCTACCGGGTTTCTTCCAGCGCCGCGTCGTCGAAGAGGGCGTGACCAACCGTGGCGCTGGAGGCGTAGACAAGGATCGTGGCCGCCTCGGCGCCCGCTGGGGCTACATCTTCAACGACTATCTGGCTCCAGTCCTCCGCCTCAGAGAGGCCCTTCGCGAAGTCAGCAATGCGCTGTGACCCCCGCCAGAACTCCAGGTAGACCGAGAAGCTGCCCTGCTCGAGATGCAGGATCTTGACCCACGCTGAAGCCTGGTAGGTCGTGCCGGGCTCTACCTTCACCGGTTGACTTCGGAGGCCGTAGCTCGCCTGCGGGTCCTCATCGAGTATCGCCACGCAGGC
>JALGVE010000012.1 GCA_029820045.1 Candidatus Zipacnadia bacterium | reverse complement strand
ACAGGACACTCGCACAACGCTGCCCAGCGGGTATGCCCACGTGGCTTGCCACCCGTAGCTCTGGGAACCCGGTCTGAGCGTACACAGCCCCCCGTCGCTCTGCTGCGCAGAGCTATGGGGGGCACCCTTCGCTCTGTGAACTCGCAGGGTTCCCAGAGCGAAGGGTGGTGGAGGCGGCGGGAATCGAACCCGCGTCCGAGAAGGCGTGTCCAAGGCCTCTACGAGCGTAGCGCCCGCTTCATTCCGCTGAGGAGGCCCCCGGGCGCGGGGTCCTGCTCAGGTAGCCCGGCTCTGTTACCCGCCGCCCGCTAGCCGAGCGCAGGCGAGCCTCGGGGCCGACCTTCTTACGCCCGACCCTGACCCGATCGGCGCAAGTCAGGCGGACGTCGCCGTCAATTAAGCGGCGAGTGCCAAATTAGAGTTGGCAGTTTTGGGGTTCCGCGTTTTACGAGATTGCGGAGATCTCGGCTCGCAGCCCTGATTCACTAGCTTCCCGTCGAAGCCGATCGCCCCCACCTGACATAATTATACCAGCTTCCGCAGGCCCTGTAAACTTCGACAGCGAGCACGGGCAGGAGCATCGTTCTTGCCCTGTCGCTGGACGGCCTCGCCGCGGCATTCCGCCGATCGTGGCTCAGCGCGACCGCAGGTCCCGTTGTCGTATGTAGGGCGCGCACCCGTGGCGCGCCCCAGGCGGGCGAGGCACCCCCCTTCGCCAAGGCTACGGGGGACAAACAGGTCCGCGCCCTACAGCGCAGCCCCAGGCTCCCCCGCAAGAACGATGCTCCTGGACGGCTCATCGCAGAGCTTGCCTTTGCGCGGCGGTAGGTCGTATAATGCCCGGCACTGCCTTGGTAGTGCAGCACAGGGAGCGGCTGACGATGCAGCAACACTTCGGACAACTGCGAGCCGCGCTATGTGCGTTCGCGATGTTGCTTGCCCTGAGCGGCGCCGCGGACCCCATTCAGGCGCGCATACTCGGCAAACCAGTCAACCTCGATGCGGCCCTGCAGGTGCGTGAGGGTATCCTGGAGGGCTCCCCCGCGGCGTTCGTCGGGCACCTCGGCTGCCGGTTCATGTCTGAGGCCGATGGCCGCATGCTCATCATCAGTCCCAGCGGCACACACATCATGGCGGCCCCCGGCGACGATCACCTGGAGATTGACGGCGAGCCGAAGAGCGTGCCGGGCCCCATCCGCCTGCTGGACGGCCACGTCATCTGCCCGCTGCGGCCGGTGCTGGAGGCCCTCGGGTGCGTGGTCCGCTGGGATGCCGAGACACAGCGCCTCGACGTGGACGCAAAGGTCGAGGATATCAGCGTTCACGCCGATGGAGAAGGCGCGCGGATCGAGATCGTCACCTCGCTGCCGGTGGCCGGCACGCTGGAGCACCTCGCGAGTCCCGAGCGCTGGTACCTGGACCTGACCAGCACATGGGTGAACCTGGCGCATGAGACCACCTACGTCAATCTCGCGAACCTTCGCCGGGTGCGATGGGCGCAGTTCGCCGATGACCCGCCGGTGACGAGGGTGGTCGCGGACCTGAAGGAGCCGGGCGAGGCGCGCTGGGAGCCACGCGAGGATGGTCGAGGCGGGAGCATTATCATCGGCAGCGTTGAGGGCGATGAGCCGCTCGTGGAGAGGCACTTGCCGAAGGTCGTCGGCCTCTCCGCCGCCCAGCCCAGCGAGGACGTCACGCGCCTTCGCGTGGAGATGACCGACCCGGTTGATGTCACCTACGAGGTGCTGCGCAAGCCGCCCAGGGTGATCCTGGAGTTTGCGGACGCGGCGCTGGCGGCGCCGGTTGAGCCCATCCCGGTCGCGGGGCCCTTCGTAAAGAGTGCGGAGTTCGAGGGTAGCCCGGAAGAAGCCGGGGTGTCGCTCACGCTCCAGATGCACCAACTCATTCAGTTCCAGGTTCAGCGCACCGACGATCCGCCGGCCGCCGAGATCGTGTTCTTCCGCGAACGCCTGCGCGATCAGCGGGTCGTGATAGACCCCGGCCACGGCGACCATGACAGCGGCGCGGTCGGCCGTCACCTCAAGGAGAAGGATGTCAACCTGGACGTGGGCAGGCGCGTGGCTGCGCGGCTCAAGGAGATCGGCGCCCAGGTTGTGCTCACCCGCGACAGCGATGTCTTCGTTGATCTCTATGACCGCCCGCGCATCGCTAACGAGATCGGCGCGGACATGTTCGTGAGCATCCACTGCAACGCCATGCCCAGGCGCGACACCGGCTGGGGCACCGAGACCTACTACTACACGCCGCAGAGCAAGTGCCTTGGCCTGATCATGCAGAGCGCGCTGGTCGCCGCGCTGGGGCGGCGCGACAACGGCCTGCGGCGCGCACGCTTCGTGGTGGTGCGCGAGTCGAAGATGCCAGCCGTGCTGGTGGAGCTTATGTACCTGAACCACCGCGAGGAGGAGGCCCTGCTGACGAAGCCTGAGGTGCGGCAGGCCTCGGCCGAGGCTGTCTGCGAGGGACTGCGGCAGTACGTGGAAGGCACCGGAACCATCGCGGCCGAGGAAGAGATGGGCCGTTGACTGTCGGCCAGGAAGTCAACGATGCCTGACAAATGGCCCTACCGGAGTCCTTCACCCGTAGGTCGGAGCTCGTGCTCCGACCTACAGGCAACGTCCTCGTCATTCGTTCGGGCCAACGCAGCCGGATCAGGAGCTCCGACCTGCAAGAAACGTCTTCCCGAGTGCCGCCGGAAGCCCGACCCGCACGGGTATGCTGCAAGGAGAAACCACCGGCGATGCGGAAAGTGACTCCAGCAAGTATACCTGTCCCATCCGACGGAGGCGTGGAGATTGCTGCGCGAAGATGGGCGTGAGAACGGCGAGCTACGCGAGGTCCGCATGACGCGCAATATCAACAAGTACGCCGAGGGCTCATGTCTCATCACCTTCGGGGACACGCGGGTTCACTGCACGGCGACGGTGGAGGACGAGCAGCCCCGCTTTCTGCGCGATACCCAGGAGGGGTGGGTCACCGCCGAGTACTCGATGCTGCCGCGGGCGACCAAGCAGCGCACCCGCCGTGAGAGCGAGCACGGGCCCTCGGGTCGCACCCAGGAGATCCAGCGGCTGATCGGCAGATCGCTCCGCGCGGTCTGTGACATGAGGCTGCTCGGGCCGCTGACCATCCGCGTTGATTGCGATGTGCTCCAGGCGGATGGTGGCACGCGCACGGCCTCGATCACCGGCGCTTTCGTCGCGGTGGCCGATGCCTGCGCCTACCTCAGGGACAAGAACATCATCAAGCGCTGGCCGCTCAATACCCAGGTGGCGGCGGTCTCGGTGGGCATGGTCTCCGGGGAGGTGCTCCTGGATCTGTGCTACGCTGAGGACTCGAAGGCACGCGTGGACCTGAACCTGGTGATGACCTCGCGCGGCGGGATCGTGGAGGTGCAGGGCACCGCCGAGGGCGCGCCCTTCTCTCGCCAGCAGCTTCAACAGATGATGGACCTCGGTCAGCAGGGTCTTCAGGAGCTTTTCGCCAGGCAGAGGGAAACGCTCGGCGAGGTCCTGCCGTGAGCGCAGAGCAACGCCCGCTGGTGCTCGCGACCAATAACCCCGGCAAGGTCAGGGAGATCCGCGAACTGCTCCTGGGCCTACCGGTCATCGTCACTCACCTGGGTGAGCTTGCCGACCCGCCCCAACTCACTGAGACCCACGACAGCTTCGCGGGCAACGCGCGTGAGAAGGCCCTCGCCGTAGCCCGGGCTACCGGCGAGTTGGCGCTGGCTGACGACTCCGGCCTGGTCGTGGACGCGCTCGGCGGGGCACCCGGCGTGCTCTCCAGCCGATATGCGGGCGAGGGCGCCAACGACGCGGACCTGGTGGCGAAGCTGCTGGCGGCGATGGAGGGCGTGCCGGCTGCAAAGCGGACCGCGCGGTTCGTGTGTGTGCTCATCCTGGCGGGACCCAAGAGGGCGAAGAGTGGCGGCAGACGCCCTCGTCTGCCCATTCCCAAGAGGCCGAAGGGTGGCGGCAGACGCCCTCGTCTGCCCATTCCCAAGAGGCCGAAGGGTGGCGGCAGACGCCCTCGTCTGCCCATTCTATCCACAGGTGAGGGCACCTGCGGGCACGAACAGCAGTGCTCGGAGATCGGCCGCTGGGAGGGCCAGGTTGAGGGACAGATACTGACTGAGCCGCGCGGCGAAGGTGGGTTCGGCTACGACCCCGTGTTCTACTACCCGCCCGCCGGCGTGACCTTCGCGGAGATGGCGCCCGAAGAAAAGAACGAGGTCAGCCACCGTGGCCGCGCTCTTCAGCAGCTCCGCCGCGACCTGCCTGAGATACTGGAGCACCTGTAAGGGTTCATCATGCCGCTACCCGCTTCTCGCCTCCCGCCTCCCACCTCAAGGCTGACGGTGCTAACCGTCATCACTCCGCGGCGCTACTCCGGCGCCGAGCGGATGGCGGTCTACCTCGGCGACGGTCTGCAACAGCGCGGCCACCGGGTAGTGTTCGCGTGCAAGGCCAACGAGCTTCTGCTTCGGGAGCTGGCCGAACGCGAGATCGAAGCCCACGCCCTGCCCATCGCGGGCAAGGGCAATCTCTTCAGCCCCTTCCTCATTGCCTGGCTGGCTGAGCGCGTTGGCGCCGACATCATTCACACGCATCTGTCCACGGCCGGGCTGTGGGGAAGCATCGCTGGCAGGCTGATCCGCACCCCCGTTGTCGCCGCCGTGCATGCGCTCAACTCGAAGACCTGCTTCCTGCTGGCAGACCTGATAGCCACCTGCTCAGAGGGTGTTCGCGAGCACCTGCTGGCACAGGGCGTCGCGCCCGAGAAGGTCGAGGTCCTCTACAACGGCGTCTATCCCCAGCAGTTCGAGAACCTGCCGCCCGCGGATGAAGTGCGGCAAGAGTTGGACATCGCCCCGAGTGTTCCGGTCATCGGCGCCGTAGCGCACCTGTCCAGGAAGAAGGGCCAGGAGCATCTGCTGCGAGCTACGGCTATCCTGCGCGAGCGCTGGCCGGAGTTAGTTTGTCTGCTGGTGGGGGAGGGCGTGGAGCGCGAGGCGCTCACGGCACTGGCGAGGGAGCTTGGCCTTGGCGAAGCCGCCCGCTTCCTGGGCTATCGCCACGACGCGCCGAGTATCATGCAGGCGATGGACGTGGTAGTGCTGCCCTCGGTAGCGAAGGAGGGCCTGGGTGTAGCCCTGGTTGAGGCTGCCTTCCTGGGTAAGCCGGTAGTGGGCAGCGACGCTCCGGGCATCCGCGAGGTGCTGGTGGACGGAGTGACCGGGCTGCTTGCGCCAGCCGGCGATGCGGGGGGCCTGGCCGAGAGGGTCGCGTACCTTCTTGAGGACCGGGAACGTGCGAGGGAGATGGGCGCGCGTGGCAAGCAGCGCGCGCGACGGGTGTTCACGGTGGAGGCGATGGCACGCCGCGCGGAGGAGCTGTACCGCCGGGTGCTGGCCCAGGGCAGGAAGCCGAAGTACTGGTTCTGACCGCGCAGCGGTCTATGACCCAGGAGCATCGGTTTTGCGAGGCAGTCCCCCGTAGCCTTGGCGAAGGGGGGTGCCCCGCCCGCCTGGGGCGCGCCACAGGTGCGCGCCCTACATACGACAGCGGCGCCCGCGGTGCCGCCGAGGCGCGATCGGCGCGGCCCCCCCGCCGAGCGCGACGAGCGGCAGGGCTAGAAACGATGCTCCTGGTCTATGACCCTTGACATATCCGCGCACTGTGATATAGTAGGCGCCGTGGGACGGCGTCACACGTCGTCCCACATCCTCTGATAGACGGACATGCGGCGGGCCTGGGAGAGCAATCCTCTTGTCTTGCAGGCGCGCCACGAGAACTCGTGGGAGGTGTGCGTTTTGGCTGATCTAAACTTTGTGGCGCTGACCGGCTTCTCGACACGGGAGCCGACCCTCAGGCAGAAATCCTCCGGACAGATCAAGGCGGAGTTCAGCTTCGAGGTTGATCGTCCTTTCATGAGGGCGAACGGCAAGCCCGTATCGGACCTGTTCCTCGTGGACGCCTGGCAGGAGCTGGGTGAATGGGTCATGGAGAACGTGCGCGCAGGCACGCGGCTGCTTATTATCGGGACGCTCAACAAGGAGAGCTACACGAGCCACGGCACGCGTGAGCACATGACCATCGTCAAGGCAAAACATATTCGCGCGACCGACGGCTACCCCATCGAAGACGAGGCCGCGGTCGAAAGCCTCAAGAGGGACAGTTGGGACAAGGAGCTGCTCTTCGCCACCGTCAGTCTCATTGAGGAGTCCCTTCACGAGGACGGCGATGAGGCAGTCGCGGAGAGTACGATGGAAATGACAGCAGACGCCTAGTCGGCTCAGACCATCAGGCTCGAGCTACTGGCAACGGCAGCCCTCCGATCGAATCGGGCTGCCGTTTTTGCTTGCATATGCCGCTTCCATGCCCCAGACCATCGAGCCGCGCGCGGGCCAGGGGGTGAGACCATCAGCGCCGAGCAGGGCCGGACCTACTTGGACGTATCCTCCAGCTCCGAGGGTACGCGCATCTCAGCCCTGAGGGAGGGCGGCGAGGGGCGGGTGCTTCAATTCAGCGCCACGGCTCGCCCGCGCGAGATTGACGAGAAGGTTCATGAGCTTCTGGCCTACCTCGCGAGAGCGGACCTGGTCGTGTATGGGCGTTCACGCCTTGATGATCTGCTGAACCGGCCTAACGTGGCGCCCATCTCAGGGGATGCAAGGGGACGGGTTCGCGACCTCCTGCCGGCCGCGCTCATCATTCTCCCCTCACCTGCCCAGGTGCGACAGGGGTCCTCGCCTGTCGAGGGCGCAGAGCGCGGCAGAGCCGAGGCCGTCTTCCCCAGCGCGCCGGTTGATTACGACTTGCCGAGCCTGGCCGAGAGTCTGGGTCTGCAGCCCTATGCAGAACAGGACCCGCTGGGCCGGGCCAGGCTTTGCCAGGAGCTGGAGGCGGAGCTTCAGGCGCGGCTGAGCGCGCTGCCGGGGCCGCTGCTACTGGTGGTCCGCCAGCTCATCGGCGGCGATCCGGCCTTTGACTGGCTACCATGGGACGAGCTGGCACTGCCGCGCTCGGCGGCCGGCGCGCTCGAGATGCTGGCCGCCGGTATGCCGAAGGCGCCCCCGCAGCGCTCGCGCAAGCGGCTGGACCTGGAGCAACCCCTCGATGAGTTGACCGTCTCGTTCTTTCAGCCGGAGGGCCCCATCGCCCGCGAGTTCGAACGCTATGAGCATCGCCCGGGACAGATCGAGATGGCTGAGGGCGTTGCGCGCTCACTCGAGGACGAGCAGTTCCTGCTGGTCGAGGCCGGGACGGGAGTGGGCAAGTCGCTCGCTTACCTGGTCCCGGCGATCCTCTGGGCGCGCGCGAACGCCGAGCCGGTCCTCGTCTCGACCAACACCAAGAACCTCCAGGAGCAACTCGTCGGGCAGGACCTGCCGCTGCTGGCCAGGGCGCTGCCGGTTGACTTCGAGGCCGCACTGGTCAAGGGGCGCAACAACTACCTGTGCGTGAGACGGCTCCTCTCGCTGCTGCGCGAGGCCAGGGGCTCGCTGTTTCCCGAGGAGCGGGCCTCGGCGGCTTACCTCGCCTCCTGGGCGGCCACCAGCGAGAACGGCGACCTGGACGCCTTGCCTCCGGAGGCCGATGAGGCGTTCGAGAGCCTGCGCGGCATGATTGATCGGGTGCGCTCCGACCGCACCACCTGCGTCGGCCCGAGCTGCGCGTACAGGAAGGTCTGCTCCGTGCGTGTGGCCCGCGCCCTCGGGCGCAACGCCGACCTCGTGGTCTCAAACCATGCGCTGACGCTCGCCGACAGCGAGTCAGACGCCCTCCCGCGATACTCCCGGGTCATCTTTGACGAGGCGCACAATCTGGAGGCGGTCGCCACCGATCAGCTCGGCAGCGAGGTGTCCACCTTCAGCTTCGCAGGACTGCGGCGCACCTTCGGTGGGGAAGGCCGCCATCGCGGGTTCCTGGACAGCCTGTTCGAGCAGCTCAATGCCCTCGACGAGGCCGAGGGCGCCCCCTGCCGCGAGTTGGCGGAAAGCCTGGCCAGCGATGTGCGCATGACGCTCGAGTGTGCCGAGGAGCTAGGCGAGAGCGTGACCAGCTTCTGCCGAGCCCTCGACCCGCGCGCCCGTCGGGCGCGAGCCAGCGTCAGGCTCGGAGCCCTGGTGCGCCAGGCCCCGGAGTGGGCGCCGGTCGCCGAGAAGAGCCAGCAGTGCGGCGTCTTGCTGGCCCGCTGTCATAAGACCCTGGCGGAACTGGCCGAGAAGCTGACGGAGATGGGCGAAGACAGACCGCCGCTCGAGGAACTCGCGCTGGAGGCGGCCGGCGCGCGCGCCACAGTGGCGGAGTTAAGCGCCGACCTGGGCGCCGTGCTCGAGGAAGAGGACGCCGAGGCGCCGCGCCACGTTTGCTGGGCCGAGATCTCCCAGGCGGAGTGGGGCGCATGGTGGCGGCTGTGCGCCGCGCCCATCAGGGTCGGGCCGGTGCTGGAGGAAGCGGTCTACAGCAGGAACTCAGCGCTGGTCTTGACCTCCGCGACCCTGACCGTTGACGGCGAGTTTGACTACCTTCGCCATCGTCTCGGCCTCAATGAGCACGCGGAGGAGATCGTCGAGCAGAGCGTCCCCTCCCCGTTCGCGCTGGAGCAACAGCTCCTGCTCTGCGTGCCCAACGACCTGCCGATCGCGGGAGAGGCCGGCAGCAGCGAGGCGATCATTGAGGCCATCCTCCGCATCGCCTCGCTCACCAGCGGCGGCATGCTCGTGCTCTTCACTGCCCGCGACCGCATGACCCGGACCTACGAGGAAACGCGCGACCGCCTGGCCGACCTCGGCATGAACCCGCTCTGCCAGCAGGTCTCGGGGCCGCGTTGGTTCCTGCTCGACCAGCTCCGACAGCGTGACAACACTGTCCTCTATGGTCTGAAGAGCTTCTGGGAGGGCGTGGATGTGCCCGGCCGGTCGCTGCGCTGCGTCGTCATCACGAAGCTGCCCTTCGCCGTGCCCAGCGACCCCATCATCGAGGCGCGCTGCGAGCAGGTCGAGCGGGAGGGGTTGAGCAGCGGGCAGCACTACTACATTCCGGAGGCCGTCATCGCCTTCAAGCAGGGCTTCGGTCGGCTCATCCGCGCCACCACCGACCGCGGTGTGGTCTTCGTGCTCGACAAGAGGCTCATCATGAGGGGCTATGGGCGTCGGTTCTTCGCCTCGCTTCAGCGTTGCAGCTACGCCACCGGCAGCCTGGACGAGTGTATCGAAGAGGCGGAGATCTGGCTGCGGCGGGTGTGAGAACGACCGACTTCCGACCTCCGACCGCGGACCTCCGACTCACGACAACGACAAACGGGGCGGATGCTCAAACTACGTCCCACGAGTGAGCTGAGCAAGTGCCTCGCAGTTCCCAGGAGACAGTTCCGATGAGAGTCAGCGACGACAAGTGGTGCTTCGCCTGTGGCCCGGATAATCCCCGTGGGCTGCATCTCACCTTCAGGTTCGAGGGTGACGAGTGCGTCTGCGACTTTGTGCCGCAGCGCTTCCACCAGGGGTGGGCCGGCATCGTCCACGGGGGGATCGTCGCCACGCTGCTCGATGAGACTATGACTCGGATGTTGTGTGACACCGGCATGCCTGTCGTCACCGCTGACCTGCACGTGCGGTTCAAGCAGCCTGTGCCCGTCGGCATGCCGCTACAGGTCCGCGCGCGCACGCGCGCGCGGCGCAAGAGAGTCATCGAGGCCGAGGCAGAAGTCATCTTACCCGACGGCGCCGTCGCGGCTACCGGTGAGGCGAAGCTGATGGTGGAGGAGCTGTCCTGATGCTCATGGATAGCACCATGCTGGCGCGCTTGACTGCCGAGATCGCCGACTGGGCGGTCGGCGTGCCCATCCGTAGCGTCGTGCAGCCGCGCCACGACCTGCTGGCGCTGGAGCTGGGCAGGTCAGGGGACTGGAGCTGCCTGCTCATAGATTGGTCCGCCGAGTTCTGCCGCATGCACCTGGCCCGCGAAATGCCAGCTCCCGCCCTGAAGGACTTACGCATGAGGTCTGTGCTGCGTCGGCACCTGATCGGCGCGCGTCTCGCCGAGGTCACTCAAGTCAACTACGACCGCGTCGTGCGCTTGCGCTTCACGAACTGCGAGCGGCTGGGACCGCAAGCCCAACGCACGCTTATCGCTGAGCTGATGGGCCGGCATAGCAACCTCGTGCTCCTGGACGAAGCCGGGACGATCATTGAGGCGGGCAAGCATGTGACTGACCGCGTCAACCGCTACCGGCAGACCATGCCGGGCCTGGCGTACGTGCCACCGCCGGAGTTCAATCGCCTTCCGCCCGCTGATGCGGACGCCGAGGCGCTTTCGCACCGGGCCGAGGGCGCTGGCGAGAAGCAGCTCGGCAACTGGCTGCGCGCCAACTTCCACGGGTGCAGCGACCTCTTTCTGCGCGAGGTCTGCGCTCGCGCCGAGCTGGAGGCGGACCGTCCCATGAGCGCTCTGCCTTCGAGTTGGCAGGAACCGCTTGCGGCGGCGCTGCGACAAGTCCCGGAGCAGGCGGCGGCGCTGGGGAATTCGTATCTGTACTACGATGAGAGCGGAGAGCGCCCGGAGTTCGTCTATCCGGTTGAGTTGGTCTCGCTGCCCGAGCGACGCCATGAGGTAATTGCCGCGCTCAGTGGCGCACTTGAGGAGCTTGAGATGCGCCTCGTGACCCAGCGCAACATGGATGACCTCAGCAATCGCCTTCTATCCGCGCTGCGCGACGCCACTGCGAAGGCCGAGAGGGTCGTCGAGCATCGTGAGGAGGCCCTGCGGCGATCAAAGGAGGGCGAGCTGCACCGCCGCCGCGGCGAGACTCTCATGGCGCACCTGCACGAGCTTCGCCCCCGGCAGGACGAGGTTACCTTGCCGGCCTATGACGCCGAGGGCGGAGAGCTGACGATCCCCCTCGATTCCACCGCCTCGCCACTGGAGAATGCGCAGCGCTACTTCAAGCGCTACCGCAAGACGTCGCGGCTCAAGCGGGTGGCGGCCCGCCTGCTGGCCGCCGCCCGGCACAACCTGCGATACCTGGCCCAGGCGCAGACTCAGATTGAGCTGGCCGAAAACGAGGACGATCTCAGGCAGATCGAGCAGGAGCTTGTCGCCGAGGGCTATTTGAAGCCGGCGAAGACCGCTGCGCGGCCCACCTCGAAAACGCCGCGCCGCATCGCGGCGCGCAGGACCGAGAGCAGGGACGGCTACGCGATCCTCTACGGGAAGAGCGGGACAGAGAACGATGTGGTGCTCCGGGCGGCCCAGCCCGATGACTGGTGGTTCCACGTCAAGGGCGCGCCCGGCGCGCACGTGCTGCTAAGAACCAACTCTCGCCCCGAGCAGACGCCCGAGACGAGTATTGAGGAGGCGGCGAGGCTTGCGGCGGCGCTAAGCTCCCGGCGCCGGGAGGCCAAGGTCGAGGTGGACTACACGCTGGCTAAGAATGTCACCAAGCCGCGCGGCGGTCGCCCGGGCCTGGCCTACTACACCGGAGCCCGGACGATCGTAGTTGACCTCAGCGAGTCTTGACATCACTCACGATGTCCGTGATATGCGGTATCTTCGCCAGATCATCTATGATCTGTTCGAGCACTTTCTTGGTGTCCTTCGGGGCGCCCGGCGTGCGCATCCGCGACATTTCTCCGCCCAGGTAGATGACCTGGTTGATGACCTTCACGTCCATACGAGTGGTGTCCACGTTGAATCTAGCTATCTCGCGCAAGACCTGCAGCCGCATGGCCTTGTCCTCTAACGGCATACCCTCTCCCCCTTTTCCGAATTGAGCCAGCGTGACGTTTTCTATGCCTTGCTAATGTCATGTTACCCATCCCAAGGGCAGGTGAACCGGGACGCGCTACACGCCCAGCCAAAGCCGCGCGTACATAGGCTCAGGCAGGCCGGCTGCCGCCATCTGCTCCGAGGTCTTGGCAATATCGTAGGCGGTGCGATGGATGGTGACCGTGGCGGCTTCCTCGTCATAGATGGCGTAACTGGCGAGTTCAACCCCGTCCCTGGGCTGACCCACCGCACCCGGATTGATGAGGTAGCGGACGCCCTCTTCCAGCTTGCACGCGCCCCCCAGCGCATGGGGGTGTTCGGAGGGCAGTTCGCTGCTGCCGTTCCAGGCAAACCACTCCGCGTAGTGCGTGTGCCCGAAAAAGCACAGCGAGGTCTTCATCAGGCTGAGTGTGAGCGAGGCATCTTGCGGTGTAGTCGTGTAGTAGTCAGGGTCCGGCAAGGAGCCATGACACAGTTCGATCTTGTTCTCAACCAGCGCGCTCGGTCGCAGGCTTTTCAGGAACTGACGATTGACCGCGGTCAGTTGGTCCCGCGTCCACTCGATGCAGTAGCGTGCGGGCGGCGTGAACCACTCCTCCTTGCCTGGGAACACCGCCGCCTCGTCATGATTACCCCTGATACACACGCAGTCAAGCTCGCGGATGAGGTCGCAGCATTGGTTGGGACGGGCGCCGTAGCCAACCACGTCGCCCAGGCACAGATAGCGATCCACGGCGGCTTCGCCCAGCTCATCCAGGACGACCTCAAGCGCCACCAGATTGCTGTGCACGTCAGAGATGATACCGTACCTCACCGCGAATGCTCCCTAACGTCGCCCGCGAGATCCTCAGGTATATAATTCCTTCTGTACAGTATTCCCACCTGCTCAGTTGCTACCTCCAGTTCGCAGAACCTTAACACTATCCGTAGCACCCGCAACTGAGGCGAGAATCCCTCACAGGTGGCCTGATCCCGGGCGTCCAGACCCAGCCGCGCTTGCGCCAGCGCCAGTAGCCCATCACCGAGCGCTCCCTCGTTCTCCCAACTGTCAGCTACCACCTCCTCATCTTCCCTCAGCCGCCGGGCCGCAAGCTGAATGAATACCCGCTTTGCCGCCGGTGTAGCCTCGGCCCCCAGGAGGTTGAGCCTCAGGCATCGCAGCTCAAGGTCGCTCTCCCAGGCGGCTCGCGCCGCCTCCCAGGCGTCTCGATGGAGACGGTGCAACCGCCCCTCGTTCAGGGCCACCTGCGCCTGCAGCACGGCAAAGCGGCTGAAGACCAGCCGGCCCATGGGATCACCCTCACCCGCCAGCAATAGCTCCACCAGTATTGGCGCCAGCGAGGAGGCCGAGCGCTTGTAGCCGCGCGCCAGCCGCTCCAGCTCTCTCTCGGCGGCCGATGCCTGCCGCATCGTGGCTGCCCCGGTCTCCCGCAGCCTGTCGGCAAGCGCGACGAGGGCAGCCGTTCCCTGCTCAGTGCCGGGCCGGGCTGTCCGCGCCTGCTTGCTCAGGCTGCGCAGCCCCGTGAGGGCGCCTCTTCTCATATTGAGCGTGCGCGCGACCAGGTTGCCGCCCTGGATGACCTGGCTGAGCAGGTCCCAACTCTTGGCGACGAGATAGAGATAGGCCGGATCCCGCAGCTCAGGATCGAAAGCCTGCGCCATCATCAGAGCCCTTCCGACTTCATGATTGCGCCACAGCCCGTTCAGGTGCCGCCAGGCGGCGGCAGAGGGCTCCTTGCCGGCCTGCTGGGCGTCATGGAGTTCAGTCTCCGCGCGCCGAAGTTCGGCAGCCTGCTCCTCAGAGAACCCAGGCCACGAGACCGGCGGAGGCGGCTTCATCTGCCGAGCCCGCTCAAGGCCCGCCGATGCGCGCTTGTCCCCGGGGGCAAGCTCCAGAGCACAGACGAACTGCTGCTCCGCTGCGCTCCGGTGGCCCTGCGCAAGTGCGATCTCGCCAAGCATCGTCGCACGCCGGGCAGGAAGCGGGCCGCCCTCGCCCAGGCCAGCCAGCACTTCGCCCGCGGCGCGGTAACGGGCGCGCGTAATGAGTGACTCGGCTACCGCCAGTATCTGCTCGGGGTGATCGGCGCGAATGCCCTCAAGCCGTGACTGTATCCACGCGATGCGCTTGGCCGGATGGGGGTGAGTGCTGAAGACCGTCTCCAGGTATGACCACCTGGCGGCGGAGCCTCGTGTCAAGAAATCCGTCAACGCGCGGGCATCGTACCCGGCGTGTGTGGCCGTAGCTACGCCAAAGGCGTCCGCCTGCGCCTCGCGGAGGCGGCTATGCCGCAGGGTGTTCACGATCTGGATTCCCTGGGTCAGGTGGGCCAGGTCCGCCCGGTCGTTGTGCTTGAGGATCGCGATGATGGCGAGAAACGTCAGCTCACGCTTGAGCAGCCGCTGGAAGTCGCGGTTCGCAACATGGCCGGCCTCGTGAGCGATGATTGAGGCCAGCTCGTCGTCGCACGAGAGGTCCTCCAGCAGTCCCGCGGTGACGAAGATGTACCCGCCGGGGAGCGCGAAGGCGTTGGGCTCGGGGCTGTCGAGGATGGTGAAATGATGCTCGAGATACCGTCGAGGGGATTCGGCTACGACCCGCTGCCCGATCTCTTGGACCCACTCCTGCAAGAGCGGCTGGCGGAGCACGCCGCTCTGCTCACAGAAGGCCTGAGCGAGCAGCCGCCCGACGTTCTGCTCTATCTCGGTTTCGAGGTCGGCCTGCCCGCGACACACGCAAACGCCGAGGAGCGCCACCGCGACGATCAGCGGTCTGAAGCGGCGCCACCGGCCCCGAATGTGCGCCTTCATATCGCGCGGATTATAGCACAGGCCCAAGGGAGGGAGGAAACTAGAGGCGATGACCAGCGCGGAGGGACCCGCGAAGGAGGTCCAACTCCTTCCTGAGGCTGGGAGGAGAACGGGGGCCCAACGGGGCATTGTTCAGTCTAAGAGCAGCAGCCCGATTCGGTATCGCTCGCGCTCACAGTCCTTTCGTGGTCCTGCCTGAAGGAGAGGAATGCCGACATGGCGGCCGAACCCGAGTTCTTCGATCTCGTGCCCGTGACTGAGCAACACCCGCGCAGCGGTGAAGGCGACATGGTGGTGCTGAGGGATGGGCGCCTGTTCTTCGCTTACACCAGCTTCGAGCAAGAGCGCGATGACGCCCCCGCCCGCATCGTGAGCCGCTACTCCAGCGACGCCGGGCGCACCTGGACTGCGCCGGAGACCCTCATCGCCGACGAGGCGGCGCAGAACGTCATGTCCGTGAGCTTGCTGCGGCTTCAGTCCGGCGGCATTCTGCTGTTCTACATGCGCAAGGACTCGCCGACCCGTGGGGCTATGTGGGTTCGCCGCTCTGATGACGAGGCGCAAACCTGGAGTGAGGCGATCTGCTGCACGCCAGCGCCCCTGTATCAGGGAGCTGTCAACAACTGCGCGATGCAGTTGTCCGAGGGACGGATAGTCCTTCCCTACGAGGCCTGTGGAGAGGTGTGGTTGGCCGATGAGCATATCGTCGCGGGCACTGCCTACTCGGATGACGATGGGCAGACCTGGCAGCAGAGCAACACCGTATATTCGCCGAAGCGGGGAGCCATGGAGGCGAGGGTGGTAGAGCTCAGCGACGGGCGCCTGTGGATGCTGATGCGCACGGACCGCGGCGTGCTGGATGAGTCATACTCGGAGGACCACGGCACGACCTGGGGCAATCCCGTGTCCTCCGGCATCGAGGCGCCGCAGTCGCCGTTCGTGTTCACGCGCATCCCCTCGACCGGGGACATCCTGCTCATCCGTAACCCGGTCGCGAACCTCGAGCAGGGCACGCATCAAGGCTACCGCACCCCGCTGACCAGCGCCCTCTCGAAGGACGATGGCCGAACCTGGGTGAATCAGAAGGACCTGGAGCCGGATACAACGCGCACCTACTGCTACCTCAGCACCACCTTCGTGGACGATATGGTTGTGCTCAGCTACTATGTCGGACGGTTGGAGCGGCCGCTTGAGTGTCTGCGAATCGCCCGCGTGCCGCTCGCGTGGTTCTATGAGTAAGAGCAATAGGTCAAGCGCGGCAGTTGCTGGCGTGATGAGACCGTGCGATTGGGGGCATGACAATGCGGATCGCAGTGCCCGCGGAGATACAAGACAACGAGCTCCGCGTGGGCTTGACGCCGGACGGCGCGCGGCAGCTTGCCGAGGCCGGACATGAGGTGATCATCGAGCAGAGCGCCGGAGTCGGTAGCGGCTTTGCTGATGAGGATTACCTGGGCGCGGGCGCGAAGCTCGCGGCCTCGCACGCGGAGGCCTTCGCGGCGGGCGAGCTAGTCACCAAGGTCAAGCAGCTCGATCCCTCTGAGCATAGCTTGCTGGGCGAGGGCTCCACCCTCTTCTCGTACATGCACACCGAGACCCGGCCTGAGCTGGCGCGCACGCTGCTTGAGAAGAGGATCACCGCCATCGCCTTCGGGCGCGTTCGGCTGCCGGATGGTTCGCTGCCGCTGCTCGCGCCGATGAGCCGCATCGCCGGGCAGATGGCGGTGCTTATCGGGGCGCAGCTTTTGCAGTCCATCCACGGGGGCGCCGGGGTGATGATAGGGGAGGCCGGTGGCGCCGGGCGGACGCGGGTCGTCGTCATCGGTGGCGGGACGGTTGGCGCCTCGGCGGCAAGGGCCGCGAGCGCGTTAGGCGCGGAGGTCGTGGTCTTCGAGTTGTCCGATGCTCGTCGCGCAGCGCTTGAGGAGATACTGCCGCAGGTGAGCGTGCAGGCGCCCGACCCGGTGCTGGTTGCCGAGGCGGTGCGCGACGCCTGGCTGGTGGTCAACGGCGCGACGGTGCCCGAGGACTCCGAGGTTCACGTCGTGACGCGCGAGATGGTTGCGACCATGCCCGAGGGCGCGGTGATCGTAGACGTGACAGCCGATCTGCGGGGCGCCATCGAGACCAGCGTCCGCAAGACCACGCACACCGATCCCACTTTTGTCGAGGAGGGCGTGGTGCACTACGTGGTACCCAACATCCCGGGCGTAGTCCCGCGGACCTCGACTCAGGCGCTCGCGGCTGCCACCTTGCCCTATCTCATGGAGCTTGCAAACAAGGGCGTCGAGCAGGCGCTGGCTGACGATCCCGCCCTCGCGGGCGCCCTGCTGTGTGCGAAAGGGCAGCCGGTGGCTGCCGACATTGCTGAGATGACATAGCCCGAGCCGTGAGTGGCATGAGGGCGGCGGCAATCCAGCACAGTGCCCTGTTGCCAGGGTCGTCGTGCACGGTTGGCCATTTCCGCCGCTGGCGCAGTGTGTGGGGCGAGCCTCGGCCACCCCTACAAGGGGACAGACAGCCATTTCAGGCAAACGACGCCCGAAATGGTGTCAGTCCCCAACGGCCACCGCCCTGGATAGGCCCAGGGTGACCTCGTGAATAATGCGAGCCAGCCGCCGCGCGTCCTTGGAGGTGTGCACCATGAACCGAGTCATTACTGCGCTCGCCATGATGATACTGGGTGCCCTGGCGACGGCCCAGGAGCCGCAGGTCCTCTTCTACCTTCCCTTCGAGGGCAATGCGAATGCCGCATACTCGGCAGGTGAGGCGCCGATGGGCGGGCGCGCGGCCACCGACGCCCTTGTCTACGAGTTGGAAGGGCAGTTCGAGCCCGGCATACTCGGCCAGGGCGAACTCTTCGACAAGGCCGGCATCGAGTACCTGGCCGAGGGCAACATCAATCAGGCCCGCGGCACGCTGGCCCTGTGGGCAAGGATCAACTGGGATGGGACGCGTGACGACATCTATTGCACCTTCTTCGGGCTGAAGGGCTGGGGGCTGCTCTACAAGTACACGGACCAGACGATCATGACCTTCGGCTGGATCAAGGACGACGGGCAGTACCACTACGGCTGCACCGCCGGCATCGAACACTGGAAGGCCGGTGAATGGCATCATATCGCGATTACCTGGGACGCGCCCGCCGGTGTGCGCCGACTCTACCTTGATGGGGAACTTGGGGCGGAGGGCGAGATACCCTCCGCCCACCCGGGCGAGCCGCGCTTCGTGGTGGGCTCCAGCTTCGGTGCGAATCCCGCGCGCGCGGTGCTCGATGAGCTTTACATCTGGGACCAGCCGCTGGCTGCTGAGCAGATTACCGCCGTCTATCAGCGGGGACTGAAACACGAGCGCGCGTGGAAAGTGCCCGTAGCTGCCACGGCGGGGCCGAGCTTGCCGAGGCCGCCTCAGGGCACGCGACCGCCGCTGCCGGAGCAGATTGACTGGAGCCTCGCCGACGCGGAGCGCAAGGTCACTGCGACCCGCGTCAAGCTCTGCCTCAACGGCTTCTGGCGGTTCAAGCCGGCAGCGGGGACCGGGCCGGACGATGGCTGGTGTTTCCTGCGGGTGCCCGGAGCCTGGAGCGATCACAACTACCGGGTGCGCAATGCGAAGTTCGAGCCCATCTCCAAGTGGGGAGGAAAGGCGGTGCGCATGTGGGAGCGCGCGTGGTACGAAAGGGCCTTCAAGCTGCCTGACGACTGGCCCAAGGCGCAACGCAACATCCTCGGCTTTGACGCTGCGCGCGGGGTGAGTGAGGTCTTCGTCAACGGCGAGCATGTCGGCCGTATCCGCGAGTACGAGCGGGCACAGTTCGATGTGACCTCGCTGCTCAAGGCGGCGGGCGAGAACCTGGTGCAGGTCTACGTGCAGGCGCTGGGCGCGCCCAGGTGGGGCATCATGCGCGGGATTGACGCCGACGTGTGGCTGGAGGCCCGGCCCGGCGAGGGCATTCCATGTCTGAGGCACGCCGCGCTGCGTCCACGCGTCAGCCGCAACTGCCTTGAGGTCGAAGCCTACTACGATGGCGAGGAGGGTAAGGCCGCGGTGCAAGTTGAGGTGGCGGACGCCAAGGGCAAGGTGGTTAAGTCGGAGACCGGCCCGGCTCAGGAGGTGACGGGCGAGTCGGCATTACTCACCGTGCCGTGGAGGAATGCCCATTGCTGGACACCGCTGGACCCGTATCTGTACACCGCGACTGTGCGACTGGTGGATGAGAACGGGAAGGTCCTGGACGAGTTGTACCCCGAACGCTTCGGCTTCCGAGAACTCACCATCCAGGGCGGCGACTTCTACCTCAACGGCATGAAGACGCATCTGAAGGGCCAGGCCGCGCCGCCCTTCGGCCAGGTCGCCTTCTGCGCCTCCGAGGATTACATCCGCGAGTGGTACCGACAGCTCAAGGAGGTGGGCTGCTTCGCGGTGCGTGAGTACTCGGGGCGGTGGGCGGCGGGCTATCAATGTGTGTGGCGCGAGAAGTACTATGACATCGCGGACGAGATGGGCATCATCATCTTCTCGCACGTACCGGGCGCGGAGTCGCTGTGGCCGGTGCTCGACGACGACCGGGTCAAAGAGGGCCTGCAGCAGCGCATCGCCGACTACGTAGCGCGCTACGGCAACCACGCCTGCTGCGCGATGTGGTTTCAGCACTTCAACACCGGCGCGTACACCGGCGACATCCGGCCCGACTGGATGGACGGCTCGCACCCGCCTGCCAAGCACCCCGAGATGCGCACGGACATGCTCGCGCGCCACGCGGCCATGCGCTGGTGTGAGCAGCAGCTTCGCGACATTGACCGCGACTCGCGCCCGGTCTTTCACCACGCCGCCGGCGACTTCGGCCAGGTGTACACCGTGATGTCATACCTCGACTTCGACATCCCCCTCCAGGAGCGCGAGGAGTGGCCCTCGGCGTGGGCGAGGACGCGGCGGAAGCCGCTGATGCCGGTAGAGGCCGGCTTCCCCTGCATCCTGAGTTGGTACCAGGAGCGCCGTGGAAGCCTCGCGGATGTCTATGCTTCCGAGCCGTTGTTCGAGGAGTATGCTGCGCCGACTCTGGGCGACTGGGCGTACGACGCGCTGCCCCCTGAGGCCATGGAGATCATGAAGCCGGGTGAGTGGCACTGCAACCTTGATGCGCTCAAGTACCGGCTGCCGAGCTACATGCGCCTCAAGGAGGTCTGGGGCGAGCGAACGCTTCGCTCTTGGCGGACCTGGGGCATCTCGTACTGCGAGCATGTCGAGTACCGCGATTGCTGGGAGTACCAGCGTGAGCCCATCGAGCTCAAGCTCCCGGGACCGAAGGAGTTCGGCCTGTCTATCGAGCCCGACGAGCCGACCATCAACCGGGCGACGAAGCTGACCTTGCTCGGCCAGGCCATGCGACGCGCCAACATGCCGGTGCTGGCGTACATCGCCGGGCCGCCGGACAACTGGGCGGGCAAGGACCATGCCTTCTTCGCGGGAGAGAAGTTCGCGAAGACGCTCGTGGTCATCAATGATCGTTACTCTGACCTGAAGTGCGTACTGCGGTGGACGCTGGAGGACGCGCATGGTGTCCGGCTGACGGGCGGGAAGGAGGAGCTGAGGCTGGCGCCGGGAGAGATACGGTTCGCTGGACAGGCGGGGGCGCCTGTCCTACTGCAGGCGCCGGAGGTCGAGGCGCGCACGGAGTTGTCCCTCAAGCTCACCCTGCATGAGGGCCGAGAGAAGCTGTGCGACGATGAGTTCGCGATCCAGGTCTGGCCGCGCCCCCCGAGGCCCGAGGTCGGCGCGGCGCGCATCGGGCTGCTGGACGCGGGCCATGGCACCGCGCAAGTGCTGCGTGCCGCCGGCGTGCGCGCCGAGCCGGTTACGGCGCGGACTGACCTCTCCGACCTTGACGCGCTCATCATCGGCGCCGATTCCCTGAACGCTCAGTCGCAGCAGCTCCTGGCAGACCTGGGCTTGGCGGCGGCGCAGGCGCACGGACTGAAGGTGCTCGTGTTCGAGCAGACGCAGGCCTACGGTGGGTTGCTGCTGGACGATCCCAACTGCCGGCACGTCTACCTGCGCGCGTCGGAGAACCCGCTGCTTCAAGGCCTGAGCGACGCCGACCTTGCCGACTGGCGCGGGCAGAGTCTGCTGACCAAGCCCTATCCCATCGCCGAGGACCTCAAAGGCCACTACCCCGAGGAGTTCTGGCGCTGGAGCAACAACGGCACGGTCGCCAGCTTCGCCTTTGAGAAGCCTCAGCGCGGCGCCTTCGAGGTGCTGGCGGATTGCAGCTTCGACCTCATGTACACGCCGCTGATGACCTGGCGCGTCGGAGACGGGCAGATGCTGCTCTGCCAGCTTGATGTGACCAGCCGGTACGGGAAGGACCCGGTCGCAACGCTGCTCGTGCACCGGATGATCGAGTGGGTGGCGCGCCATGAGGAGCCGGAGCCGCCCGGCCGGATGGCGTATCTCGGCGGCGAGGCAGGCAGGGCGTTGCTGGCTCAGCTAGGCTGCCAAGCCCAGCAGGTGGAGTCAGTGGCCGAGGCGGAGGGTCATGGGCTGTTGGTGCTCGGAGATTTGCCCGAGGCAGTCGGCAAGGAGTTAGCCGGCGGCAAGCTATCACCTACGGTGTTCGCGCTTCCGCAGGCAGTACCGGCGCTCGCTCAAGCGCTGGGACTGAAGACCGAGGCCGCACGCTTCTTCAAGCTCAGCAAGCCCAGCGAAGCTGATGAGATGTTGCGCGGCCTGTCTGCCGCCGACCTGTACTTCAAGCAGTGGCTCGAAGCCCCCACCCTCGTCGGAGCGAGCGTTGCGGGTAGCGAGCCGGTCGTGGTGGGACACATCAAGGTCGGGCCGAGCACGCTGTACTTCTGCGGGCTGGACCCTGCGCAGGTCCAGGGGGAACGCCAACGTGCGAAGGCGATGCGGCTGGTCGGAACCTTGCTCACCAACGCCGCCTGGGCCGCGAACGCGGACCTGCCGCCGCTCGATCTGACTGTAGGTCAGGTTGAGATCGGCTCCGCTGGCTCGCCCTACGCTGTGCAAGCCCTGACCTACAACCCGTACAAGTATCGGCGGTGGTGAGCCCCGGGGGGCCGCACCTCGGCCAGCTAACAAGAGGGCAGCGTGGCCCGGGGCAAAGCCCCGGGCACGACGGCGGCAGAGGGCGGGCAAAGCCCGCCGACGGATGACGATTGAGGTCACCGGTGGGTGACCTCAATCGTCATCCGTCCCGCCCGCGATGCGGGCGGCTCTGCCGCCGGCGTCGGGCGCGGAGCGCCCGCACGCTGCCCGCGGGTCCCTCCCCGCTCACCTTCCACCTCCACCACGCCCCGCCCATCATGCTTCGGGTCGCGTTGCTCCCGCACCGCGGTCGCAGCGCGACCCTCGCCACCCCGCCCCTATTGCGGCGGTAACGGCGGGGCTGAGGCCCACGCGGTGGCGGGCTTGTACGCCGTCGCCTTGCTGAAGGCGGATCCTCTCAGCCCCGCTGGGGGGGGCGAGGGCGCCCCCCGCACAGTAGACCTGCCCTCCCTCACTCCGGCGCTGCCAGGCCCTCTTGCGGCATGACTTCGCGGGTCAGCTCCTGGTCGGCGAGGACCTCGTCGCCGCGGGCGATGCGGATGTGCCCCCCCGCGTCGCCCTCGGTGGCGAAGGTGACATGGACGGACTTGTTGAGGGCGGCGAACTGCACCCCCACGCTGCCTTCTTCGCGCACCAGCTCCGCCTCGCTCATGGCCTCCAGGGTCTGATCCCCGACCTCGATGAGGTGCAGGAACAGACTCTCCTGTGCTGGTGCGGGTGCGCTGACCTCGACGCGCCCCCAGCCCATGAGTTCCGAGTACTCGGGCGTGCCGCCGTACTTGCCCTTCTCGAGCAGCGGCCAGTTCTTGCCGCCGGCCATGAACTCCTTGCCGGGGCCGCCGATGGCGGTGAGTTGCGCGTGCTCCGGTAGGAGCGTGCGGCAGAAGATGCGCCCCTCGCCCTGGTCGGCTGAGATCGTAGTCCCCTCTATGCGCGGTTCGCGCGCGGTGTGCAACAGCCAGCGCTTGCGGTATTCCGGTTTCGTCGAGCGCACGCGGTCGAAGACCACGAAGTGGTTCGGGTAGACGAACACGAACTGCCGCAGCGCAAGCTCGCACTTCTCCGGTCGGTAGGCCTCGGTGGCGTCGCTGGCGAGGTATGTGAAGTCGTCGTTGGTCTCGAAGGCGACGACCTGCGAGCCGATCTGCTTGTACTGTCCGCCCTCCTGGACGTAGACCTTCCCGTTCCAGTAGTTCGAGACCGGCTCCTCGGGCATGTCAATGAGGATGCAGTTATGCGCGACGGTCTGCGCGTAGTAATTCTGAAGCTGGTCGGCATTGCCTACGCGCGTGCCCGAATCGATGGCGAGGAAGCCCTTCTTGTAGATGCAGAAGTTGTTGTTGTCGTAGTGCCGATGCTGGCTGAGAATGCCGCCGGTGGCGAAGAGCGCGTAGGTGTCGTCCGGCCCGGAGCCGGAGCGCATGAAGACCTGGCCCATGGCTTCGAAGTGCCGGGCGTGGGGCAGCAGCCCCGGGTCGCGCGCCGGTGGCGCTTTGTCCATACGCGTGAGCAGGAACGGATGGCACCCCCACTGCGTGTCCGGGTAGTGCTTCGGGAACAGTCCCTGCACGTAGCGCGCGAGGGCAACCCACTCCGGCTGGCTCTGGGCGTAGAAGTGCATGGTCTCCGCTATGTGCAGGCACATGTTCCAGCGCGTCATGCGGTTGTCGGTGTGGTTGGCATCGCCGTAGCCGAACTCGTGGGCGTCGGGCAGGTAGTTCCACATCACGTAGTTGGCGAAGAGGGCGACGTAGGGCCACTCCAGCGCGATCTGCTCTCCCGTGGCCGACTCCCAGGTGTGAAAGAAGTTGAATTCAGCCCAGGGATATGCGCCCATGCAGTAGCCTAGCGTCGGCGAGGCCGCGCCGCCGTCATCGCCGGAGGCGGCTCGGCGATGCTCCAGCAGCTTCATGTTCAGATCATGGCCGCGCACCAGGAAGTCCAGCGCGCGCTCGTCATCGAAACCCTCGCTCAGCATCGCAAGCCCCGCGAACCAGATGAGGTTCTGAGTGCCGTAGAACCCGGTGGTAGGGCCGCTGCGGTTGGTCCGGCCGTTACCCCAGTCGTCACGCCAGCCCGGGTACGGCTGTACCTGGGCGACGTGCTCGAGCATGGACTTACCCCAGGCCGCGCGCCAGTCCTCCGGGACGTCGTTGAAAACCCAGTCGAAGGCCGCCAGCGCGGAGACGCGGGTATGTGAGTACCAGTTGACCATCACCTTCTCCGCAATGCGGGCGTGATAGAACTCCAGGCTGGCATCGAGCAGGGCGCGGGTCAGGTCAAGGTACTTCTGCTCGCCGGTGACCCGGTAGACGAAGGCCGCATTCATGGCTTGAAAGCCGTAGTCCTTCGGCTCCGGCGCGCTCGGATAGCTGTCCACCTTGGCCTTTACCTGGTCATAGTGCTCCCGCATGTCGCCGAGGGCGAGCGCCTTGACTGCCGGCCAGGTGTCGGCGTTGAAGAACAAACGCGGGTGGTCTGAGCGGATCTTCGCTACCCATCCAGGCGCTGCTTCCTCCTGGGCCATCGCCAACACCCCCGACAGCAGAATCATGAGGAAGGTCAACCGCAGGACAGACGGTCCCGCGTGCGCAGTGCTTCGTTGTCCAATGATAGTCATAGGGTTGCTGGCTGGGCACATGGCAGGTCCAACGCCCCTCACCGCGGGGGAGGAGGCTCTGCGATCGCCAGCACAGGGCGAAGGCTGGAGGGGCCGTGCGAGTTCTCCCGCAACGCGGGAGGGCGAGCCCGGCCCAGTGTTTTGATGTGGCCGACGGGCCGACTGCACCCTCGCTGCGCGGGGCCTCAGCCGACCCCGCCAAACGGCGCCGCCTCCGTCCTGAACGCACTGAACGTTGCCGCTTCCGCCCTCGTGCAATGGTCTCATGTGAGGTCAACTCAGTTCCTGGAAACATACAAAATAGGTGTCGTGCCGCCTATGCGATCTTTCCCCGGCGGCCTTTGCATAACCTGCCGCGTTTCCCAGGGACAGGCCCGGCAGTCTGCTCGGCAAGGAGATTGACCGCCTCGGGGTGAATATGCGAGACAGATTGCGCAGACGCATCGAAGCAGGGAGAGAAAGGCAAGGAGATGGGAGCATGTGGACTACCGTGATTCTGAGCGCGCTAGCTGCCGGGCCGTTCTCGGGAGTTGACCTGGATAACCTCACCGACACGCCCATGCTGGCGCGCGAGACCGTGGTCGAGGCCAACGCGAAGCAGTTGCCGACGTTCGGTGAGGGTATGAAGCTCGGGGAGCGCGATGGCAAGCAGATCGTGGTCACGGAGGAGGGCTTCTTCGTGCAGTTCGACGCGGAACTCGCCGCCGGCATGTACGGGCTGTCGGTCACGGCGAGCGCACCGGACCGCGGGACGGACTCCTTCTGGGTCCAGGTGGATGGCGAGCAGCTTGACCGGGCTCTGACTCTGCCGGTGGGCACACTGGACAAGCGTTCGGCCAGCGTCCGTATCACCGAGCCGGGCAAGCACGGCTTCCGCCTCGTGCTGCGGGAGGCCGCGGGCAGCGTGCTGGCGCGGGTCGAGCTGTACAGGATCAAGAGCGAGCTCCCCAGGGCGCCGATGCGCGAGGAACTCCTCGGCAAACACCCGCGCATCTTCTTCACCGCGGACGACCTGGAGGCGATGCAAGCGCGGCTTGATGATGAGCGCGTGCAGCGCTTCTACGTGCCCGCCGGCGCTCTGACCAGGGAGCCCCCGCCCTTCAAGCCCGGCAAGCGGAACGGGGGTGCCTACCGCAGCCTCGGCAGCCGCGCTCTGAGCTATCTCCTGGAGCCGAGCGAGGAGAAGCTCCAACCTATCCTGGAGTGGCTGAAGCTGGCGACCACGTATCCGGATTGCGGCGTGGACCTCGATGCGGAGTACTTCATGGAGGGCGTGGCGCTCACCTACGACTGGCTCTACGAGTATCTGCCCGACGACCTGCGCGTCGGGGTGCGCGACCTTATCGCCCGTCAGTCGCGGAAGGTGTACGAGGCTTCGCTGAGCGGTCACACCGGCGGAGGGCTGAGCTTCCAGCAGAACCACTTCTGGTACGCCCACCTATCGCTGGCGCTCGGGGCCGCGGCCATCTGCGGCGAGGTCCCCGAGGCCGAGCAATGGCTGGCCTGGGCGTGGGACCGCTACGAGCGCATTGCACTCAGCTTCAGCCCCGACGGTGGCTTCCACGAGGGGCCGGGGTACTGGGACTACTCGATGCCCACGCTGTACATGTACACCGACCTCTACGAGTGGTGCACGGGCCTGCATATCCCGGCGGGAGATGACGGGCTGAGCGGACAGGCGGAGTTCATCTTCCGCTACCTCTACCCGGGCTTCGCGCGCTCGGCGGCGCTGGAGGACACCAGCACCAGGCACGGACGCCCGCCCATCAGGTTGCTGCTCTGGGAGGCGAAGCGCTTCAAGGACCCGGCGCCGATGGGCATGGCGGAGCTGCTCAGCGGTGGGCCGTCCTGGCTCGCCTGGAACCTGCTGTGGCTGGACGAGAAGGTGGAGGGGCGGGATCCGCGCGAGGCGCTGCCGCTCGCCAAGTACTACCCTGACATCGAGACCGCCTTTGCCCGGACCTCCTGGGAGGATGATGCAACTGACGTCGTCTTCGTGAGCCGACCGCTGGGCGGGCATAAGTGGGCTGAACTCTGCGCGAAGTTCGGCCTGGGCGGCACCGGGCACAACCACCCGGAGCAGAATCACTTCGTGCTCTTCGGCCGGGGCGAGGTGCTGGCGGTGGACCCGGGTTATACCTACAAGAAGATGACGCGCAATCACAACACCGTGCTGGTGGATGGCCAGGGGCAGTACGGTGATGGCGAGATGTGGCCGCGTCCGAAGCCGGGGCGCGCCCATATCACGCAGTTTGTCACCGAGGGCGACATCACTATCGCGACCGGAGATGCGACCTCCGCCTATCCCGAGGAGCTGGGCCTGACCCGCTTCGACCGCACGCTGGTGCTGGCGGGACGCGACCTGGTGGTGGTCTACGATCGCCTGAGTGACAAGGAGCCGCGCACCTTCAGTTGGCTCCTGCACCATTACGGCGAGCTTGCTGAGGGGGACGGCGCCTGGACCATCACCCGGAATGAGGCTCAGCTCGGGGTCGTGCCCATCATGCCTGAGAGGTTTGAGGCCGAGGCAAGCACCTACCGACCTCAGTACATTCATCCGACCCGCGACCTCACACCCAAGGAGAACCCGGACATCAACCTCCTGGAGCTGAAGGCCGGCCCTGCCACCGAGATGACCTTCCTGGTGCCGCTGCTCATCGGCAACGCGGGCGAGGAGCTTGCGCAGGTGGAGGATGTGTCCACGGATAGTTGCGATGCGGTGCACGTCGGGGATGTGCTCGTGGCCTTCAATCGCGGCGAAGGCGAGATGACGGTGGCCGCGCCGTGGGGCGAGCAGTTGAAGAGCCAGGCTTCGACCCTCGTGGCACGGATGCAGGACGGGGAGAGGCAGGTCGTAACAGCGCCGGCGGATGAGGGAGGATAGACCGACAAGAGTCCCGGGGACAGTCACAAACCAACGGGACCGGAGAGGATGCGGGTAATGAGACCCCTCAGCTTTGCAGTGGGAGCCCTTCTGGTGAGTTGCACTGCCTTCTGCCAAGTCACGCTTCCAACGCTCGTGAAAAGGCCCGGCGCGAAGCCCGCCGAGTTCATCGGTTACCCGCTGAAAGCCACCGACGGCGTGCGCGTGGATGCCGAGGGCAAGGAGCAGCCGGTTCCCGAGAAGACCGGGGACGCACAGACCTTCGAGGATACGGGCGGGGAGCAGAGCGTCGGCCTCGGCCCCGGCGTCAGTCTGCGTTGGCACCTCAAGGAACTGCCGGGCGACAAGTTCTACCTGTACTTCCTGTGCCGGACGGGTCACCAGAAGGGATACGAGTACGTGTCTCCTGAGATGACCTACGTGGTGGACCTCAACGGCGAGGAGGTGGAGATGGAGCCGGTGGCTGAGGTGGCGGCGGTGCGGACCTATCAAAGCGAACAGGGCTGGGGGCACGACATGAGCTGGATTCGCTCGACGGGCATGAGGCCGCTCGCCCCCGGCGACGCGCTCACTGTCGGCTGCGTTGAGAAGTACGCCTTCGTCACCCGCTGCCTGCTCGTGAACGAGGATGCGGACGCGCTCAATCGGCTTGCCGGTCATGCTACGCGGGGGAGGGACTCTGTCGGGGGCCTCGACGCCCTGATAGGGAAGATCGCTGAGGTCTTCAGGACCGACGGAGTGCAAGGGGCGTGCGCCGCCTCCCGTCGGCTGCTGGAGGGGATGCGCTCCGAGGTGGACGCGCTTCAGGAGGACATAGCGGCAGCGGTCGAGCGGATAGAGGCGGGAGAGACGGTTAACCTCGCCCCGATCCGGGAACGCGCGGCCAGGATAGACAAGAGCTTCGAGGACAGCGAGCCGCGCATCAGCGTGGAGCTGCGCGAGCCGCTCGGGGCGGTGCTCGCCGACCTGCAAGAGCGGCTGGCGGCGCTTCCGGGAGCGACGGCAACCACCAGCTACCACCGCCGGCAGGCGCGGTACTTCGCCGGGGTCGCCGGTACCTACCTCGACGCGGCCGCGGGCGGTCTTGAGACAGCCTCTGACCTTGCGGCCTTGCGCCGCGGAGTCACTCGGCTCTGGCGCGCCCAGCAGTTCGTGGGCGAGGCGGAGGCGGAGCAGGAGCTTGTCGGCGAGGAGCGGCCGCTCGCGCCACGTGCGCCGGCCAGGGTCGAGGCAACGCAGCGGGCCGAGGTACTCCTCAACGGCGAGTGGGAGATGACCACCCGGGGTTCCCCGGAGGCGCCGGGAGATGGAGACTGGTTCAAGATCCGCGTTCCGCACGGGCCCTGGCACGAGACGGTCGGCAACTTCATGGCGCTCGACCGCAAATGGCCCGGCGGGCAGCACTGGGCATGGTACCGCACGCGCTTCACCATCCCGGGCGACTGGGAGGCGGGACGCATCAAGGTCCACTTCGAGGCCGTGTTCCACCTGTGCGAGGTGTATCTGAACGGGCAGTTCTGTGGGCGGCACCTCGGTGGGTTCGATGCGTTCGACGTAGATGTCACGGGGGCGGCCCGTCCGGGCGAGAGCAACGAGATGCTCTGCTTTGTTCACGACACCTCGATCACCGCCCTGGAAAAGTCGGAGCTGGAGGGACAGCCGACAGGCTGTTCCTCAGGGCCGAATCACTACATCATATCTGACCTGTGGGGCGCGCGCTTCGGAGGCATCTGGCAGGATGTCTCTCTGCGCAACGTGCCGGCGGTGCGTGTCTCGGATGCGTTCGTCATCACCTCGGTGCGACGGCAGCAAGCAACCGTGCAGACGTGGCTAACCAACGAGACGGACGAGCGACTGCAACTGTCGCTGGCGCAGGAAGTTCTGGATGCCGGCGAGGCCGTCCTGACGCTGCCCGGGCAAGAGGTAGTGCTTGAGCCACGAGGCACGACCGCGGTGGAGGTCTCCGCGCCGTGGGAGACCCCGAAGCTCTGGGGCATCGGCGGCGACTGGGGCGATCCGAGCAACCTCTACTATCTGCGATCAAGCCTAAGCGCCGACGCTGCCCAACAGCCCTATGATGTGCACTACCAGCGTTTCGGCTTCCGCGAGTTCTGGATACAGGGCGGCCAGTTCTACCTCAACGGCGAACGCCTTCCCCTTCAGGGCGGCGGCGGCTGGTACTTGCAGGAGGGCAAGATCGCCCACGGGAATCGCTGGTTCGGATTGCACATGTACCGAAGCGACCGGGGGATGAACGTCAACATCCTCCGCTGGCACCGGCATGGCGATGTTGCGCGGGAGTTCCTCGATCTCGGCGATGAGTTGGGCATGTTGTCGGAGCTTGAGGGGCCGTACTGGGGCGTCTACGGGATACCGGACATCATGGGCGTCGCGGACTGGGATGACGAGGTGTGGGTGCGCAACATCACCGATCACTATCACAGATGGGCGCGGAAGCACCGCAACCACCCAAGCCTGGTTCTGTGGTCCGTTGAGAACGAGACCTTCTGCTCAACTCAGCGCCCCACGGCGATGCTTGACCGCTTCCTATCCTTCGGGCAAGCGATCAATGAGGAGGACCCGACTCGGCCCTTCACCCTCCACGGGGTGGAGAATGGCGGGTATTGCACCAAGCGCGACGATATTGAGATCGTCAACCTCCATTACCCGCCGAACCAGCGCCTCGAGGGATGGAAGGAGAAGTGGGGAGGCCGACCCTGCATCAACGGCGAGTTCCAGAACTACCCGGTGCTGTTTGCCATGTCCAGCCCTGATCCGGCGAAGTCGGCCGAGGCCGTTGACAGCATGTGCGAGTACATACGGTCCTGGACCTCGTACTACGAGGAGATCGAGCTTTCCGGGGCGCTGAACTTCCTCCCTTACATCTGCGGGCTTTTCACGACCGCCGACCGTTCGCTCATGGGCCCGTGGGCCGACCTGCTCGGCGACCCCACCACGGCGCCCGTGACGAAGGAGGGCTGGCGGAAGGGGAGCGTGAGCCTCGGCGCGATGGTACCGATCCCTTGGCCGAGTCTCTCCGGGCCGGGCATCAAATGCGAGGCGCTGCGAACGGGCTCGGGACATCGGTCGCTCATTAACTGGTTCGACCCCTCCCGTCCCTCGATCACGCCCAACAAAGCATATCAGGCCTTTGCTGACTACTGGGGAAAGATGCCGAAGCTGCCCGCGCGCCGCGCGCCTGAGGTCATCGTGCACGTCACGCGGGACGGCGAGCCCGTGGTGGGACTGCCGGTGATCGCGCGGCCTCTTGCGGCGGGGCTTGCCGCGCCGCGCGGAGCGATGACGGATCCCAACGGCACGGCTTGGCTCGTGTTCAAGGAGGCGGGCGAGTACGAAATCCGCTGCGGCGATGCGCGGGTGAGGCACAAGGCCGACCTGCTGGACACCTACGCGAGGCCGGGCTACGAGGATATCCCGCGGATGGCCGTCGAGCTGTAGCAGCCTGACGCGTCGCGCGACCTGGCAGGTGAGACGCGCCTACATCTCCACCTCGTAGATGTTCACGCCCAGCGGGTCGAAGGTGGCCTGGAAGCTGCCGTCTGCGGCTAGCGTGAAGTTCGCGCCCTCGAGCGTAACCTGCTGCGGGCGTTGAGGGAAACGTACGGTCGCGTCCGCCGCCTCCTCGGCATCGTTGACCATGAAGAGGTAGACCTTCCCCTCGTGGCTGCGAAGCGTCCAGTGAATCGCCTCCGGCGCCTCAACCTCCACCTCAGGCGTCGGCTCGATGGATAGCAGCGCGGGCGCGTACTTGCTTACCTCCTGCGCCATGCGCTTGATCTCCGGCCAGCGCTGCTCGAAGGGGTAATTCTTGTCGCGCTGCAGGTCAAACCATGAGTAGTAGATGAGGCCGTCCGCGCCCTCGGTGATGCACTGCCAGGTCATGGAGCGCATCTCCTCGAAGGTCGGCGGGCGGCCCTCTGCCTTCTCCGCCTCGGTCTTACGATAGGCGCTCTTGTTGAAGACCTGCGGCACCTGCCACAGGGCACGGGCGTCGTCAACCGCCTCGCGGGTCAGGCGAGTCCACTGGCCGGCCATCGCCGGCGGACGGTTGGGGATAGGGTAGGGGTCGGTGCCGATGGCGTCGAAAGTCTTGAGATAGCTGCCCACCTGGCCCACCTGGTACAGGACCACCCAGGTCGGGTGGTTGGGGTCCTCCTCCTCGACCCAGCGCTGGTGCGCTTCCAGCCTCGGCAGCATGGACAGCGGCCGCTCATCGTTGAGGTACCACGCGAGCAGAGCCGGATGGTCGCGGTACTTGCGCACGCGCTCCCGCACCGCGGGCTCCTCATCGTCCTCCGACTTGATGAACTCCGGACAGTACCTGGTGCCGAAGTAGAAATCCTTGATCGAGTAGATGACCTTCAGCCCGTACTTCTCGATGAGGTCCATCTGCTCATCGTTGGGGCTGCCGTAGGGCATCAGGCAATTGAAGGGGCTGTCCGCGTAGACATGCAGTTGCTCCTCGCTCACGCCACTCCAGTACATCCCGAGCGGGAAGAAGGGCTTGCCGTCCAGGATGACGCGGTTGTGCTGGTCCACGAAGCACCTGGGCATGGGGCCGGTCCGGCGCTCCAGCGGATAGACGTCCTGGCAGAGCACCTTGCCCGTGGCCTTGTCAACCAGGTCAACCTTAAGCTGGTAGGTTCCGACCGCGAGTTCAGGCAGAGGCAGCCGCAGGCGAAGCGGCTCGCCCGTGACCTCATCGGCCGTCTGCTCGGCAAGCACCTTCTCTTCTCCGTCCGGGGTCAAGCGCGCTGCGACGCGGACCGACTCCGGGCCGCCATCGAGGTCGTCGAAGAGGAAGCTGAGGCGCACCTCCGCCTCGTGCGGCCCATCATCGAGAACCCAGCCACGGTATGAGGGATGTACCAGCACGCTGTGCATAGGTCGCTCGCGCACGCGACGCACAGACACATCGTCCCACCACGCAGTCCCGGTCATGCCCTTGCGCACATAGCAGGTCACGGAGCAACTTGTCGCCTCCTCGGGAATCCGCCTGCTGATGCCGCCGACCTCGGTCCACTCAGGTGTGTCGCCCTTCTTGCCGGGAGGATAGGAGCCACCCAGGTACTTGCCCTCGGCGTCCGACCACTCGAGGCAGACGGTCGCGCCCGAGTCGGCCCCCTCGACACCCTCAGTCTTCACCCACGCCTTCACCTCGTAGATGCGGCCGGGCTGAAGATCAATGCGCTGACCGCATAGCACGTAGTTCTTGGGATCGTCGTTGACGAACTTGAGCGAACGCTCGCCGGTGCGCGCCGCAGTGTCGTCGGAGCTGTACACAGGCGCGGGCGCACTCCAGGAGATGGGCTTGCCCTCCTGGAGTTCCTCGAAGCTGGGGTTCTGCACCAGGTTCTCGCCGATGCCCACGCCCCACTCCTGCCCCCAGGCTGTGACCAACACTATCAGAGAGAACGCTGCTACTGCCATGCCTCTCATCACAAGGGTGCACGTCCCTTCGTCAGAAGCCTTCGTTCTGATCGTCGGCAATTATACGCGGGCGCCGTCGTCCCTGCAAGCGGTCCGTGGCAGGGGGCAGGAGCATCGTTTTTGCGGGGGAGCCTGGGGCTGCGTTGTAGGGCGGGGACCTGTTTGTCCCCCGTAGCCTTGGCGAAGGGGGGTGCCCCGCCCGCGTGGGGCGCGCCACGGGTGCGCGCCCTACATACGACAGCGGCGCCTGCGGTCCCGCCGAGGCCAAGGCGAAATGCGCCGACAGGAATGTCGGCCCCCCTGGTAGCAAAACCGATGCTCCTGCCCCCCCTGACAGGAGCATCGGTTTTAGAGCAAGTTGGCTTGTGGGTAGTGTAGGGCGGGGCACGGCGGCTAGCAAAGCCGTGCCGTACGGAGGGCAGGACTTCAGTCCTGCCGGACGTTGCCG
>JALGVE010000117.1 GCA_029820045.1 Candidatus Zipacnadia bacterium | reverse complement strand
CTCCATGGGCGCGTCCATACGGCACCGGCCCGGCATCCCGCCCGATGGGCGGGACGCCCTACACCGAAAAGAAGCTTGCACGCCCGTCAGCCAGCTAAAACCGATGCTCCTGCACGAGGCATCGCGCCCTTGACGACCCTAAGTGCTTCGGCTATACTGTGCATGTCATACACCTGAGGGATTCTGAAAGCGAGGATTTGCAGTGGGAAATAGAGACAGAAGGGCGCAGAGCCCGCCCCGGAGCCGTGCCCGTGGGCGCGGTAAGCCCGGAGGTCGCAGGAAGCGGAAGGTCTGCATCTTCTGCGTCTCGCCACGCGACAACATCATAGACTACAAGAACGTTAGCCTGCTCAAACGCTTCCTGGACGACGACGCTCGCATCCGCAAGGCGAGTCAGACAGGTACCTGCCGCAAGCACCAGAACCGGCTGGCCATGGCCATCAAGCGGTCCCGAGAGATGGCTCTGCTGCCCTACGTCCCCGACTGATACAAGTCCGGGCCCACCAGAATTGACAGCGCGCCGATCCCCACCCGGGATCGGCGCGCCCTTGTTGCCTGCGTGTCTCGGCCTACCCCGCCTCGACGCCCCGCATGACCATCACCGCCTCGTTGGGCCAGGTGAGGCGCTCCGCTGCGTCGCGGGGCGCCAGCCACTCCACGCTATCCGACGTGCCCTCCTCAGGCCTGGCCTGCGCCTCAGCATCGGCGCTCATGGCAAAAAAGTAGACGATCTTGTGCGTCGGCGCCTCGTCATGGGGATCCGGGTAGGCATACGTCGTTGCCCCCAGGTACGTGCCCGCGCTCAAAGCCAGGCCCGTCTCCTCGGCTACCTCCCGCTCGGCCGCCTCACTAGCCGTCTCTCCAGGCTTCAGCTTCCCCTTCGGGAGCCGCCACTCGTCGTGGCGGGAGTCATACAACACCAGCACCCGTACACCCTGGCGCCCGCGCTGCACCACCACTCCGCCGGCTGACAGCAACTCCCGACCGCCGCCGGTCCCCTGCTCGCTCAAGGCTCCGGCACCGCCTCAAGTAGCCGGCGCACAATGTCCTCAGCGCTGATGCCGTCCGCCTCGGCGCCGAAGCTCGGGATAATACGATGGCGCAACGCCGGAAGCGCCATCGCCTGGACATCCTCAATCGAGGGCGTGGGCCTGCCGTACATCAGCGCGCGCGTCTTCGCGGCAATCACCAGCGTCTGCGAAGCCCTCGGCCCCGCGCCCCATGAGACCCACTCGCTGATGAACGCGGGCGCCCCAGGTTCCTCCGGCCGGCTGGCCCGTCCCAGGCTGACTGCGTACGCCAGCACGTGACTGCCCACCGGCACCGATCGAATCACCTGCTGAAGCCCCACGATCTGCGAGCCGCTCAGTACCGTCTGCAGCTCGGGCGCGTACGTAGAGGTGGTCTCCGCCACGATGCGCTGCTCCTCCTGCTCAGTCGGATAGCCCACATGCACGCTCAGCAGGAACCGGTCGAGCTGCGCCTCGGGCAGCGGATAAGTGCCCTCCTGCTCGATGGGATTCTGCGTGGCAAGCACGAAGAAGGGCGCCTCCAGCGAGTACGTGTGCCCTCCCGCCGTGACCTCCCGTTCCTGCATCGCCTGCAGCAGCGCGCTCTGCGTCTTGGGCGGCGCTCGGTTGATTTCGTCAGCCAACAGCACGTTCGCGAAGATCGGCCCGTGCACAAACCGGTAGTCCCGCCGCCCGGTTCCCGGCTCCGCCTCGATGATGTCAGTCCCCGTGATGTCCGCCGGCATCAAGTCCGGCGTGAACTGCACCCGCGAGAACTTCAGGTCGAGGACGTCAGCGATGGTCCGCACCAGCAGCGTCTTCCCCAGCCCCGGCACCCCGATGAACAGGCAGTGACCGTCGGCAAGAAGCCCGATCAGCAGGCTCTCGATGACCTCCTTCTGGCCGACGATGACCTTCGACACCTCGCGCAGGATCGCCAACCGCGCCTGCACCAGCCGCTCGATGGCATCGTCTGCCACGACCTGCTCTTCCTCCACGGGCCCCTCCTGCAACGCTAACTCCTCACTTCTCTCCAAGATACGCGCTGACACGGATGGTAGCAGGCCTCGCCCAGCGCGTCAACTCGACCGCCGGAGCCCGGGCAGCGCCGGGGTTGGCCTGAGGCCAACCCCGCACCGAGCCGATGGCACGCGATCCCGCCCCCGCGGGATCGCCGTCGTGCCAGCAGGCAGTCACGCTCCCGTGACTGCCTGCTGGCGCGACGCGGCCGCATCGCGGCCGGTGCCATCGCCTCGGTGGTCCCGTCCCGCTAACGCGGGACGGGACGCGCTGCCCGTCCTCGCTGCCCGCTCGCGCTACTGTTCCTCTTGGGCGCCTTCGCGCTCGATCCCGGTCACCTTTGCCGCCCACAGGATGGCGTTACGTATAAGCGGCCTAGCCTCGTTGTCGCCCTCCGGGTGGGCGCTGAAGACCACCACTCGCCCCTCGCCGAACTGCCTCGCGACGACGCAGGCGAAGGGGGGCTTGCCGACGTTGTACATCACCGGCACCTCCGACACGTCGCCGGCCTCGATCAGCGGCCCGTTGGCGTGGGGGAGGTCGAGCTTGCGGCTCGGGTGGAAGCCCTCTGTTACCGGGTGCTCGCGCAGCGACACCTCCACCCGCCCGCGTTCGCGGAAGGGGTAGTACTCCCGTTCGATAAGCCCGTACTTCCCGGCGGCGTAGCAGCCCGCGCACACCCCGACGTAGCCGCCGCCCTTGCGGACGTACTGCCGCAGGGCCTCCGCCCCCGGCTCGGTCAGGTCGAAGCCGCCACCGCCGGGGAACAGCAGCATGTCATACTGGTTCAGGTCCGCGTTCTCGAGTTCCTTCTCGTCAATCCTCGGCGGAGGGTCAATGCCGAGGTGCTCGAAAATGTCGTCGTTCCAGCCCGCGATGGTGCGGCCGGTGACCATCGCGATCTTACGCTGGTTACGCAGCGTGTCCATCCGCTGCCGGCGGACGGCATCGTCGGACGCCACTCGTTCGCGGATCACGTCGAGCTTCGCCATGCCCAGGCCACCGTTCTCGTAGAGGGCTGCGACCTGCAGCTCTGTCAGGCAGCGGTTGTACACGCATATCTCATCAATGAGCGCCTTCGCGTCGGTCGCTTCCTCCGCCGACTTGCAGCCCACCCGCAGGAGCTCCGGCGCCTCCATCTCCCGGAAGTCCGCGTACGCCCCGATCCTCCCGTTGACGTAGAGGCGCAGGCTGTACATATCCGGGTCGTAGTGGTCCCATGTCACAACGAGGTGGTTCCACTTGTCGGCGTAGCTGCGGAAGTCCGCGTGGACGTTGACCGTCTTCCCCCCGACCCTCATGGCCGCGCGCGGCCCACAGTGGGTCGCGGCGAAGTTGATGTCCAGCGCGCTGCTGTCATCCTCGCGCAAGAAGCGCAGGTAGTAGTGGTCGTCGAGGTCCTTGTTGTCGAAGGATGGCTTCACCCAGACCTCGATGGTCGCCGACTTCGGGTCGAGCGCGGGCAGGCCGTGGTATTCCACGCAGTCCCCCTCACCGAAGGCCGCTGCCTTGCCGGCCTTGCCCTCGACGAACTTCAGGCCCTCACCACCGGTGACGGTGACCTCGCCGCCCTCGACCACGGGCTCAATGCTGTCATCGAAGGACACGTAAAGGAGCGCAGCGACTTCCGGCCTCTCGATCTGCGCGCACACGCCGAGCGCAGCACAGAGCGTAAGAGCGAGCGAAGACGAAACCCCGAGCAGCTTCATTCATATCTCCCTTTGCGTGCTCCCCAACGCGCGACGCATCATCCCAGGCCAGGGTCCTTGACCGGGAACTCCTCGGAGTCCACGCGCCAGTTATCAAAGATGTCCTCAGCGCGCTTGACCAGTTCCGGACGGTCGGCCGCCAGGTCGCGCGTCTCGCCGATGTCCTCAGCCAGGTCATAGACCTCGGTGGTACGAGTCAGCCCGACGCGCACCGCCTTCATGTCGCCGATGCGCACCGCCTGCTTGAACTCGCGCTGCTGGAACTCCCAGTACATGAACTCACGCTCAGGCGGCTCCTGACCGAAGAGCGCCGGGGCCATCGAGAGGCCCTCGATGCCATCGGAACACTCCGCGCCGGCCAGCTCACAGGCCGTCGGCGGGAAGTCCCAGAATGCCCAGGGCACGTCGCTCTCAGTCCCCGCAGCTATCTTGCCGGGCCAGCGCACGATCATGGGAACGCGAATGCCGCCCTCATACAGGTCGCGCTTGTAGCCCCGCAACGGCCCCCAACTGTTGAAGAAGGCGGGGTCCGCGCCGCCCTCCTTGTGCGGGCCGTTATCGCTGGTGAAGAAGACGATGGTGTCCCCGTCAATGCCCAGCTCCTTGAGCAGGTCCAGGATACGGCCGGTGTCCCGGTCCAGGCGCGTGATCATCGCCGCGTGGCCTTTCTGCGGCGAGGGCCAGTCGCGCGCCGCGTAGGCGCCGTAGTCGGGCACCTCCATCCCGTCTCCGGTCTCCCGGCCCAGCTCGTTGTTGGCATGGGGCAGCGTGTACGCCATGTACAGGAAGAACGGCTCGTCCCTGTGCTCGCGGATGAAGTTCAGGCCGTGCTCCGTGAAGAGGTCGTGGGAGTACTGCTCCTTCTTCCCGTCGGCATTGCCCTCCAGATAGACCTTCTCCTCGTTGAGCCACAGGTAGTCCGGGTAGTAGTTGTGCGCGCGGCCCTGGTTCAGGTAGCCGAACCAATAGTCAAAGCCCTGGCCATTCGGGATGCCCGTTGTGTCGGGCTCCCCCAGGCCCCACTTGCCGACGATGCCGGTCGCGTAGCCAGCGTCTTTGAGCAGCTCGGCCACCGTGACGTGCTCGGGTCGAAGCGGGATGCGAGCATTGCCGCGCACAAGGGCATGGCCGGTGTCACGGCCGGTCATCAGGCAGCAGCGCGAAGGCGCGCACACCGTGCTGCCGGCGTAGCAGTCAGTGAAGCGCATGCCCTCGGCGGCCATCTGATCCACGCGCGGTGTCTCGATCACCTCCTGGCCGTAGCAGCCAACGTCCCCGTATCCGAGGTCGTCGGCCAGGATGAAGATGATGTTGGGCTTGCGAGCGGGTTGAGGCTGAGCGTTAGGTTCTGAACCTTTCAGAGACAAAGCGGCAGCACCTCCAAGGGCTGCGGTAGCCATAGTCTTGATCGCCTCACGCCGGGTCATTCGCCCCTTCATCTCACAGCTCCCATCGAGCGAGAGTGGTACTCACGCTGATTTCTCCGCCAGCGCGCTTGTTCCTTCGCCGCGCAAGGTATCAGGGGCTGAGGCCAGGAATAGGGACAAACACGTACCGGAATACATGGGCCTCACATCAAGGCTTACGACGACGCACGACCTGGGAGGTCACGAAGATGATGGTGCGAAGCGGCATCGTTGCAGCGGTCCTCTTGAGTCTCCTTGTGGCTAGTTGTATGAAAGCCGAGCCGGTGCGCATCGGCGTGGATGCAGTTGTGCCGGAGAACCCACGGAGTGTCTATTGCCGCTATGTCAACTGGCGGCCCGCCGACGGCGAGACGGTAGCGCTCAACCCGCCCCGCCTCAGTTGGCCCTACCGCGCCGACTGGCCGGAGAACTGGGGCGACGCCCTCCACATGTTCACGCTTCAGATATCCTCGAAGCCCGACTGCTCCGATCCAGTAGTTGACGTGACGTGTTCCTTCAACTTCTACAACACCCTCCCGGCGCTGACCGGCGCCAGGACCTGGCACTGGCGTATCGGCTATGATGTCGGCTCCCGCAGCGAGAAGTGGAGCGACATCCGGTCATTCACGATCGCCGAGGACGCCGTGGTCTGGGACCGTTCGGCGCTGGCAGAGCCGAAGCTGGCACAGCGCGGCCATCCCCGTGTCTGCTTCAACTCTGACAACCTCGAGCAGATTCGCGCCCTGGCGCAAGCTGACCCGGGGTCAAAGGCCGCCCTGGAGTACATGGTGGGGCAAGCCGACAAGATCATGCGCAAGGACTGGTGGGACAACTTCCCACAGACTGACCGCGGCGAGGAGCCAAAGCAGGCCTTCTACACCATCGCCAGCGACCTGGCGACCGTGGCCTTCGTCTGGCGCATGACCGGTGACGACAAGTACGCGGGTGTTAAGGAACGGGCGGTCACCTGGGCGAGCTATCCGCCGGGCGGCCGCGCCTCGCCCGAGGGCCTGGGTGGCGATGGTCATGAGGACGCGACCCAGGGCAATGAGTTCCTCGCGCTGCTCTTTGACTGGCTTTACCCGGACCTGAACGAGAACCAACGGCAGACCATGATTCAGTCCTTGGAATGGCGCACTGATCACATCATGAACGGCTTCTCCTGGAGGTCGAAGGGCGGCAAGGGCCCCATGCTGCGGCTCACCTTCCGCTCCGACGCCCAGGCTAGCGCCTTCGAGGCCGAGGACTTCGAGCTGACTGGCGGAGCGCGCGTCATCGAGCACGAGAAGGCCTCCGGGGGCAAGCTGGTCGAGCTCGCCGCCAAGCAGGCCGCCCTGAGCAAGACCGTCACGCTCGATGCCGGGCCCTACGCCATCACCGTGCGCGGCTACGGCCCGGCCGGGGACAAGGACGGGTTCTACGTCACACTGGACAAGGAGACGCCCAAGCGCCTGTATATCAATGGTTGGGGCGAGGCGAGCGCGAGCATCAGTGTCTCCGGCGCCGGCGAGCACCTCATCACGCTCTCGGCGGACCCGAACGAGGTAGGCATGACGGTGGACTCGATCCGCATCGGCGTTCACGGCGATCAGCGCCTCAGGCTCACCGCCACCCGCGAGTGGAAGCAGTTCAAGTGGGAGGTGCCCGTTCCCGCGCG
>JALGVE010000116.1 GCA_029820045.1 Candidatus Zipacnadia bacterium | reverse complement strand
TGAGAAGGCGCGGCAACTGCTCATACGAAGCGCGCGGCCTGAGGACCTTGGGCACATCGTCGCCATCGAGCGCGTCAGCTTTCCCACGCCCTGGAGCGACCATCTGCTGGCGAGCGAGATGAAGCGGAATGACTGCGTGTTTCTCACAGCGGAGAGCGAGGGCCGACCCATCGGCTACGTGGGGATGTGGTACTTCGCCAGCCAGGGGCACATCAGCACCCTGGCGGTGCACCCGGGCTGGCGTGGGCGGGGCGTGGGGGAGATACTGGTGCTCAGCGTGCTGCTGGAGGCCGCAGAGCGCCGCGCCGAGTTCGTTGAGCTGGAGTACCGGGTCAGCAACGTTCCCGCCGAGAGCCTCTACCGGAAGCTCGGCTTCGAGGTAGTCGGCCGACGTGCCGGATACTACCAGGACACGGGCGAGGATGCGATCCTGGCGACAATTCACGGGCTGCAGACCGAGGCCGGACGCCAGGCGCTGAGAGAGCAGCGTGAAAGCTGGGAAAGGGAGCGCGGATTTGAGCTTGTCGTTGACCTCTGACAGCTTGGCGCTGGGTATCGAGACCTCCTGCGATGAGACCGCGGCGGCGGTCGTGCGCGGGGGCCGAGAGATCCTCAGCAACGTGGTGGCCTCGCAGGAAGACCTGCATGCGCACTTCGGCGGGATCGTCCCTGAGGTGGCCTCGCGCAAGCACGCCGAGCTGGTCACAGTGATCGTGGCGCAGGCGTTGGAGCAGGCTGGCGTCGGCTGGGGGGACTTGAGCCTCATCGCCGTCACGCGGGGTCCGGGCCTCATCGGCTCGCTGCTGGTGGGCGTGAGCGCCGCGAAGGGATACGCCCTGGCGACCGAACTGCCGCTCGTCGGTGTTGACCACATCGCTGCGCATGTGCACTCATGCTTCATAGGTCCGGCCAGCGGATGGAGGGGCCGGGCTTCAGGCCGGCCCACTCTCTTCCCTGCCCTGTGCCTGGTGGCCTCGGGCGGGCACAGCGACCTGGTGCTGTGCGAGGGCCTGGGCCGTTACGAACTGGTGGGAGGGACGCGTGATGACGCGGCGGGTGAAGCGCTGGACAAGGCCGCTCGGCTGCTGGGGTTGGGCTATCCCGGCGGGCCCGCCATCGAGGCGGCCGCCCACGCAGGTGAGGCGACCGCGGTGACCCTTCCCAGGCCCAGGCTTAAGGAGGGCTTCGGGTTCAGCTTCGCCGGGCTGAAGACGGCTCTGGTGAGGATCGTGGAGACGGGGGATGATGCAGCGAGCCAAGGACCGCGAGAGTGGGAGCAGGAGTCGCCCTCGCCAAGGCCTCGGCGCCCAAGGCTCCGACCTGCGAATGAGGACCTGGCGGCGTCGTTCCAGGCGGCGGTGGTAGAGACGCTGGCACGGGAAGCCCTGAGGGCAGCCGAGCATTTTCGCGTGCGGCAGATACTGCTTGCCGGCGGCGTGGCCGCGAACCGACTGCTGCGCGAAACGATGACGACGGGTGCGAAGGCACTTGGCCTCGGCTTCTACGTCCCGCCCCGTGCTCTGTGCACCGACAACGCGGCGATGGTGGCGGCGATGGGTTTCTTTGAGGCTGTGCGAAAGGGTCCCGATGACCTCCGGATGGAGGTGGACTCGGCGTTGAGGCTGCCGATGCACGGAGGCGCGAATCGCTAGATTCCGTAGCTATTGAGAGGCGCTCAAGCGCGGCGGCTGATTCTGTGGGTTGCATGGCAAGACCATCGTGTTGCCAAACGTCCTGAAGCCTGGATTGTGGAAAACTTCGTGGATAACTCCTTGTGACAGACCGCAAGGTGTGGAAAACCCCCGTCTGAAGACCGAATCGGACGGTGGATGGGAATGCGCTAGGATGTGCGACTAATGATGACGGTATTGTGACAACGCGGGCCGCGTCGCGACCCTAGCAACTCAAGTTTGGATGCTACCGAAGCCGCATTGGAGGGACTGTAATGAGGACTGCCGCAGACCACGTGTTGAGGTTAGTGGGAATGCTGCTGATCATCTGTGCAGGGAGCGCAGCGGCCCAACAGGAGTTGAACGTGGGGCCGTGGAGCGCTAAGCCCGGAGGCACGGACCTGGAGAGGCTCTCGTACAAGGGTGAGCCGCTCATTGAGAAGGGCAACATGCGCGGATACCTGCCGGCGTGGCAGGGGGGCCGCTTCGACATGGCCGGGGCCGAGCTGACGGTCATGAAGACGAGCGCGACCTGGCATAAGGCTGAGGCGGGCAACCAGGAGGCCACGCTCACACTGGAACTCACCGAGCAATTGTGCAGGTACTCGCTGGACACGACGATCGCGGCGGCCGGGCCTACCGAGTTCTCGGTGCAGATCGTGCCGGAGGCGGTGCAGGCGACCGATGAGCATTTCCTCGTGTGGGTGGACGGCGAGCCGCGGAGCCTTCCCCGCGAGAGCGAGTTCGAGAAGATAGGTGGCATCGAGGAACTGCGCTTTGAGCAGGCCCAGCGGACGGTCATTGTGCGCTGCACCGGCTTCGAGCTTCAGGACCGCCGAGCGCAAGGCTCCGGGCTGTTCCTGGTGAAGGTTATCGGTTCCAGCGGCCAGGAGCCGAGGACCGTTACCAGCGTCATCGAGGTGGAGGTGCAGGAGGCCAAGCCGGAACTCGTTGCCGGCCGCCAGCGAGTGATCGCGCAGTTGCCTACGGAGTATGAGCCGATGGCGCTGAAGAACGCCGACTTCGAGTCTGAGAACGCGTTCCAGGGGTGGAGCAGCAACCCGGCCGCGGTGCTCGATACTGAGATCAAGCACGGTGGCAAGCAGGCGGCGCGGCTGACCATCCAGGGCGAGCTTGAGGAGGCGCAGCGCGGGAACGTCTATCTGACTCAGAGCGTGCCCGTGCAGGAGGGGAGACTGTATCAGGCGGAGGCGTGGATCAGGACGCAGGATGTCAAGAGCGCGGTAGTCAACGGCATGTCGTCGGTCGGTGCGACCGTCATCGTGGAGTTTGCCGACAAGCAGGGCAAGTGGTTCGCAGGCGGCAGCTACGGCAAAGGGCTCTATGGTACGGTCAACTGGCGGCGGGTGAGGACGAGCCCAGTGCGAGCGCCGAAGGGCGCTGGCTATGCGATCATTTACCTGGCCCTGCGCGCGACCGGCATCGCGTGGTTCGATGATGTCGCGCTGAGGGAAGTGCGCTACAATGTGCTGATGCTCCAGCCACTGCCGGAGCAGTCTATCGCGGATAACACGCCGCGCTTCAACTGGCACTTCGGTCTGAAGACGTGGGCCACCCTGGAGCTTTGCCAGAAGGAGGACTTCCCGGTGGGCGAGACCATCGCCCTCGAGGCCGTCGAGGTTCCGCCGGTGTCGCTGGAGGACCCGATCGGGCCGGGGAAGTGGTTCTGGCGCGTGCGCGTGCCGGACTATGATGTAGTGTCGCCGGCTTGGAGCTTCACGCAGACGGCCTCGCTTGATGAGGACTGCACTGAGCCGAAGATTGCGGAGACACATGGCTGGCTGGGGAGCAAGAGCGCGCCGGTGCGGGTGCGGTACTCCGACAACGTCGGGGTCGTGAAGGTGAGGCTGATGGTGGACGGCCAGGATGTCTCCAAGGCAGTGCAGGTTGGGGCCAGGCAGGCCAGGTATACTCCTGAAGAGGGATGGAGTGAGGGGCTGCACAAGGTGGTGGCTCGCGTCGAGGACGCCGCCGGCAACTTCGCTGAACGGAAGCTGTTCTTCACGCATTCGCGGCCCATGCCGAAGACCGCGTGGAAGCAGATCGGCGGCGTGGAGACCGACGGACAGAGGCGTTTCCTGCTGGGCATGTACGGCGTCGCCATCGAGGACATGCCGGAGATCGCGGCTGGCGGCTTCGACTTCGTGCATTCCTATCAGTGGGACGGGGCCGGCACAAACGAGGAGGCGCTGGAGTACCTGGATGAGGCGCACAAGCACGGACTGCAGGCCTTCATCGGACTCAACCGCCAGCGGCTGATAGCCGAGGACGAGGAGTTCGTAGCCGAGCGGGTGGGCGCGCTGATGCGTCATCCGGCGCTGTTTGCCTGGTACCTGTATGACGAGCCGGACCTGCTTCATCAGTACGTCTCGCCGATGTGGCTGGAGCGCTACTACAAGCTCATCAAGGCGCTGGACCCCTTCCATCCGGTGGTGGTAACCTGCGCGCGTGACGATGCAGTGGAGAAGTACCGCGATTGCCTTGATGTGCACTGGACGCAGGTCTACGGCAGCACGGCCTTCGTGGCGAGCCGGCTGGACCGGCACCGCGCCGCGCTGCGCGAGGGCACGCCGCTGGCGGCGATCCTGCACTCCTACGACCGGGCACAGACCTCGCTGCTGCGAGCCGGGGAGAAGCCTGACCCGGCCAAGTTCCAACCGGATGGGCGGACGATGCGCGCCAACGCCTTCATGGCGCTGGCGCACAACAGTAGCTGCCTCATCTGGTGGTGGTGGGGATACGGTGGGGGCGGCCGGTACTTCACCGTCGCCAACGCGCCCGAGGACTGGGCGTCGCTCAAGCAGACAGTTGCGGACATCAAGTCACTGAGGCCGGTGCTGACGGCCGAGGGCGAGATCCAGACCTGGATCGAGAGGCCGGCGGAGGACGTGGAGGTACACATCTGGGAGAAGAAGCTGCCGGACCGCACGGTCATCATCGCGGTCAACCGGGACAAGCAGCCATGCGAACTCAGCTTCGCGCCGAAGACGCTGCCCGCGGACTGTCGCGTCAAGGTGCTGTTCGAGGCTCGAGAGATTGAGGTCAAGCAGGGCCTGCTCACCGACAGCTTCGGGGAGCTTGAGGTGCACGTGTACGAGTGGATGGCCCGCAGATAAGCGCGGCTCGCGGGCGACAGGCTATCCCCTGAGTGTCGCCGCAAACCGCCCATCCCGCAGCACCTGGGGCGCCTCGCACGTTGTCCACCATGACCTTCAGCAAGCGCGGCTGTTCTGGGCGGGGGACGGGTGCCCCCCTACAGCCGAACGACCTCGCCCTTCTCGCTGGACTCGTAGATGGCGAGGATGACCTCGACCGCGCGGCGGGCCTCGCGAGCATTCAGCACCGGCTCCCGGTCCTCCTCAATCGCCGCTAGCATGTCGCCGATCTCTTTCACATGCGCTACCACCGCGCTCTCCTGCATACCGCCCTTGGGGTCGCTCGCGCCCGTCATCACCATCCCCGCCTCCGGATTGAAGACGCGCTCGTCCCCCTCCACCTCCCAGAGCGCTATCTCGTCGGCGACCACCATCACGTTGCCCTTCGTGCCGTGAATCTCCAGGCGCGCCGGCTGGCCCTGATAGGTGCAGGTGGTGCCCTGGATGAGGCCCTGAGCGCCGTTGGTGAACTTCAGCGCCGCCGTGCCGCAGTCCTCGACCTCGATATCGTGCGCGAGGTTGTCCGCGAAGCCGCACACGCTCGCCACCTCGCCCATGATCCAGAGCAACAGGTCAATGTAGTGCACCGACTGGTTCATCAGCGCGCCGCCGCCGTCGAGGGCCTTGGTGCCCTGCCAGCCCCTGGCGTAGTACTCATCAGACCGATACCAGGGAACGAAGGCGTTGCCGTAGAGAAGCTCGCCGAACCTGCCCTCCTCAACCGCCTGCTTGATCCTCTCGTAGACGGGGAAGCCGCGGAACTGATGGGTGGCGCCGATCTTGACGCCGTTCTCCTCACCGGCGGCGATGAGGGCGTCAATGGCCTCCAGGGTGATGTCAATGGGCTTGGTGCAGATGACGTGCTTGCCGGCCTGGGCGGCCTGAATGCCGAGCTTGGCGTGCAGACCGCTGGGGACCAGGATGTTGCAGACATCAATATCGTCACGCGCAACCAGGTCGGCAACGTCGGTGACGTAGTCGCAGTTCCACTCCGTGCCGAAGGACCTGGCCGCCTCCTCGTTCATGTCGCACACCGCGACCAGGCGGGCATTGTCCAGGCGGCTGATCGCCTCGGCGTGGGTCGGCGCGATGACGCCGCAGCCAACAATGCCGAAGCCGTAGGTTCTTCCGTCTTCGCCAGGGCTACGGTGGACAAGTTCACTGTCTTGAGCAGTCATAGGCTGAGCCTCCCTGCATGGGCCGTCGCCGGTGGCCGGCGAGCGGCGAACTTGATTGCGGGAGAATGGGTTACTCTTCCGTTCTGTCTGGGCCTATGATACAGGTCTTCGCGCGGAGCGTCAAAGGGGTCTACTTTCCAGAAATGCAGGAGGCTTCGTAGGCCAGCGTCGTCGTTGCCCTGTGGAGGGGCCGTCCGAGGGCGCTCCTGCTGGTGCAGGAGCGCACGAGGCCGGCCCGCGCACAACGACTGCACCTTGGTCTGCCCCAAGATGGCGTCGGAGTCGGCCTGGGAAGCCCGACCTACGCTGGCGGCAACCGCGGGCCGGCCTCACCCCGCCCTGCGGGCGTGGTTCGGACGGCCCCTCCATCACAGCGGCATCTCTTCGCCACGGAGAGCCCGGTGGGCGGCAGACGCGGGCCGGCCTCACCCCGCCCTGCGGGCGTGGTTCGGACGGCCCCTCCATCACGGCGGCATCTCTTGGCGACGGAGAGCGTGGTGGGCGGCAGATGCGGGCCGGCCTCACCCCGCCCTGCGGGCGCGGTTCGGACGGCCCCTCCATCACGGCGGCATCTCTTGGCGACGGAGAGCCCGGTGGGCGGCAGACGGGGGCCGGCCTCACCCCGCCCTGCGGGCGCGGTTCGGGCGGCCCGTCCGTCAGGGCGGCATCTCGTGGCGACGGAGAGCGTGGTGGGCGGCAACCGCGGGCCGGCCTCTATAGAACGGCTTGTCAAGACCGCTAGTGCGATGGCGGTTGTTAACTTGGGTGGGGTGTTGTCATCCTCCTCTTCGATGTAGCCGTGCCCAGCCGTGAGCCAATACAGTG
>JALGVE010000115.1 GCA_029820045.1 Candidatus Zipacnadia bacterium | reverse complement strand
AGCAACAACTCAAGGTCGCCTGACGGACCGTCCCATCAGAGCAAACACACAATCGCCCAACCGCGAACCACAGGAGAGACCAGCCACTTTTTGCAGAAGAATCTTGACGCGACAAATGTCGGCATGGGTCTGAGGCCGGCCCGCGCAAGCGACGACCGTGGCGGCCTGCCGCCAGGCAGCGGCTAGCCCTTTGCGTCGCGGCGTACGCGGGCCGACCTCGGCCCTGCTGTCGCAGGGCCTCGTGCGGTGCCTCGGCACGACGCCGGATGCGAAGAGATAGCGCCCTCGTTTCCGCAGGCCGAGGGTCCTCGCCTGGAATGTCGGGGGAGCAAGACAACGCGGGCCGGGTGGAGGGAGGATCGCAGCCCGGCCCGCGTACTAGGGGATGAACTCAGTACATTGGATAGAACGCTTGATCACAGGGGAAGAGTTCCCAGGTCCGAAACAATCGGCGCTTCGCCGCGGAGGCGGTCGGCCAAGCGCGTGTACCGGGCCATCTCTTCAGCGTTCTCAGCCGCGCGCCTGACGCCTCCCACGTTGCCGACGATGACCGCCAACTCCTTTGCGCGGGTCAGCGCGGTGTAAAGCAGATTCCGGCTGAGCATGATGAAGTGGCTCGAGTGCATGACGATCACCGCGACCGGATATTCGCTGCCCTGCGACTTGTGGATGGTCATGGCGTAGGCGAGCTGGAGCTGGTCCAGCTCCGAGAACTCGTAGGGCACATGCAGGTCATCGAACGCAACGACGATCTGCTTGGTATCCAGGTGCACGCGCGTGATATGCCCTATCTCGCCGTTGTACACCGCCTTGTCGTAGTTGTTAACGACCTGGAGCAGGCGATCACCCTGGCGGAAGGCTTCGTCGCCGACCTTCAGCTCCGGCTTGCGGGGGGCCGGGGGGTTGAGAGCTTCCTGCAGGCGGTGGTTGAGCTGCGTGACTCCGAGTGGGCCGCGGTGCATGGGAGTGATGACCTGAATCTGCTCGGGGGAGTAGCCAAGCCTCGGCACCTCGCGGATCACGGCGCGGATCACCAGGTCAGCGGCGCGCTCGGCCTCCTGCGACTGCACAAACAGGCAGTCCTCGCTGCGGCGCTTCTTCCACGGGATGAGCCGGGGCTGCTGGCCGTGAATCAGGCGGTGCGCGTTGCTCACGATGAGCGACTCCTGGGCCTGGCGGAAGATCTCAGTGAGCCGATGGACGGGCACAACCTCGGAGGCGACCAGGTCGCGGAAGAAGCTGCCAGGACCGACGCTGGGGAGCTGGTCAGCGTCGCCGATGAGAATGAGCTGGGCGGACTCCGACAAAGCGCGGAGCAGGTCGCGGGCCAGCAGCAGATCAATCATGCTGCTCTCGTCAATGATGAGCGTGTCCACCGGCAGTGGGCGGTCCTGGTGGTAGGTGAAGTGACCGGCGGCCGGGTCGTAGGCGAGCAGGCGATGGATGGTGCTGGCGTCCTCGCCCGCAAGTTCGCCCATGCGCTTGGCGGCGCGACCGGTGGGCGCGGCGAGCGCGACGCGCCGTCCCAAGGCCTGGCAACTGCGCACGAGAACGCGGGCGAGCGTGGTCTTGCCGGTGCCAGGGCCACCGGTGATGACCGCGATACTGTCGCGCAGCGCGCTGGCTACTGTGTCCATCTGCTGCTCGGAGAGTTCCAGGCCGCCCAGGTCGCGGCGGCTGGCCATCCAGCGCCGGGTCTCCTCCCACGTCGGCGCGCCCTCGACCTCACGCGAGGCGAGCGCGAGCACTCGTCCGGCCACCTCCTGCTCGGCTTTCAGCAGATACGGCAGATAGACCGCAGGCGAGCCGGGAGCCTCCTCCACGGCGGCGTCTCCGGCTTCGTGGAGTTGTCTCAGCGCGAGCTCCAGCGGCTCCGTCTCCACGTTCATCAAACGCGAGGCCTGCTCGAAGAGCCGGTCGGCTGGCAGGAACAAGTGGCCCGTCGCCGAGGCGTTGTGCAAGCAGTAGACCAGCCCCGCCTGGAGACGCGAGGGGTCACGGGGGTCTATCCCGACGGACCGCGCGATGCGGTCGGCGGTCGCGAAGCCGATGCCCCGGATGCGTCGCGCGAGCACATACGGGTCGCGCTCGACGACCTCGATGGCCTCATCACCGAAGGCGGCGTAGATCTTCGCAGCGGTAGCGCCAACGATGCCGTGCTCGTGCAGGAAAAGCATGACATCGCGCATGCGCTCCTGCTTCTTCCAGGCCCGGATGATTGTGGCCGCGCGCTTCTTGCCGATGCCCGCGACCTCCCGGATGCGCTCCGGCTTCGTGTCGAGTACTGCCAGGGTCTCTTCGCCGAAGTGCTCGACCAGCCGCCGCGCCATCACCTCGCCGATGCCCTTGATTGCACCGCCGCTGAGATAGCCGATAATGGCGTCAGCGCTGCTTGGCCGGACGAGTTGATGGCTCTCGAAGCGGAACTGCCGGCCGTATCGCCGGTCGCGGACCCAGCCGCCGAAGAGCCTGACTGATTCCCCCGGGAATGGGTCGCTGAGATTGCCGACGGCGGTTATCGGCCCGCGGCCCTTGGCGGGCGCAAGGCTGATAACGGTCCAGCCGTTCTCGGGCGAGTGATAAACGACGCGCTGGATGGTGCCCTCGATACTCTCTTGTTGCTCCGGTGCAGGTTGCCTCATGGGTTCACGCGGGAGTTCGCGGTGAGGTCGGGGAAGTCCTTCAGAAGAGGCCGAGCGGCAACGGCGGAGGCGCGAGGCAGGAGGCCAGAGGCGGGAAACGGCAAATGCTAGGCAAGCAACTCAGGTCGTTCTCCCCTCTCCCGAACTGCCGTTGTGAGGGAGAGGGGCCGGGGGTGAGGCGGCCGTTGCCGTCTCCTTTGCCTATCGCCCGTTACGCTCTCTGACTGCGAGCGGCAGCGGTACCCTCAGCCCATGCGCCCTGAGCAAGTCCTCGTCGCTCAGGATCTCTCTCGCGCTGCCCTGGGCGTGGATCTCGCCATCATCCAGCACCGCGACTTGGTCACACAGCTCCAGGATCATTTCCAAGTCGTGGCTGGCGACGATCTTGGTCACCTCCAGCCCGGCGAGCAGCTCTATGATCTGCTCCCGCCCTTCGGGGTCGAGCGCCGCGACAGGCTCATCGCTCACCAGCACCTCCGGCTCCATCGCCAGCACCGCGGCCAGGGCGACCCTGCGCTTTTGCCCGGCGGAGAGACGATGCGGCGCGCGGCCCTGCAGGTGTTCGGCCTGGACGGCGGTTAGCGCTTCCAGCGCGCGCACGCGGGCCTCCCCTGAGGGCATCCCCAGGTTCAGCGGCCCGAAGGTCACGTCGTCGAGCACGGTGGGCATGAAGAGTTGATCCGTCGGGTCCTCGAACACCAGGCCGACGGCCGCGCGCAGCCCCGCCGCATCGCACTGCTCGACGGGCGTGCCCTTGAAGCGCACGGCCCCGCTGCCGCTCAGGATAGCGTTGAGGTGCAGCAGCAGCGTGGATTTGCCGGCTCCGTTGGGGCCGATCAGTCCCAGGGTTTGCCCCGCTGTCACGGACAGTGAGACACCACGCAAGGCCCGGGTGCCGTCGGGGTAGGTGAAGTGCAGATCGTCAATCTCGATGATGTTCATTCTCATCTCACAGTAGGACAGGTGCCCTCACCTGTCCGGCTTAGCGGAAGCTGGGACAGACGAGGCGTCTGTCCTACGATATCTCCTCACAGTAGGACAGGTGCCCTCACCTGTCCGGCTTGGCGGAACCTGGGACAGACAAGGCGTCTGTCCTACCATATCTCCCTCATCTCACAGTAGGACAGGTGCCCTCACCTGTCCGGCTTGGCGGAACCTGGGACAGACGAGGCGTCTGTCCTCCCATATCTCCTCACAGTAGGACAGGTGCCCTCACCTGTCCGGCTTGGCGGAAGCTGGGACAGACGAGGCGTCTGTGCTCCCTTATCTCCTCACAGTAGGACAGGTGCCCTCACCTGTCCGGCTTGGCGGAACCTGGGACAGACGAGGGGTCTGTCCTACCATATCTACTCTACAGAGGGACCACCGAGAGCACGACCACGGCCCCCACGAACGCGATCCCGAGGACCACGTGACCCGCTGGTACCGTCTTGCGGCTGAGTTCCGGCATTCTGCCCCGGTATCCTCGCGCAACCATGGCCAGGGCGATGCGCTCGCCGCGCTCGAAGGTCCGCACCATGAGCGCCCTCGCCATGCTGCCCGCCACGCGCAGGTTGCGTATGAGGCCACGCACCTTCCCTCGGCTGTCACGCGCGGTGACCATCCGGCCCGCTTCTTCGGAGAGCACGACCAGATACGTCGCGGCGAAGCTCAGCAGGGCAGTGACCGTCCTCGGCAGTCCCAGCGCCTGACCCGCCCGCAGCAGGTCCACGGTGCGTGTCGTGCCAACCAGCAGCGTGGCCGCGAAGAGCGCCAGCAGACACTTGCCGCTGACAGACAGATATGCGGCCACTGCCGCTGCTGAGAGCGCGATGCCCGGCGGCGTGATGACCAGGGAATCGTCCGGGCCCTGCGGTCGGGCCAGCGGCAGCAGCGCAGCGGCGATGACGAGGAAGGGCACCAGGAGCAGCACGCGCTTCGCGAGCCATGTCGCTGGCAGGCGCGAGACGATAGCTGCCATCCCCATGACCGCAGCGAGCAGCAGCAGTCGTGGGTTCTGCGCGATTGGTACTGCCAGCACGGCTACGATGAGTGCTGCCGCGCACACCACCTTCACCCGCGCATCCACCCGATGCAGCGGGGAGTTCAGGTCAGCATGTTTGTCCAGGAGATCGCTCGTAAGCATGTTCTTCCTCGGACTTCCGACAACGGACCTCGGACATCGGACCAACTGCAACCGAGCACCAGCATACGCCTCACGCGGTTGGCGCAGCCCCCGCCGTTAGTCCGCGGTCCGACCTGTCCCCCGAAGCCTTGGCGAGGGGGGAGGTCCGAGGCCCGCGGTCCGAGTCAACGACATCTTCTCGACCGCCATCACGACCGCCGGGACAAGCACCACCAGCATGATCAGCCCGGGTATCGCTGTGAGGGTCGCCGCCGCGACGTAGGGGATAGGCCCCTTGAGGAACGCAGGGGCGCTGTCCAGAATCTCCTGTGGCAGGAGCGAGAGGGCGGCGAGAACGCTCAGGCCCGTCACCACTCTGCCGCACAGCAGCGTCACGAGCGTGGTGAGCATCACGTGCATCCCCAGCCGCCGATGCAGCAGGCTGCCAATGAGCCCCATCAGGCTTAGCTCGATCATCATCATGGGCATGGTCGGCAGCACCGGCGGCATGCCCGTGAACAGCGAGGACAGCGCCGGCGTGATCAGCCCCACCCAGAACGCGGTCAACGGCGACACCAGCATCGCGCCCGCCAGCACCGGCAGGTACATGGGCAGGAAGGTCCGGCCCATGTGCCCGCCGCCAGCCGCGTGGAAGGCGATGGGCACCACGATCCCCAGCGCGATGAAGAGCCCTCCCAGGCTCAGGTCACGCGCCCACGCGAACTCGGCGGCAACGGTTTGTTTGGCTTCGCTGTGCCCTGACTCGTTGGTCAATTTGCCTCATGCCCCGCGTCCCCGGAGGCGCGGGATCGCATCCCGCGCGCGGTTGGGATGGTCCCCACGATCAGCCGCTAACGCCGCCGCCGACGGGATGTGATCGCGTCGCTCCCGGCGGACTAGATTGTCGCCACGGCGCAGGATTGTACCCTGCGCCCTATGCAATTCGCGCTCAATTGCACTCGTACGACGTATCCCAGTACTTGCGCCAGGTGGCCTCGTCCACGGCCTGTGCGTCGGCGGGCACCACAGCGCAGGTGTCAAGGTCAACGTGGTCGGTGGTGCTGTGGTACTGCTCTGGTTTCATCCACTTCACGTGCCCGTCGCCGAAGAGGACGTTGGAGCCACCGTTGTGGATGCGGCAGACCGCCCACGAGTGCATAGGGCCACCACACGGACCGGGCCCGCGATGGTTCGCCTGATCGCCGCCGGGCGGTCCGGACACGCACTTGTCCCACTCCACCGACAGTATCTTGTAGCTCGGACTCTGGATGGCGGCCCGGCTCATCCCGGCAAAGCCCGCGGGCAAGGGAGCAGGTCCCGCGTACTCCGATGCGAACAGCCCGGCGTTGTAGCCGTGCCCATAGTACCAGATAAGCTGACGGCGGCTCGGGCACTTCCACATCTCGTGGTTCTTCATATACGGATCGAGCCGGCCCTTCCACTCATAGGCCGGCACATAGACCTCGTCATAGTCCGAGGTGTACATCTCGAACGCCAGCCCCTGCTGCTTCATGTTGCTTACGCAGGTGATGGCCCGGGCCTTCTCCCTCGCTCGCGCGAACACGGGAAAGAGGATCGCCGCCAGGATGGCGATAATGGCGATGACCACCAGCAGTTCGATGAGCGTGAATCCGCGTCGCATCGTCTATGCCCTCCCTTGGGTGCCACGAAGCGCAAAATCGTGCTACGCTCATAGAAAAAAACACGCAGATCAGAGGCCCTTCTGCGACCCCCGCCTACGTTTGGACCGCGGTGCAACTGAGTTGTCCGTGCTTGACCCCGCGGGTGCTGATGAGCTCGTCGGCGAGGTGGCGCACCTCTTCAGCATGTCCCTGGAGCACGATCGCCTCGATGCAGTTATGCTGATCCAGGTGCACATGCGTCGTGCAGATGACGTTACTCGTGTGGTCGTGCTGGATATCAGTCAACTCGCGCTCCAGGTTGCGGGTGTGATGGTCGTACACAAGCGTTAGGGTCCCCACCACCTCACCCTCGGGCACTTCCCAGAGCTTGGCCGTGAGGTAGTCGCGCACGATATCGCGCAGCGCCTCCGAGCGGTTGGGATAGCCCGCCTCTTCGATGGCGCTGTCAAATGACTTCAGCAGTTCATGGGGCATCGAGACCCCGAA
>JALGVE010000114.1 GCA_029820045.1 Candidatus Zipacnadia bacterium | reverse complement strand
CCTCCGATGGGCGGGGCACGGGTCCCCGCCCTACACTCACAAGCCAACTCACTCTAAAAACGATGCTCTTGCTGATTCTCTCGATTCGCTTGACTCCCTCAAGCTGATACGATATTGTGTAGCCCCGTATAGCCTAGGGCACCAAGAGTTATACATAACCGCACACATCGCACCACCGCCGCCGGCCTACGGGCTGGCGTTTCTTGTCTCTGGGCTTGAGCGCAAGCAACGCGATAAACCAGGCGCGGCAGCTCATCCACTGTCCGCCGAGCAGGGAGAGCCCAGGTGGCTGCAATGACACCTCAAACCGAACTAGACCTGTCAGATAACGCCCTCACAGTCCTCGAACGCAGATACCTGAAGAAGGACCAGGAAGGTAACGTGGTTGAGCGCCCGGAGGACATGTTCCGGCGGGTAGCCGAGAACATCGCCTCCGCGGACGCCAACTACGGGGCCTCTGAGCAGCAGGTCGCACAGCGCGCCGAGCAGTTCTACGAGATGATGACCAACCTGGAGTTCATGCCCAACAGTCCCACGCTGATGAACGCGGGACGGGAGTTTCAGCAGCTCTCCGCCTGTTTTGTGCTACCGGTCGAGGACTCGATGGAGAGTATCTTTGAGGCGGTCAAGGACACCGCCCTTATTCACAAGAGCGGCGGTGGCACCGGCTTCTCCTTCTCGCGCTTGCGGCCCGCCGACGACATGGTAAGTTCCACGCGCGGCGTCTCCAGCGGCCCGGTCTCCTTTATGAAGGTATTCGACGCCGCGACCGAGGCCATCAAACAAGGCGGGGTGCGGCGCGGCGCCAACATGGCGGTCCTGCGGGTGGATCACCCGGACATCGAGGCCTTCATTGAGGCCAAGCGCGATCACTCGCAGCTAACCAACTTCAACCTCTCCGTCACCGCGACGGACGCCTTCATGCAGGCGGTCGCCGAGGACGCGGACTATGAGCTGATCAATCCCCGCAATGGCGCGGTGACGGGCACCCTCAACGCCTCCGAAGTCTTCGACCGCATGGTGCATCTTGCGTGGGAGGGCGGCGACCCGGGCATCATCTTCCTGGACCGCCTCAACGCCGACAATCCGACTCCCCACGTCGGCGAGATCGAGTCCACGAACCCCTGCGGCGAGCAGCCCCTGCTGCCCTACGAATCATGCAACCTCGGTTCGATCAACCTCGACAGGATGATCGCCGACGACGGCGGTCCCGAAATTGACTGGGACCACCTCGCTCGGACTGTTCACCTGGCCGTGCGTTTCCTGGACAATGTCATAGACATGAACCGCTTCCCGCTCCCCGCGATCGAAGAGAAGACCAAGGGCAACCGCAAGATCGGTCTGGGCGTGATGGGCTTCGCCGACATGCTCATTCTGCTCGGCATCCCATACAACAGCGAGCGGGCCGTGCAAGTAGCCGAGGAGGTCATGGAGTTCGTTCGCACCGAGGCGCGCGCCGAATCGGCGCGCCTGGCCGAGGAGCGCGGGCCCTTCCCCAACTGGGAGGGCAGCACGTACCAGCGCGAGGGGCACCCGCCCCTGCGCAATGCCACCACCACGACCATCGCCCCCACCGGCAGCATCAGCATCATTGCCGGCTGCTCCAGTGGCATCGAGCCGGTCTTCTCCGTGGTGTTCACGCGCCACGTGCTCGGCGGGGAGGAGCTACTGGAGGTCCATCCCATCTTCGAGCGTGTCGCCCATGAGCGCGGCTTCCACACCCCGGACCTGATGAAGGAGATCGCGGCCAGGAGCAGCCTGCATGAGATCCCCGATCTACCGCAAGACGTCCGGGAGATATTCGTGACCGCTCATGATGTAACGCCGGAATGGCACATTCGCATTCAAGGCGCGTTTCAGAAGTACACCGACAACGCAGTGAGCAAGACGGTGAACTTCTCCAATGAGGCCACGGTTGAGGACGTCGCCCACGTCTACCGGCTTGCCTACGAGCTGGGCTGCAAGGGCGTAACCATCTACCGCGACGGCAGCCGCGAGGAGCAGGTGCTCACCACCGGCAAGACCGAGGAAGTCAGGGATCAAGGCCGGGTCAGCGTCCGGCCCCGTCCGCGTCCCAAGGTCACGACCGGTTCGACGAGGGCAATGCACACCGGCTGCGGCAAGCTCTACGTCACCATCAATGAGGACGAGCAGGGGCCGTTCGAGCTGTTCGCGCAGATGGGCAAGGCAGGCGGCTGCGCCGCCTCTCAGTCCGAGGGCCTGGCGCGTCTGATCTCTCTCGCCTTCCGCTCCGGCATCGCGCCCCAGGAGGTTATCAAGCAGCTCAAGGGCATAAGCTGTCACATGCCCGCCTGGGAGCCCGGCGGCCGCAGGATTCTCTCCTGCCCTGACGCCATCGCCAAGGCCATCGAGGACTGCATCACTCCCGTCGGCGAGCAGCTCGCTATTGATTTCAACGGCTCCAGCTTCGGACACACCGGCGCCTGCCCCGAGTGCGGGGGCACACTCGTGCACGAGGGCGGTTGTAATGTCTGCCGTGACTGCGGCTACTCGCAGTGTGACTAGGACACGATGGGCAACTTGTGCCTCATAGCCTTGGCGAACGGGCATGGGTATTCGCGAATGGGGAAAGAGCGAATGGCGTCTGATGGTCGGACCTTGCACTGTTCGCGTAGGTCGGGCTTCCTAGCCCGACCCCTTTCTCATCTTGACGGGGCACGAGGAAGTCTCGCTAGAAAGCCCGACCTACGAACGACCAACGTCTCGCGGGCGCGAGGCACGTGGACCCGGTTACGCCCCATCATCCCCCATCGTAGTACCCGGAGTGGTGAATCATGACGCACGAATCAGCAGGCATCGGCGCCCACTACCAGGAGGCCACCAAGTACGCGCGAGGCCGTCCAATAGCCCACGAGCCAGCCTGGGCGACCCCGCCGCCCACCTACAAGGTCTACGCTGAATACCTCCAGGTTGTCGAGCTCCCCGAGCCTGACACTGACGGCGGCAACGGGCTGTGGGGACTGCTCTCCCGGCGGCGTTCACGGCGCGAGTTCTCCGAGCAGCCGCTCTCGATGGCGGAGTTGTCCCAGCTTCTGTGGGCGATCCAGGGCGTCACTGCCGAGCAAGAGGGCTTCGAGTTCCGCACCGCGGCCTCGGCAGGCGCGCTGTACCCTAATGAGACCTACCTGGTGGCGCAGCGCGTCGAAGGAATGATGGAGGGCATCTATCACTACATGGTGCGCGAGCGTTCGCTGGGGATGCTGGCTGAGGGCGACTTCTCCACGCACCTCGCCGAGGCCTGCCTGGGCCAGCAGTGGATCGCACGGGCGGGGGCGGTCTTCGTGTGGGGGGCGGTGGTGGCCCGCTGCGCCTGGAAGTACCAGAACCGCGCTTATCGCTACCTGTATCTGGACGCGGGCCACCTGGGCGCGCAGCTTCAACTTGCCTCTGAGGCGCTGGGGCTTGCCTCGTGCAACGTGGGTGCATTCCTCGACGATGAGGTGGCGCAGCTTATCGGCCTGGACGGCCACTCCGAAGTCGTCGTCTACCTGACCGCCGTCGGCCACCCGGCGACTACCGGATAGGCCTGGTCACGTCCAGCACCTCGTAAACGGTCATCGGCTCGGGAAAGCCTCGGACCTCGATCCCTGCGTGCGGTCGCGTCTCCACCGCCTCGGCCACCAGATCGTAGGTTGGCTGACTGATGAGTATCTCGGTGCCGAGGTCCTTGTTGATCGGCTCCAGCCGCGCCGCGAGGTTAACGTGCGGACCTATCGCGGTGTACTGCATCCTCTCCCCCGTGCCGATGTAGCCCACGACCGCCTCCCCCGTGCTGATGCCGACGCCCGCCGCGAGGTCGGGCATCCCGAGGAACTCCCACTCGCCCCGGTTCGCGTGGATGCGCTCCTGCATGACCACGGCGGTCTGCACCGCGCGCAGCGCGTGGTCCTTCTGCTCAGCAGGCGCGTTGAAGAACGCCATCAGGCCATCCCCGATGTACTTGTCGAGCGTGCCCTCGAACTCCCAGATAACCTCATGCGCCAGCAGGAAGAAGCGATTGAGCAGCTCCACGGCCTCCTCGGGCCGCATCTGGCCGGAGGTCGTCGTGTAACCTCGGAGGTCCGCGAACATAACTGTAAGCACGCGCCGCTGCCCGCGCAGGAGCGCCTCCGGCTCCTCCTCCACCACTCGGTCAACTATCTCAGGCGGCACAAACTTAGCGAGGGTCTCCCGCACCCGTTCCCGCTCGCTCTCCTCGCCCATCAGCCGCAGAGCCAGCAGGCCCAGCGTGCAACCGAGCAGCACCATGTTCGGCGCCACCATGTCGAGAACGTAGCCGCGCGCGCCGAACAACCACACGCACAGCCAGTTGTAGGCGATGACCGCCGCCGCGGCGTAGACGACCGCCCCCAGAGGCCGCAGCCGCCAGAACCCAAACCACATGATGACACCCGCCATGACCATGACGAGCGCCACGACCTCGCCCGGCGCCCGCCTGAGGAAGCGCCCCTCCAGGATGTCGCCAATGATGTTCGCCTGCGTTTCGGCGCCGTTGTAGACGGTGCTGAAAGGACATGCGCGCAGGTCATACAGGCCCTGCGCCGTGACCGCCACCAGCACGATCTTGTCCTCAAAGCCCCCCGCCGGCAGACCTGACGCCCCACCCGCGCCCAGGAGATCCCTGACGGGCACGTGCGGGTAAGTCTGAGCGCCACCGGCGAAATCCACCAGCATACGGCCGCTTCGGTCAATGGGTATGACGCGCTTATCGCCCAGCCGCACACACCGCCCCGGCTCGATGCTCACCTGCTCCTGGCTGACGCCCAGCAAGTCGGCGCACACCACGAGGGCCAGGGACGGGTAGGGAACTGCCTTGCGGAGCGCGATGGGGAAGGTGTGCCGAAATACGCCGTCACCGGAGTCCACGACGTTCACGAACCCGACCCCGGCCGCCGCCTTCAGCAGCGCGGGCATCGGCGTTGTGACCGCCCCGAGCTCGTGGAGCTCAGCCACCGCGTTGAACCCTCGACCCCTGAGCAGGCGTGCTTCCGGCCAGCCCTTCTTCTGGTCGAGGCCCGTCGCCGGCGTCTGCTCAGGCCGCTGGCCCAGTGGGTGACCGAAGGCCGCGTGATAGACGTTCCCCGCCTCTCGGGTCGCCGCAACCAGCTCGGCGTCAGCCTTCTGCCCCTCCCCGGAGGTGTCCGGCTCGGCGAAGAAGATATCGAAGACGATTGCCCGGGCGCCCGCCTTCTTCAACGCGCGGATCACACGGGCGAACCTGTCGCGCCGCCAGGGCCAACGCCCCAGCTCTCCGATGCTATCGTCGTCCACCGCGAGAATCACCACGTCGGGGCAGGGGCGCCGCGTGCCGCGATGCGCGAAGCGCCAGTCAAGCGTGCGCAGCTCAACCCGGTCGAGCAGCGTGATCGCGGGCCAGAAGCGCAGCACCAGACTCGCCGCGACTACCGCCGCGCTGAGCCGCATCATCCGCCACGCCGCCCGCTGGGTTGAGCCGCCTTCTCTCATGGCCTGTCCCCGCGCTCGTCCCTAGTTTACACCCTTCAGCGAACGGGTAAGAATTAGCTGCGATCGGACAATGACCGGCCGCCGCAGGTGGCGGCGGGTCGTGGCAGTTGGCATACTACACGGGGGATGGACCATGCGCAAGGCTGCTGTGCTTCTGGTTACCGTTCTGGTGGTGTTCATATTCCTCGGCATCCTGATGATTCAGTCGCTGGTGGTTGTGCAGCGCATTGCGACGGTCAGTGAAGTGGTGCCGCCGGTGTGGGTCAAGACAGCCGCGAGCGACCAGTTTAAGCCGCTCTCCGAAGGCGCGCATGTCCTCGCTGGCAACCTCGTCAAGACCGGCGACGGCGGCCAAGCCACGCTCAACTGGGTGGACGGCTCCCGCATCCGCCTGGCTCCTGCGACCTCGCTCAAGGTGCTCAAGTGCTCGCTCAACAAGAACAACGGGGCTGAGACCTCGCTGTTCCATCTCGATGTCGGCCGCGTCTGGGTGCGCATCCTCCAGGCACTAGGCGAGAGGTCAAAGTTCGAGATCAGAACGCCCACAGCGACTGCAGGCGTGCGGGGGACCGTGTTCTCCCTCGCAGTTGACCCCAAGGGGGAAACGCACGTCTCCGTCTACGAGGGCACCGTGACCCTGCAAGCAGCCGGCAAGACCCTGAAGGCCGAGGCCGGCCAGGACGCCGTCGTCGGCCGCCAGGCTGAGCCGAGTAAGCGGACAATGAGCAAGGCCGAGGCCGCCACCTGGGCCAAGCAGACCGGCATCATCGGGCCGCGACTGCATGTCAACTCTCCCACCACGACGGAGGTCGCCGCCGATGCGGAGACGGTCACGGTCACGGGCGCTACCGAACCTGCGGCCACGGTGACCGTCAACGGCCGGCCGGCCAAGCTGGATGCGGAGAACGCCTTCCAGGTGAACCTGCCCTTTGCCGGGGATCAGTCGCAGTTGAGGGTCGTCGTTACCGCTCGGGATCGTCGGGGTGCCGAGACCTCTCAGGAATTCGTCCTCAGCCGCACTAAGTAGCTAAGCCTCCAGAGCCTCCCGCGCCGCCCATCGAAGTGCCCTGCGGGGCGCTGGCACGTGGCGCCGAGGCTGCCTGGCCCCTCCATACAGCCACCGGACGCGCAGGTCGAGCTTTCTACCCGACTGTCCACGGGCCGGGCTGAAGCCCGGCCCCTCCATACGGTGACGGCGCGCGCAGGTCGGGCTTTCTACCCGACTGTCCACGGGCCGGGCTGAAGCCCGGCCCCTCCATACGGCGACGGCGCACGTAGGTCGGGCTTTCTACCCGACTGTCCACGGGCCGGGCTCAAGCCCGGCCCCTCTATACAGCGACGGCGCGCGCAGGTCGGCCTTTCTACCCGACTGTCCACGGGCCGGGCTGAAGCCCGGCCCCTCCATACGGCGACGGCGCGCGTAGATCGGCCTTT
>JALGVE010000011.1 GCA_029820045.1 Candidatus Zipacnadia bacterium | reverse complement strand
GCGCGTTGCCGTGAATGGAGGGGCCGTGTGAGCGCAGCGAACCCGGCCCGCGCACAACCCCTTCGCCTTGATGCGTGTCTGCAGACATGCAGACGTGCAAAGAAGGGATCTGTGCGGGCCGGCCTCGTGCCTGCTCTCGCCCAGGCGAGTGCAGGCACTCGGAGCGGCCCCTCCATCATACCAACGTGCCCGTGCGGCCCCTCCATCATACCGGCGTGCCTGTGCGACCTAACGCTTTGTTGCGTAGGCAAGTACTAGGGCGGGATTCACTGGATGACGCCCTGGATGACGCCGAGCCCGGGCGCCCATGATGACGGGGTCTTCCGTGCGGCAGGTCCCGGAACCTTCTGTGAGCCGTGACGATGGTTGTAGCTCCGCAGATGGTTCTTGCCGAGAACAGCGTGGGGCACAAGGGGCAACTTGGCCTCCCCCCGCCGTTGGATTCGGGGCACCGCCGGGTTTGCACCGAGGCTGACGAACTGCTATACTCCATGCAGGTGCGAGGAGGTGGCGGCCATGGTCAGGAAGGGGAAGCTAACAACGCTGGGAGAGGCACGCCGGCGGGGCGGCGAGCCGCTGGACGAAATCGTAGGCATGACCCAGGGCGACGGCGTAGTTACAGGCGAGAACTTCCACGACTACCTCTACTACGGGGGAAAAGACGCCTCAGCAGAGGCGGGAGAAGTACCGAGCGGCGAGACTCGATCTTTGCATGATTGCAGCACAAGCTACGTTCACACAACCCGCCTCCCGAGGGCGTGCAGACGCTGTAACGTCGGGCCTTGGCAGGCACGACGGCTCGTTTGCGCCGGGGCTTGAAATGTTTTCGGATTACGAGAATATCAGTAGATCGGTCGCCCGCCTCCGGCGTATCACCTCCGCCTTGTGTTTCGACAGGCACTTGCTTGAGACGGGCTTCAAGGTGCTCCCGGGCTGACCGCAACATACTCCGGCGTCGCCCAGAGACGCAGCAATGCTTGATTCATCGGTCGTCCTGCAAGGTCTGGACTACCTGGGCACCTTCGCCTTCGGGCTTTCCGGCGCGATGGTCGCCGTGCGCAAACAGCTGGACATCTTCGGTGTAGTCGTGCTCGCGACCGTCACCGCCATCGGCGGCGGGACCATCCGCGACCTTCTGCTCGGGCGAACGCCCAACTTCTGGATAGAGGACCCGACATACCTCTATCTGGCGGTCGCCGCCGGGCTGGTGATCTTCCTGGCCTTCCGCGCGGTCGAACGCGGGGAGAAGGCGCTGATCGTCTTCGACGGCATCGGACTGGGCATCTTCACCGTCATCGGCGCCTTGCTTGCGATCCAGGCGCAGGTCGGCGGCGTGGCGACAGTCGTGCTGGCGACACTGACGGGCGTCGGCGGGGGCATCCTGCGGGACGTGCTCGCGCGCGAGGTGCCCATCGTGCTGCGCGAGGAGGTCTACGCCTCCGCGAGCATCCTGGGGGCGACGGCGTTCTGGTTCACGATGAAAGGCGGCCTGAGGCCGGAGATCGCAGCACCGATAGCGGCGGCTCTGGTCATCGCCATTCGGCTGGTCTCGCGCAAGTTCCGCTGGCAGCTCCCGCGGCCCACTCATGATGAGCCCCGCCCGGGAGGTTCGTGAGACTGAGTCCAAAGGAGCAGCCGAGCCTGCCGGAACGCATCACGCAGTGGCTGCGGCGCTGGTCGGCGCGGCGACGGGGGAAGTACGTGCCAGATGCGCCCTGGAGGCAGACCTGGCTCGGGCGCGGCGGGCATCAAAAGCACAAGCTCGGCTGGCAGGCGGAGCGCTACGTTGCCCAACGGCTAACGGCCATGGGCTACCGTATCATCGAGCGCAACGTTGTCACGCGGGCAGGCGAGATTGACGTGGTAGCCGAGCACGGCAAGTTTCTGTGTTTCATCGAGGTCCGCAGCCGACGAGAGGATTCGCCACTTAGACCACGCGAAACGCTCACCGCGAAGAAGCGCCGACGGATGGTTCGCTGCGCGGAAAGTTACATGCGCAGCAAGCGTTTGCTGGATCGCTCGTACCGCTTCGACCTGGCTGAGGTCAGCTTCGATGACAGGCAGCGCGTGAAAGGGTTCAACGTTATTGAGGCCGTCAGCACTGCGAAGCGCAGATAGGTTCGCAAAGCCAACGAGGTGTCATTGTGACGATCACTGAGAAGCTGCTGGCCCGCGCGGCCGGGCGCGATGAGGTCGAACCCGGCGAGGTCATCAACTGCAAGCTGGATCTGGTGCTGGCCAACGACATCACGGCGCCCATCGCCATCGGCGAGTTCGCGAAGATGGACGCCGAGCGCGTCTTCGACCCTGAGAAGGTCATGCTGGTCTGCGATCATTACACTCCGAACAAGGACATCAAGTCCGCCGAGCAGACCAAGCTGGTGCGCGACTTCGCCCGCGAGCAGGGCATCGAGCACTACTACGAGGCCGCCGGCGGGGGCATCGAGCATATCATCCTGCCCGACAAGGGCCTGGTGATCCCCGGCGATGTCATGGTCGGCGCCGACTCGCATACCTGTACCTACGGCGCGCTGGGCGCGTTCTCGACCGGCGTCGGCTCCACGGACGCGGCGGCGGCGATGGCGCTGGGCGAGTGCTGGTTCCGCGTGCCCGAGAGCATCGAGGTTGTCTTCACCGGCGAGCTTGGGCCGTGGGTCTCGGGCAAGGACCTCATCCTCTACCTCATCGGGCAGATCGGCGTGGACGGCGCGCGCTATCAGACGCTGGAGTTCAAGGGCCCGGTCATCGAGAGCCTGCCGATGGCCGGCCGCTTCACCATGTGCAACATGGCCATCGAGGCGGGCGCCAAGAGCGGCATCGTCGCGCCGGACGAGACGACCATGACGTGGTTCGAGGGGCGCTCCGACCGCAAGCCGAGTGTGTTGGCGAGTGACGACGACGCGGAGTACGTTCGCACCGTGGAGATTGACTGCAACCGGGTGGAGCCGCAGGTGTCCTTCCCGCATCTGCCGGAGAACGCGCGCGGCCTCTCCGAGGTCGGCGAAGTCATCATTGACCAGGCGGTCATCGGTGCGTGCACCAACGGTCGGCTGGAGGACCTGCGTGAGGCCGCGAAGGTCATTGAGGGCCGCACCGTGGCCGAGAGTGTCCGCTGCATCGTCCTTCCCGGCAGCCAGGAGATACAGCTTGAGGCTGTGCGCGAGGGCCTGGTCGAGAGCTTCCTGGAGGCGGGATGCCTGGTGAGCACGCCGACCTGCGGGCCGTGCCTGGGCGGGCACATGGGAGTGCTGGCGGCAGGGGAGCGGGCCATCGCCACCACGAACCGCAACTTCGTGGGGCGCATGGGCCACCCGGAGAGCGAGGTCTACCTCGCCAGCCCGGCCGTGACCGCCGCCAGCGCCATCGCGGGCAAGATATGCGGCCCGGACGAGCTTTGATGCGCCGAGAGGTGACAAGCAGATGGCAGTGACCGGTAAGGTGCACAAGTACGGAGATCACATTGACACCGACGCGATCATCGCGGCCCGCTACCTGAACACCAGCGATCCCGACGAGTTGGCCGCGCACTGCATGCAGGACATTGACGCCGAGTTCGTGAGCCGCGTCAGCGAAGGCGACTTCATCGTGGCAGGGCGGAACTTCGGCTGCGGTAGCTCCCGTGAGCATGCCCCCCTCGCCATCAGGACCGCCGGTGTGAGCGCCGTCATCGCGGTGAACTTCGCCCGCATCTTCTACCGCAACTCCCTCAACATCGGCCTGCCTATCATCGAGAGTCCGGAGGCCGCCGAGAGCATCAACGCTGGCGACGAGCTACGCGTTGACTTCGAGGCCGGCTCTATCGAGGACCTCACCACCGGCGAGACCTTCAGCTTCCAGCCGCTGGAGGGCATTGCCGCCGAGCTGGTGGAGGCCGGCGGCCTGGTGCCGCTGGTGAAGAGGCGGTTGGCGCAAGGAGCGAACAGCCGGCGGGGCTGAAGCCCCGCCCTCCGTACGGCTGGCGACAACCTTGATGACGGGACAATCGGGCTATGCCGCTCCCCATCGTCGCAATAGTGGGCCGCACCAACGTGGGCAAGTCCACGCTCTTCAATCGGCTTGTCGGCCACCGGCTAGCGGTCGTGGATGACCGCCCCGGCATCACGCGCGACCGTCTCTACACCGAGGTTGACCTCGACGATCATCGGGTGGTCCTCGTTGACACCGGCGGCCTGGCCGGCGCCGAGAGTGATGAGCTGATCCTCCAGGTCAAGGAGCAAGCAACAGCGGCGCTCAACGAGGCCGATGTGCTGGTCCTGCTCGTGGATGGTCGCGAGGGCCTGACCAACCCCGATCACGAGGTCGCCGAGGTCGTCCGGCGCACCGGCAAGCCGACGGTGCTCGCCGCGAACAAGCTGGAGACCTCGACCGAGCACCTGGAGGACTTCTACGACCTGCGCCTGGGTGAGCCGCTGCCCATCGCGGCGCAATCCAAGCGCGGCATTCCCGAGCTGGTGCAGGCCATCATCGAGGCGCTGCCGGAGGACCTTGAGCCTGAGAAGGCCGTCGAGGGGGAGACTGCGATTGCCATCGTTGGTCGGCCGAACGTCGGCAAGTCGGCGATTATCAACCGCCTGCTGGGTGAGGAGCGCGTCATCGTCAGCGAGGCGCCCGGAACTACCCGTGATGCCGTGGACATCGCGGTGGAGTTCGACGGCCGACCCTTCCGCCTGGTGGACACGGCCGGCCTGCGTCGCAAGTCACACCGTGCGATCGGTACGGAGTACTACAGCAGCCTGCGCAGCCTGCGCGCGCTGCAGCGCGCCGACGTGGGGGCGCTGGTGCTGGATGCCTCGGAGGGCGTGACGCGGCAGGACGCGCGGATCGCCGGCGAGATCGAGCAGGCCGGCCGCGGCATCGTGATCGTCGCCAACAAATGGGACCTGGTTCAGGAGCGCACGGCTCGGGAGGGGGCCTCAACTCAAGGGCAGCTTCGCCGCGCGGAACGCACACGCCGCGGCGACTTCGAGCGCATCGCCCGCTACGAGCTGCCCTTCCTGGACTACGCCACGCTGCTCTTCACCTGCGCCCTCACCGGCGAGGGCCTGGAGGATTTACTGCCGACGGCCCGGGACGTCGCCGAACAGTTCAACCGGCGTGTCCCGACCGCCCAGGTCAACCGCGCCATCCAGGACGCCCTGCTCGCGCACCAGCCACCGGGCCGCGGCGCTCGCCCGCTCAAGGTCTATTACGCTACCCAGCCCGAGACCCGGCCGCCGACCTTTGTGCTCAAGGTCAACGACCCTGAACTCTGTCACTTCTCCTACGAGCGTTACCTGCGGAATCAACTGCGCGAGAAGTTCGGTCTTCATGGCACGCCGATTCGCCTCAGACTCCAGAAGGCCTGAGCGCCCTCGCTGGCGAAAGCTCTCCTGGTTGAGAGCGTGACGACAGTACCCGACTCTCGTGGCAGGTAACTGACACCATGAGCAAGATGGAGCACAGTGCTGGGCACGCTGAAAGCGGTGGTGGCGTTCCCCATCGCCTGGGGTGGATGGAGGTGGGCTGGGAATGACTGGCGGCCAGGTCCTGGGGCTCGCGCTTGCGTACCTCATAGGGGCAATTCCCATCGGCCTGCTGGCCGGGTTCGCCAAGGGCGTGGACGTGCGGCAGATCGGCAGCGGTAACATCGGCACCACCAACGTGATACGCGCGGTCGGCACTCGCATCGGCATTGCGGTCTTTGCTGGCGACGTGCTCAAGGGCGTGCTGGGCGTACTGCTGTGCAAGGTTCTGGGAGGGGAGGGTTGGATGCTGGGGATGGCGGCGCTGTTGGTGGTGATGGGGCATTGCTTCTCGCCCTACCTCGGCTTCAAGGGCGGCAAGGGTGTCGCGACGAGCCTGGGCGCGTTCCTGGCCTTGCGACCGCTTCTTGGGCTGGCGTGCCTGGCGATCTGGGTGGTGGTGGTCGCGACGACACGTTACGTGTCACTTGGCTCTGTTCTTGCCGTCGCAGCGGGGCCGGTCATCCTCTATGCCACGTCCCCGGCCGTCGGAGCCGAGGTAGTCGTTGCGGTTGTGGTCATTGCGCTGCTCGTGATCGGCCGTCACAACGATAACATAGAGCGCCTGCTCAAGGGCACGGAGAACCGCGTCGGGACGAAGCAAGCTGATAGGGGATCTGATTCCTAGTGCTGTTTCTCGATACTGTTGGTGTACTCGGGAACAGCCAGAGAGGGCTCTTCGTAGGTCGGGCTTTCTAGCCCGACTCGTGAATCGTTTGCGCGGCGGTCAATGGAGTCGGGCTAGAAAGCCCGACCTACGCCCTGGTGCATTTCAGTGATGCAGGGTGCTCGCTGCCGGGGCTCTGCCTATCTCCAAGTCAGTGTCAGTTCTGAGCGCAAACACCATGTCGGGCTCCCAGCCCGACCCAGTTCTGCACGAGGAGCCGAGCGCGATGAGTGACTCACATGCGCCGGTGGCCGTCATCGGCGCCGGGGCCTGGGGGACAACCATCAGTTGCATGCTGGGTGACCGTGGCATCGCGACCCGCCTGTGGGCGGTGAGTGACGAGCTGGCCGCGGACGTCCAGCAGCGCCGGGAGAACGCGACCTATCTGCCCGGCGTGCACCTTCCCGATGAGGTGAGCGTCTCCGCCGATGGGGAGCGGACGCTAGCGGATGTGAAAGCGATCATCTGGGTCGTGCCCTCGCTGTGGCTGCGGGAGACGGCGGCCAGGTTGGCGCCCCTGGTGCCCGGTGATGTGCTCATGATCTCCGCCACGAAGGGCCTGGAACGCGGCTCCGGCCTGCGCATGAGCCAGGTCCTGGCACAGGAACTCGGCGCTCACTGGGAGCCGGAGATCGTCGCGCTCTCCGGGCCGAACCTGTCGGGTGAGATCGTGCGGAAGATGCCTGCTGTCAGCGTGGCCGCCTCTACCAGCCAACGGCGCGCGCATGAAGCACAGGCCCTTCTCAGCTCCCCCCTCTTCCGCGTTTACCGCAATTATGATATAGTGGGTGTGGAACTGTGCGGAGCGCTGAAGAACGTCATCGCCATCGCGGCTGGAATGAGCGACGGCCTCGGTTACGGCGATAATGCCAAGGCTGCTCTCATCACCCGCGGGCTAGTCGAGATGCGCAGGCTGGGCGTTAAGCTTGGCGCTCACCCGGAGACCTTCGCCGGCATAGCCGGGATAGGCGATCTCATCACCACCTGCGCGAGCCGACTAAGCCGAAACTACTCCACCGGTCAACGGCTCGCTGCAGGTGAGAATCGCGAAGAAATACAGGTCTCCATGAAGGCTGTTGCAGAAGGTATTTTCACGACGCAGGCGGAAGTAGAGTTGGCGAGCGAGTTAGGGGTCGAGGTTCCCATCGGGCAGACCGTACACGGAGTGTTGTTCGAGGGTCTTGATCCTGGCGAGGGGGCTGCCGCCTTAATGACGCGCGAACAAAAAGCAGAATACTAGGCGCACAAAGAAGGAAAGCGCGCACTCTTTGCGTAATTACTCACGAGTTGAATTGCCGTCGCGAATCTGAGGGAGGTAAAGACGATGGCCGATCTGACGAAGACCGACATAGTTGAGGCAATGTCCGAGGCCGCGGACATCACCAAGGCAGACGCAGCGCGCGCGCTCTCCGCTTTCGTAGAGACCGTGTCCAACGCGATCAAGAGGGGGAAGACGGTCCAGATCACGGGCTTTGGCACCTTCGAGCGCCGGAGTCGGAAGAGGCGGAAGGCCCGCAATCCGCAGACCGGCGAAGAGATCATGATCGCCGCCACCAAGGTTCCCGCCTTCAGGCCTGGCAAGGCGCTCAAAGACATGGTGGCGGGTAAGAAGTAGCGCCGCTTTGCGATGCAGCGTGCGGCGCAGGTTGAGTCGGGGCGTGGCGCAGTTTGGTAGCGCGTTTGACTGGGGGTCAAAAGGTCGCCGGTTCAAGTCCGGCCGCCCCGACCAGTACTTATTCTGTCAGACAGGCCTGAAGGCAGTCGTGCATGTCTGTCATTGCGGCAGGCCAGTCGCTGGCTTGTTCGGCAGCAATTGAAGTGCGCCCCACCTTTCCCGCTGGTGAATACAGACCTTCATAGCTCGCGGTTCGAGACCGCTGACGTGGATGGTGGCGGACGTGTTTTCGTGTGTCACTCCCTCAATGGCGCCTTGAGAGAAGCGATTTCTTGACTTCAAGTTGAGTGCGCGTCCGCCGATGGGTATAATGGTATTAGCATATGCGCTGTCGTTCTTCGGGATGACAGAGAGTTTATCCACGGCGTCGGTCTCCTCGGAGGCCGGCGTCTGTTTATGTACGGCTGAGAGAGGACGCCTGCATGCCTGACGTAGCCATATTCATTGGTTGGTGAGGCCTTCGTCTCGGCCATCAGGTACAAGTAGTCCGCTCTCCGCGCGCAGACCAAAGCCATCATGCATCTGCCAGCGCCGATTCAAGGGCGTGGCGGCGATGGCCTCGGAGAGGAGTCAAAACGAATGACCGGCGCGGACGATATCATTGACCTCACCTTCCGCCGCTATGAGCAGTACGTGAACCCTGGCATAGCTACGCTCGTGAAGTTCATGGGCTTCGATACCGTCGAAGTGGCGTCCGAGGGCTGCTACATCTATGACGCGGACGGTAACAAGTATCTCGACTGCTGGGGTGGGCCCGGAGTCTTCAACATGGGCCACCGTCCTGAGCGCATAATCCGGCGAGTCGCGCAGCAGCTCGAAAAGATGCCGCTCAGCAGTCACATCCTGGCGAACCCCCTCACCGCCGAACTCGCCGAACGGCTGGCGGAGGTAACTCCGGGCTCTCTGCAGTTCAGCTTCTTCTGCAACAGCGGCGCCGAGGCGGTCGAGGGTGCTCTGAAGGCTGCCCGTGCGCACACCGGGAGGCCGGAGTTCGTCTCCACCCAGGGCGGCTTCCACGGCAAGACCTTCGGTGCGCTGTCCGCCTCCGGCCGTGACGTTTACCGCGATCCTTTCCAGCCGCTGATGGCCGGCTTTACTCACGTGCCCTTCGGGGACGCGCAGGCCCTCGCGGAGGCCGTGACGGACAAGACGGCCGCCGTCATCTTCGAGCCTATCCAGGGGGAGGGCGGGATCGTCGTCCCGCCTGATGACTACCTGCCGCGCGCCCGCGAGATATGTGACGAAGCCGGCGCACTGCTGATTCTCGACGAGGTGCAGACCGGGTTTGGACGGACGGGCAAGTGGTGGGCCTGCGACTGGGCCGGGGTTGTCCCCGACATCATGACCATGGGCAAGGCGCTGGGCGGTGGCGTGATGCCCATGGGCGCCTTCATCGCCCGACCCGAGATTTGGGACATCTTCGCGGAGAACCCCTACGTGCACACCTCGACCTTTGGCGGCAATCCGCTCGCCTGCTCCGCCGGCCTGGGCGCTATCGAGTCGATCGAGGAGGACGGCCTGTGTGAAAGGGCCGCCGAGCGCGGCGATCAGTTCATGGAAGGACTCAGCGCCATCGCCGCCGAATTCCAAGACAAAATCGTGGAGGTGAGGGGGCGCGGCCTGCTCATCGGCGTGCAGTTCGACGATTCTGACGTGGCCGGGCTGGTGATTTCCGCCCTTGCCGGGGAGCACATTGTCGCGGGATACACGCTGAATAACCCGAAGGTGATACGCTTCGAGCCTCCCCTGATCATCAGCGCCGAGCAAGTTGAGGAGGCGTTGGCAGCCTTTTCCCAGGCGCTTGATAACACGGCCGCGCTCTTGCAGTAGCAATCGCAGACAGGAGGCTATCGCAGTGATAAGGGCAAAGCCGTGCCGCGGGCTGCCTGTCCTCGTGCTCGTTGTCGCCTTGATGCTGGCGGGCTGCGGCCGCAGGCCGCCTGGAGAGACCGAGACGCTCACCGAGGGGGGCCAGGCATCCGAGCAGCAACTGCCCCAGCGCACCGTCCCCGTGTTCTGCTACCACAAGATGAGCGCGAACCCCACGGGCTTCTACGAGGTCTCCACGGAGGACTTCAAGGAGCAGTTGCAGTTGCTGCACGATGAGGGCTATGAGTCCGTCACCGCCTCCCAGATCGCCGACTACCTGGAGGGGAAGGCGGACCTGCCCGAGAAGGCCGTGGCCCTCACCTTCGACGACGGCCTCAAGTCCGTGCTCACCGAGAGCAAGCCGCTGATGGACAAGCACGGGTTCGTAGGCACGGCCTTTCTCATCAGCGAGAGCGTGGGCGGCAAGGGCCACCTGACCTGGGAGGACGTCGCGGAGCTGGAGAAGGCAGGATGGGAGATCGGCTCGCACACCGTGAGCCACATAAACCCGACCAAGGTGAGCGCAGAGAAGCTTGCCGAGGAGTTGGCCGGTTCCAAGGCAACGCTCGAGGAGCACACCGCCTCGAAGGTCATCTCGCTCGCTTACCCGTACGGCAACTATGACAACGACGTGATGCGTGAGGTGCGGGAGGCGGGCTATCGCATCGCCTTCAGCATTGACCGCGGCCCAGCCGACCAGACTGACGACCCGATGCGCGTGCCCCGTCAGATGGTGGTCAAGGGTAACTCGATGAAGACCTTCACTCGCTGGGCCCACCAGGAGAAGCTGCATTTCGCCGATCTCGCCCCGCCGATCGGCACGCATGTTGACACAACCGGGCCGACCTTCACCGCTCGCCTGGCCGACGAGCAGGTGCCGGTTCTGGAAGTCGAACTCGTGGCAGGGGATAAGGCGGTGAAGTATCAGGTGGGTGACGACGGCCGGACGATCACCTTCACGCCGGACCTGGCAAAGGGCGCCAACATCATCAGGGCGAACTACCGGGGCAGCCCGCAACGCGAGGTCTCCTGGATCGTCATCTGCGACGCCGAATAGACAGGCGGCCCTCTTTGCCGGGCGCGGAGCCGAGCGATGTCCCATCAACCGACCCGCATCAGCACTCGCTCACCCGCCATCCAGCGCCGTCGCGCGCAGGCGCAGCGCAGGTCCATGTGCTGCTGCCTGCTGATGGTCATAGTGTCCCTTATTATCGTCATCCTGGCCTTTCGCGGCGCCATCGGTCGCTTGTTTCGCTCTCGTGGCGAACAGCCGGCCGCGGCCGCGGTTGCCTTTCCCCTGCAGCTCGAAACCACCCGCAGTTGGTACTACCGCTACCGCCTCGTGCCTTTCAGCATAAGGGTCGTTGACGCGCAGGGTAAGCCGCAGACCAGGCCCAAGCCGGAGGTTGTGGTTAAGCACGGCGGCGAGGTCGTTACTACCGTCGGCAATGTGAAAGAGGTGCAGCTTCGCTACGACCACGCGCAGGGACTGTGGCGCGCGCGCTGGCCGATCCCGTGGAACGCCCAGCCGGGGGAGTACAAGTTCGAGGCCCGCATGGAGATTGACCCCGCTCGGTGGAACTGGGAGACGCCGGAAGCGCGCAAGCGGCGCGGCAAGGAGGAGAAGCCGGCCGAACCTGAGGGCCCGGCCTTCTGCATCGCCAGCCGGCCCTTCAAGGTTAACGCGCGCAAGCGACCGAAGCTGGAGCCGGGGCTGTGCGCCGTCACCTGGGAGTTCGACTTCAGGGAGCGTTTCTCGGGGCCTGACGGCAGCACCGGCGATTGGCGCAAGCTCTTTGACTGGGTGGAGTACGTGGGCGGCGACGCCCTGTGGTTCCGCGGCGCGGTGACCGACGCCAGCGGGGGAAAGCTCACTATTGAGCATCCCTTCAAGGCTGTCAACCTGGAGGCCATCCCCTTACTAGCCGCCGAAGCGCACCGCCGAGGGATCAAGTTCGGGACCTGGGCGGCGGCCTATGCGACCTATCCTCGGAGGAGCAGCCAAAAGCCCCCGTACGAATACGCCCTCGACATCTCCCGCAGCACTGGCGCTGGCACTCGGAAGGACTTTATCTCTCTGCTAGACGACCGTCGGGTCGAGGCGCTCGCCGACTTCTTCCGCCAGATGCAGGAGCAACCCAACGTGGACATGGTCGGCCTCGACTACATGCGTTCGGATCGCGGCGGCTACGAGATGGTCAAGCGCTTCACCGAGGAGATGCCGCTTGAGCTGCCCGAGGGCTGGCAGAACTGGAGCTTGAACCGCAAGCAGCGTTACGTCGCCATCAAGGTGGAGGAGGAGTGGCAGAGTGCCCCGTACTTCTACGATCAGTGGAACTGGTGGCGCGCACACCTCGACGCTGACATCGTTCGCCGCATCATCGAAAAGAGCGGCATAAACAAGCCCACGTGGGTCTTCATGCTCTCCTGGTGGCACGGTAGGCAGCATGGGCAGGACCCGCTGATGTTCGCGGACGCTGGTATCACGATGCTTGCGCCGATGCTCTACCAGGTCCCCAACCGCGCGCATTTCGACAAGATGGTTAAGGACTGGCATGAGTACCTACGCAAGGATCAGGTGAACCTCATCGTCGGCGACCAGGTGGATGACCACTGGCACCAGGAGACGCGTAATCCGCCCGCACCCGCCGAGCTGTACGATCGCATCGTCACGGCGCATCTACACTATACCAAGGACAAGGGGACAGTGGGAGCCTTCTGGCACGACATCAACCGCGCCGCGGCTCCGTATAATCGCGGCCCTTATAGCGGGAGGGAGTGGGCGCTTGCCGGGGCGGCCGCCTTCAGCAGGGTCCGCGACACCTGGAGGGTCTATCCGCTGCGCGTGACGCTCGATGCGCCGGACCGGCAGATGGTCGCTTCCACCTTCACCGTTAGAGTCAACATCGAGAACATCGTCAACAAGGAAGTGAGGGGTATCCGCGTCGCCGTGTGTGACACGCCATGGGTGGTGCCGCTCAACCTGAAGGAGGACGCGGCTAGCGGCGAGCCGTACACGCTGGTGCGTGGCATCGGGCGGGGCCAGAAGCTGGAGGTCCCGCTTCAGGTGCGGATCTCGCAGGCGGACTCGGCGCGCGCGAACCGTTTCATGATCGCGGTGCGTGTCACCTGGAAGCAGGGTGACTACGGCGAGGGCGTGCGCCCGGAGCTTCCCCGCCAGATCGTGGTGATGAAGTACATCGTGGGGACGTGAATCCGCGGGCATCCTTGATGGTGGGACAGGTGGCGTCCTTGGCTTCAACAAATGCAGATGACTTGGTCGGCAGTGACGTCGCTCGCGTCCGCAAGGGCCCGGGGGTGCGCCTGGGCGCGCCCCTGCGCGAGCAGGAACGCACGAGCGGGGCCCGCGCAGAACCGCTGCACGCCGGCTTGCCCAAGGGTAACGTTGGACTGCCACCCGGCGGCAAACGCGGGCCGATCCCGCCCGATGGGCGGGACTTCGGCGCCTCCGTGCTGTCTCGCCGCCGAGCACCCGCCGCTTCGCGACCTAGAGGGCGGGGCGAGCTGACGCAATGAGCTTGCGCGACCTCTTCCGGCGGCGGCCACCGCGCGGGGCCATCGAGGAGACTCCCACCGAGGTTGGCAAGGACGCCTTCAGCGATGTCGCGCGCTACTACGACGCCCTGATGGCGACGGTCCCTTACCAACGCTGGGTGGACTACGTCGAGAGATTGCTCGAACGGTTCGACGCTCGCCCCCGCGACGTGCTTGACCTGTGTTGTGGCACCGGCGCCGTCGGCGGAGAGATGCTTCGCCGTGGCTACAAGGTAGTGGGAGTTGACCTCGCCGAGGGCATGGTGCGCCGCTGCGCCGAGCGCCGCCCGCCTCTGCCGGCAGCGGTCATGGACGCTTGCAGCCTGGGGCTCAGGGAGGCCTCCCTCGACCTCGTCGTGTCGCTCTACGACAGTCTTAACTACCTCACTGAACCCGAGGGTCTGGCAAGCTGCTTTCAGGGCGTGGCGCATGCGCTACGTCCCGGCGGCCTGCTGATCTTTGACCTCAATACTACCCGCGCCCTGCGCATCGGCCTCTTTACCCAGGACAACCTGCGCAGCGGCGAGCCGCTGCTGTACCGCTGGGAAGCGCACTGGGACGAGCAGCGCAAGCTCTGCCGGGTGGAGATGTGGTTTCGATGGCGCGGGGAAGGCGAAAAGGCCGAGTTCAGCGAAACTCACTATGAGCGCGCCTACGAGGAGGACGAGGTGCGCGAGATGCTGGAGGCAGCCGGCCTGACCACCCTTGGTGTGTACGACGCGTACAGCTTCCACCCACCCTCGCACCTGAGCAACCGTGTGTACTACGTCGCTCGCAAGCAGTGAGGAGGGATGGCAATGCGCGGGAGCGCACTAGTGACTGCGTTCGCGATTGCAGCAGTGGCCTACCTGGTGATCGCGCCCCTGGGCTGTGGCGGCCCTAAGACCATCGCCGCCGGGAGCCCCAAGGCTACCGCTGAGGCCTTCGTCGAGGCGATGAAGGCGGGCGACTACAAGACGGTTGCCGCAGGCTACGACTACGAGGCCGGGGCTCGCCAGGCGAACCCCGACTGGGACAGCTTGGGGCAGAGCCAGCGCAACCTGATTATCGGCAAGCTGGAGGAGGCCCGCGTCGAGCAACTCAAGGCCCTCGGTGGGATGATGTCCGGTGAGGTCCAGGTCGGCTCGCCAGAGATTCAGGGCGACCACGCGAGTGTGCCCCTCACAGTCGGCGTGCAGACCATCACCATGCGGCTGATCCAGGTCGAGGGTCTCTGGAAGGTCATCGAAGTAGTTGAGGGATAGGGAGTGATTGGCTGGCAGAGACAGAGGCGGCATTATTTGGGGGGGCGACATCTAGGGGCGGCGACATTCCTGTCGCCGGTTGTTGGCGCAGGGGGAAGTGTACGGCACCCCGACAAGAATGTCGGGCCCCCTGGTGAGGGAGGAATGTCGGGCCCCCTGAGGCCTAGTATAGGGGCGGTGACATCCAGGGGCGGCGACATTCCTGTCGCGGGTTGTTGGCGCAGGGGGAAGTGTACGGCAGCCCGACAAGAATGTCGGGCCCCCTGAGGGGGGGAGGAGTGTCGGGCCCCGTGAGACATAGTACAGGGGCGGCGACATCCAGGGGCGGCGACATTCCTGTCGCCGGTCGTTGACGCAGGGGGAAGTGTACGGCAGCCCGACAAGAATGTCTGCCCCACCGGCATGGCAGACAAGAGGGAGCGTTGAACAATGGCACGCGACTCGATTCGTCGAGAATTTGCCGAGCCCGGCAATGAGTTCAGGTTCGCGCCGTTCTGGTTCCTCAACCACGAGCTGACCGAGGAGGAAACCCGGTGGCAGGTGCGCGAGATGCACAGGCACGGCGTCGGCGGCTTCATCATGCACGCCCGCCACGGGCTGATAACCGAGTACATGTCCGAAGACTTCCTGGGCAACATCGCCGCCGCTATTGACGAGGGCAAGCAGCTCGGCATGAAAGCCTACCTTTACGACGAGAACAACTGGCCCTCGGGCCCGGCCGACGCTAAGACCTTCGAGGGCCACCCCGAATACCGTATGTCGGGCGCCTTCCTCAGCGAGGAGTTCGACCTCGACCGCCGCAGCCCCCGGCAGCGGGAGCTGCAGATCGGCGACGAGGTTATCGGCGTGGTCGCGGTGCCGCTGGAGGAGGGGGAGCCGCAGGGGTTCCCCGAATCAGCGGTCAATCTGAAGCAGTATGTGCGCGCGGGAGGGGATGGACAGGCGAGGGCGCCTGTCGTACTGGACTGGCGGCCAGACGCGGGAACCTGGCGCGTCTACGTCATCTCGCGCCGCTGGCACGTCGGCACCTTCTTCGGCTCCTACCTGGACACGCTGAACCCCGATGCGGTGAGGCGCTTCATAGAAACCACCCACGAGGTCTACGCCGAACGGTTCGAGGAGGATTTCGGCGGCACTGTGGATGGCATCTTCACCGACGAGCCCAGCATGAACTTCAATGCGGCCGATACCGTGGCATGGACCGGTCGCCTCCCCGCCGAGTTCGAGTGGCGCAAGAGCTACGACCTAGTTACGGCCATGCCCGCCCTCTACCGCGACATGGGCCCGCTGACGGCCAAGATACGCTGCGACTTCTACGACACTGTGACTGACGTCTATGCCCATGCCTACTTCAAGCAGATTCACGACTACTGCGACGCGCGGCGGCTCAACACGATAGGGCACGTGAACTGCGAGGGCGAGCTCATCAATCACGCGCGCCAGCAGGGCGACTTCTTCCGCGGCGCGCAGTGGATGCACTGGGGCGGCTGCGACTATCTGCGCGAGGTCACCTGGCCCGTCGGCGACGAGGTGTATAACGTCCTCGCGGCGTGCAAGCTCGCGTCCTCCGCTGCGCACCTGCTAGGCAAGCGCATTGCCGGGTGCGAATGCTTCGGCCTGGGCGGCCAGTGGGCGATTGACCTGCGCAACCTCAAGTGGATGAGCGACTGGGCCATCGGGCTGGGCATCAACCAGCTTGAGCCGCACGCCTTCTACTACTCGATCCAGGGCTTCCGCAAGTGGGAGTGCCCGCCGGGTGAGTTCTATCAGTCGCCCTTCTGGCCGTACTACGACACGCTCGCGGATTATGTCGGGCGGCTGTCGGCGGTCTTCCGCGACGGCAAGCACATCGCCGATGTGGCTCACTTCTACCCGGTCAAGTCCATGTGGGCCGAGATGGACCCCGAGAGCAACGACAAGGCGGAGCAGCTTCGCCGCAGCTTCACCCGGCTCGGGAGACTGCTCATCAAGGCCAACTGCGACTTCGACTACGTCTCGGAGGAGATGCTCCAGCGGGCCGACCTCTCCGATGGGACCATCGGGGTCAGGCTCCCCGACAGCGACGAGATCGTCGAGCGCTTCAAGGTCCTGGCAATGCCCGCCTGCACTACAGTTTCGCGTAAGACTGCTGAGGCCCTCCGTGAGTTCGTGGACAACGGCGGTCGCATCATCGCCATCGGCGAGCTGCCGAGCAAGTCCATCGAGCAGGGGGAGGACCCAGCCATCGCCGGCACCTTCGAGTCCATCTTCGGCGAGGAGTATGAGCTTAGCAAGACCGTGGCCGGCGCAAGTGAGCCCGTGGTCGGCGGCGAGTTGGCGCCTGGCTGGCGCGGCGGCGCGCTGGTAGGGTATCCCAACGAGGGCAACGATGACGACGTGATCGAGGCCTTCGCAGAGGCGCTGCTCTCCGCCATCGAGCCTGACGTGAGGATCAGCGACGCGGAGGGCAAGCTCATCGGAGACATCGTTCACCTGCACTACGAGCGCGAGGGCCAGCACTTCCTGCTGCTGCAGAACACCTCGCGCGAGGCCGCCTACGACTTCACTGTGACTGTGCCGCTTGCCGGCGAGGTAAGCCGCTGGGACGCGGAGACCGGTGAGATCTCGCGGGTCACCGTGGCGCGCGGCGAGGTGGGGCACACCGTCATTCCCCTTCACCTGGAGCCTGCCGGCGCGACCTTGCTCAGCATTGATCCGGAGGCCGCCTGCCCTTCAACTCCCCTCATCGCGGCTGACCTGCCCATCGAGAGCGTCAGTGAGCGGCAGGCCGTGGGGTTGGCGTCCGAGGCGGGCGCCTACTCCGTGACCATCGGCTCGCACGATGACAGTCCGCGGCGCGTGCGAGCCTCGGTGCGGGCAATGCCCGAGACCCTCGTGCTCGAGGACGAGTGGAAGTTCGAGACCGAGAAGCCGAATGCGTTGCCACTGACAAGCTGGCAGTACGAGATGAACTATCGCGTCGTCAACACTGACGCTGATGCGAATGAGCACGTGTACACTGCGACCTTCAACGCCGACCTGGTGCCCGAGGACGCCCGCCTGCTGCTGGACGGCCTGGCGGTCGAGAAGGTCTGGAAGCGCAGCAGCGTCGTGAACTTCCAGGTTCTGGTGAACGGTGAGCCGCTGGCCCGCGCCTCAGGCGCACGGGGCACGGGCGGCGCGCAAGGTCTGACGCCGGGAGAGTACCTCGATCATTACATCTACGAGGCGTCGCTCGAAGGCCTGCTGGTTGAGGGCAAGAACGAGGTGGAAATACGCACCGCCGGGCAGCTCTACGAGACACCGAACCTCGGGCACCCGGTCATCATTGCCGGTCGTTTCGCCGTCACCGGCGGCGGGCGCACCCCGCGCATCGGCCCGGAGCCGGGCACGATCCGCACCCGCGGCTGGGATAAGCAGGGCTACCCCTTCTACTCAGGGATCGGCATCTATCGGCAGACGGTGCAACTGTCCGCCGGCCTGCGCAAGTGCCGCCTGTTCCTGGAGATGGATCAGCCCGGCGACATGTTCGAGGTGCTCGTTAATGGGAAGTCATGTGGCGTCAGAGCCTGGGAGCCCTGGTCGGTTGAGATAACGGATGTTATCTCCGGCCCGACCAACGAGATCGAGCTTCGGGTGGCGAACTCGCTGCAGAACCTGCTTGTGCATGAGCCGAAGCCGTCCGGGATCCTGAGCCCGGTGAGTATCGTCCCGCGCAAGGAAGTGAGCTTCCCGCTAGTCCAGGTGATATGAGTGATCGAAATACGGGATCCAGTTCACGGTTTCATAGAGTTGCACGACGACGAGGCCGAGATCGTGGACACTCAAGTGTTCCAAAGGCTGCGGCGAGTACACCAACTTGCGATGGCCTATCTGGTCTATCCAGGTGCGACGCACACGAGGTTTGACCACTCACTGGGAGTACGTCACGTCGCCGCTTGCATAGGCGAGCGATTGGATCTCAGGGAAGACGAGCTGAGATCGCTACGTCTGGCCGCCCTTCTACATGACGTTGGACATGGTCCCTTTTCACATGTGTCCGAATACGTTCTGGCTCAAGTGAACCGAGCGGTGGCCCGGGAACGAGGCATAGAGGAGGTACATGAAGCAATAGGCATGGAGATCATCCGCGGAACGCTGTTTGAGGGGGAGCGCACACTGACCGCTAGCGACGTAGAGGGCATCGAGGGCATACTGATGGGCGTGCCCGGTGAGCAGCCGAACAGCGGCAAGATGCGAAACATACGCCGCGACATCGTGTCGGGGCCTCTAGACGCTGACAAGCTGGACTATCTGCTCCGAGATAGCCACTACGCGGGCGTCCAGTATGGCGTCTATGACTTGCAGCGCTTGATGCAGTCTTTTCGCCCGGTGGACGACCCGGATGGAGTGCAGTCCTACTTGGCGGTCGCTGAGGAAGACGTACCGGCAGTTGACCAGTACATCATCGCCCTGCACAACATGAGGGGCCAGGTGTACCGACATCGCGTACGCAGGATCGCCGACGCGATGCTCCAGCGGGCGATTCTCCTCAGCATTGAAGACGGCAACAAAGAGGCACGGCGTCTGTACGAATACAGACCGCAGGATACCGCATACCTCCAACGCTATCTGGAGTGCGACGACTACGAACTCACACGACTGATACTCGCGGGTCCAGACGGGCCGGGGAAGCAGTTAATGGCCAGACTGCGCGACCGACGGTTAGCGAAAGAAGTGTTTAGGGAGCCATTAGACGAATGTGGCGATGAGTTCTTCGCCGAGATAGTGCACAAGAAATACCAAAGGCGCGAAGGATTCGCCGACCTCGAAGGCGAAATAGCAAACAGATGTTCCCTTCGATCAGCCTCGGTATTTGTCGATTTCTTGCCAGGGAAGACCATCCGGGGCAACGAGCCGGGCGTAGATCCTGAGGAGATCACCGTGGTGGCCGAGGGTGGCCAGAGAAAGGCCTATGACGACGTCTCTGACCTGTTTCGCCATCGCATCCCGCTCGCTGTGCGTGACCGCCTATGCGTCTATGTGCTCGTTGATGAGGCCGACCAGGAATCGCAGCAAGCACTGAGCAGGAAGATGAGAGAGAGGGTCAAAGAGGCAATCGCCGAGTACGGTGCGGAGAACGAGGGCATGAGAAAGGAGTCGCAAGATGACAGCGCAGCAAACAGGAAACCTTGACATAGACGACCTCATCCTCGCGGCGCTCCATGCGTATGGTGGTGTGATGGAGGGCAGAACTAAGCTCCAAAAGGTGACGTATTTCCTCTCGACGCTAGATGGCGTCGAAGCGGGATACCGGCCACACTACTACGGCCCTTACAGTTCTGACGTCACGGCGGCTGTTGAGAGCCAGGTGGCTCGCGGGCTGATCGATGAGAGACTGGAGCGGTTCAACAGCGCAGGGTTCCCTGCGCACGACCGGGAGTACTATCGCTACACATATCAATTGACCCCGAAAGGTCAGCGGGTCCTTGAATGGCGCAGGCAAAGAGAACCCGACGGGTATGCCGACCTGGAGGAGAAGCTGAGCAGAATCGTGCAAGAGGACCCAGGCTACCGCTTGCTCTCGTATGCAGCCAAGCTGCACATGATACTCGTGCAGTCTGGGGCACCGCTGACCCTCGCAGAAGCACTCGACCGAGCACAAGAATACGGATGGAAGATGACGGAAGAGGACACTGAAAAGGGCGCAAAGCTCCTCCATACGCTGTCGCTCGTGTGACGGGCATAGGACTCCAAACGGGTGCAAGTAGAGGGGGGCCGCCTGAGGGCGGCCTCTCATGGTCTGTGCGCGCTTGGGACATAACGAGCGTTCGGCGTCAATCCGTGCTCCGCGAGGTGAGAGATGTCACCCAGGAGGGTGAACCGCGAGGGTCGGCAGCGGCAGATACTTGCGAAGGCGGCTGACCTCTTCGCCGAGCGCGGATACGATGGCGTAAGCATGCGGCAGGTGGCGCGCGCCCTGAGGTGCTCCACCGGCGCGCTCTATCATTTCTTCCCGAGCAAGGAGGCGCTGTTCCGCGGATGTGTTCGGCAGGCCGCCGAGGAGGAGATGGCGGAGGCGCGTGTTGTGGCCGGTGACCACGATGAACCGAGCCGGCAGATTGCTGCGCTTGCCCAGCACTACCTGTCCAAGGGTGAACAACACCGGCGCCTGGTCATGCTGATGCTGGCGGCGGCTCAGTCGCGCAGTCGCAAGGTTCACATGGCGATCGTCTCGGATGCGCTGCAGGCCCGGGTGAGTTGGCTGAGGGACATCTTCGAGCGCGCGAACCAGCGGGAGGAGTTGCGGGCGGCCGATGCGCTGGTGGCGGCGCGGGTATTCGTGGCCTTGATCAACGGGCTGGGGCTGGAGGCGTACGCCGGGGGCGAGCCGCTAGACGAGGCGGTTCGCAAGGAAGTCATCTCCTTCTTGCTGAAAGCCTTCGAACCGAGGAGGGCCTGATGAGCCAAGAGACAGGGCGCAAACCCAAGCGGAGGCGATGGATCTGGTGGGTTGCGGGAGCCGCGGCACTGATCGCGATCATAGCTGCGCTCTCGGCCCGACCGCCGCAGGTAGCTGTCGCCACCGCCCACCAGGGGAACTTGACCGCAGCCGTCATCGCGACCGGCGAGGTCGAGGGGCGCGTGGCTGAGATCAGTCCCACGCTTCAGGGGCGCATCGAACAGGTCTACCGCGAGGAGGGAGACTGGGTCAGCCGCGGCGATCTGCTCTGCCGGATCATCGCCTCGCCCGGCCTGCCGACCGAAGCGCCGACCCTCACCAGCAACGAGAGCGTCAAGGCGCCCTTCGACGGTGTAGTGAGCCGGCGATACGTGGACCCCGGTGACGCCGCTATCCCGGGCCAGCCAGCCTTCGCGGTCGCGGACCCGCACCAGACCTGGGTGACCGCGCTGGTGGATGACATTGACGTCGCGAAGGTCCACGAAGGGCAAGAGGTGGAGATCGTGCTGCCCTCCTACCTGGGAAGGAGCGTGCCCGGAAGGATCACTCGCGTTGGCGCTACCGCCGTGCCGCGCACGAAGCTCGGCTCGGGCGGCAAGGTAGTGCGCGTGCGGGTGGAGCTGCTTAAGCCCGAGCCCATGCTCCGCCCGGGGATGGAGGTGGACGTCAAGGCTGAAGCGACCATCGCCAGGGACGCACTGCTCATCCCCGCCGATGCCATCATCGAGGACGAGACCGGGCGGTGGGCATACGTCATCCGCAACGAGCGGGCGCAACGCACAAAAGTGAAGGTCGGCGCGAACAACTACGTGCAGGCTGAGATACTTGAGGGGGTGGCGAAAGGCGATGTGGTCATCGTCAGCGGCAAGGAGAAAGTGCGCGACGGGGCGCGGGTCAGGGCCATCGAGGAGGCCGAGCAGTGAGCGACGCCGCCGTGGTCGTGGAGGCGGTCGAGAAGGAGTACCTCATGGGGGAGGTGAGCGTGCCGGCGCTGCGGGGCGTATCCTTCGAGGTCAGCGAGGGCGCGCTGGTGGTGCTGCTCGGTCCCAGCGGGTCGGGGAAGACAACGCTGCTCAACCTCATCGGCGGGCTGGACATACCGACCGCCGGCCGGATCGAAGTTGGCGGGGTGACCGTGTCCTCGCTGGTGGAGCCGGCCCTGACTGAATACCGGCGTGAGCAGGTCGGCTTCATCTTCCAGTTCTTCAACCTCGTGCCGACCCTCACTGCCGTCGAGAACGTCGAGTTGGTCGGCGAGCTGACCGGCCATCAGACGCACGCCGCCTCCCTGCTGGAGCGCGTCGGCCTCGCGGAGCGCATCCACAGCTACCCGGCCGAGCTGTCCGGCGGCGAGCAGCAGCGGGTGGCCATCGCCCGCGCGCTGGTGAAACGGCCCTATGTGCTGCTGGGCGACGAGCCGACGGGGAACCTCGACTATGAGACGGGCCTGCTGGTGCTGGAGCTCATCCGTGAGGTCAACCGCGAAGAAGGGCTGACGGTCCTGATGGTCACGCATAACGCGTCCATCGCGCGGATGGCGGACATAGTCATCCGGCTGCGCAGCGGCCGGGTGGACTCGGTTGAGCAGAACCCGCAGCCCGTAGAGCCGCGGGAACTGAGCTGGTGACAGGCCGGCCGGAGGCCCGGTGTTCCCTGGCGATTGATGACAACACTGTGAGGGGAATGACGGATGAAGTTGGTCGAAGCCTCAGGTAATGCGCGCACCATCGGTCGGATCACCGGGGAGGAACTGCGTGAGGAGATTCACGAGCATATCGAGATGTACCCGCCGGGCCCTGATGCAGACACCTGGCAGAGACGAGGACCCGCGTTTCAGTCGGCCATGGAGGAGTATCTGCCGCTGGTGCTGGAGGAGATGAAGGGCACCGCGGAGGGCGCGAACGTGCCGCTTGAGGTCATCCTCAAGCTCAACATGCCACAGTACAACAATGACCTGGACCTCGAAGAGGGCTGCACGAACCTCGCCTTCGCCGCCGGGCCGGACGGGCCGATCTGGGGCAAGAACAACGACGGCGGCGCCCCCGGCAAGCAGCGACCGCCCTGCGCCAGGCTCATCCACCGCGACGATGGCATCCCGCATGTCAACTTCACCTTCTGCGGGATGGTCGCTACCCTGGATGGCATGAACGCCGAAGGGGTCGCGGTTGGTCACTCCTCGGTCGGCAGCGTCTTCCAACAGAGCGATCACCTCCCGCCGATCCGTCTCTGGGCCTACGAGGGCATGATGAGTTGCCGCACAACCGGCGAGTTCGTTCGGCACATGACGACGCTCCCGCTGCGCGGCAAGGGCTATGCCTCCGTCGTCGCTGACGCGAGCGGGGTGCTCTGCTCCCTGGAGCAGCCGTGCCCGCTGACGCAGGTGCGCCTGCCCGAGCCGGACGCGGACTACATCAACTGCACGAACTACTACCAGCTTCCGGCGCTCGCTAAGGCCGACAGGCGGAACACGGAGGGCAAGCGCAACGCCATCGCCAGGGCCAAGCTGCTCGACGAGCGCTTCCTCGGCAATGACAGGCGGAGCCTGGAGGACATGAAGGAGGTCCTGCGCTACCACGGCGACCCAAGCATCTGCTGTCATGGGGTGAACACGAGCAGCCACACGGAGTACTCAATGATCGGGCTGTGCGAAAGCGCGAGGGTCCTCTACCTGCACGGCTATCCCTGCGAGGAGGAATACGTTGAGGTCCAACTGTGAGCGCGCAGGCCGGGGAGTTCGGGAGCGATGGTGAGGGAACTTGGCGCCGCCCCGCTGCGCAGCGGCGAGCCGATGACCGTCAAGGCCGTCGAGTGCCCGGCCGGGGAGTATGCCGAACGGCTGCTCAGGTTCCTGGAGCATAAGGGGGATGTCACCCTTCGGGACATGAGGGGGCGCCTGGGCGGCGACTACGCAGAGCATACGCTCGACCGCTTCTTCACCGGCGAACTTGAGGGCCGGATCATCTCGCAGATGGGGTACATGTTAGCGCGCGACACGCTGGACGTGGGCGTCTTCGGGCACGTCTACACAGAGCCTGAGCACCGAGGCAAGGGCGCCGCCTCGGCTCTGATGGAAGTCTGCATGAACGACTTCAATGCCGGACCCGGGCAGGCGCTGTTTTGCGGCACCGGCAGCCCCGGCGCCCAGCGCATCTACGCCAGGCACGGGTTCGTGCCGCTTTACCCTGAGCATGCGCCGGTCGGACCGCAGGGATACATCAAGCCGACGTACGCCGGCGACTTCGCCGAGCTCCAGCGGATCTTCTTCGCGCCGGGGAGACCCACGCATATCCGCATGGCGCACATGGGTGACCGGGCCAAGGTAGACAAGGTATTGCATCAGTCGGACGGTGTCAGGGCCATGAGCGAGCGCTGGCATCGGGTCTTCCTTGCTGCGGCTTACCCGGACTTTGTGCGCATCTATCAGGCCGTGGAGGATGCCAAGGGCATCTTCGCGGTGCTGGAGACCGATGAGAGGCACGTGGTCGGGTACGCCTTTGCGCTGGCAGCGGGGTCTCAGGCGGAGGCAGGCTCAAAGGCGCTCGACTTCCTCGTGCATCCCAACTACCATGACGAGATTCCGGCCCTCATCGGGTGGATCACGGATGAGGCCCTGGCAGGCGGGGCGCGGTCAGTTCGGTGCTATCTTCCGTCAGGCGATGAGGCGAAGGTGCAGGCCGCGCGGGAGGCCGGATTCGGGGTCGAACATAGCTTCAAAGACTACTGCATGATCGGCAATGAGGCGGTTGACCTGATGGTCCTGGTGCGACCTAACGACTATGATGGAGCGGCCGGGCTCTAGCTCGGTCGCGTGAACAGATGCACGCTGAGGCGAGATAGAGCATGTCCAAGCTGTGGTTGAAGCTGTTCAGGGACCTCAGGGCCTACCGCGGCCAGGTGATAGGCGTCGTCGTCGTGATGATGCTGGGCATCGCCATGTACCACAGCTACTACCTGGGCTACGAGAGCCTCGGCGCGTCATACGACGTGTGCTACGCGGAGTTGAAGTTGGCCGACTTCAGCATCGAGATGCAGGCGGTGCCGGAGCAGACCGTGAAGCGGCTGGCGGCGATCCCGGGGGTGCGACACATAACCGGCCGCCTCAGGAGTGACATCCGCGTCGAGCAGGGAGCTGGACGGCGGAGGGTTACGACCGGCCGCATCATCTCGGTGCCGGACGAGGGACGCTCGCGGGTGAACAAGTTGGTCGTGCTCCGCGGGCGTTACCTGGGCTCAGCGGATCGGCGAGAGGTGCTGCTGGAGCAGGGCTTCGCCAAGGCGCACCACTACAGGCCCGGGGACAGCATCTATCCGGTCGTCCAGGGCGTGCGACGGCAGTTCACCATCGCCGGCATCGTGTCTTCGCCCGAGTACCTCTATGTGGTGCGCGCCAAGGAGAACCTGTTCCCGACCCCAGACAGCCTCGGGGTCATGTGGATGCGACGGCGACAGCTCCAGAATCTGCTGAACATGCAGGGGATGGTAAATGAGGTGTGCGTGCTGACCGAGGCTGGGCGACGCGACCTGGTCATGAGGGCGATGTACGCGGACCTGCGGCGGTTCGGCGCCCAGATGCCCGTCCCTCAGGAGGACCAGCCCAGCCGAGCGCTGCTGGACGAGGACCGTGAGGGGCTCAAGCAGTTCGCGATCATCTTCCCCGCCCTGTTCATCGGCGTCGCGGCGATGACCGTCTACAGCACCGCGGCGCGCACCGTGGCGCGCGAGCGCCAGCAGGTCGGCTTCCTGCGCGCCTCAGGGCTTTCCAGCAGACGCATCGGGCTGCAGTACCTGGCCTTCGCGACCCTGACCGGCCTCGCCGGAGCCGTGCCCGGCGTGCTGCTGGGGCAATACCTCGGCTATCTGCTGACGCGCGCCTATCTCGGCGTGCTAGGCATGCCCTACCTGGTCATGGCACCCGGGGTTGGGGTAGGGGCGGTTGGTCTGTTTATCGCGTTGGGCAGTTGCACGCTTGCCGGGCTGAGGCCGGCCCTGACGGCCGCAGCGCTGACACCGGCGGAGGCCATGCGCTCCGAGATGGCGGGCACAAGCTTTCGCAAACCTCCTGCCTTCATCGCCCGGCTGGAGCGTCGCGCCTCCTTCGTGCTCAAGGTCCCTCTCAACAACCTGTTCCGCCAGCGGCATCGAACCCTGTACACCATGCTCGGCGTCGCCGCCGGGATCACCTTACTGATGACCTCGATGGCGATGAGGGACGCCACGGGCTACGCGGTAGACTATTACTTCACGAAGGTCCGCAACTATGACGTGGACTTGGGCTTCGCCCAGCCGGTGAGCGATACCATCGTCGGGCAGGTGGAGAGCTGGCCGGCGGTGCAGTGGGCGGAGGGCACCCTGGGGGTGCCAGTGAAGCTGACCCACGACGGCCGCACGCGCGACACGGTCATATCGGGAGTGCCGCCCGATAGCAAGCTCCAGAGGTTCCAAGATATGAGCGGACGCACGGTGCGTCTGACCGGCGAGGGGTTCTTTCCCAGTGAGACCGCAGCGCGGGTGCTGGCGGCGGAGCGCGGGGACGTCATCAAGGTCGAGTACGCATACAACTCCCGAGAGCTGCGCCTGGAGAGGGCTGTTCGCGTCGGCTCGCGGGTCCAGCAGCCCATCGGCTCAGGCACGTACATGCCGCAGCAAGCCCTGGCGCGCATTTTCGGCTCGCGGCTGGGCATGCCGCCGGGGACGGTCACCGGGCTGGTGATAAAGGCCCGGCCCGGCCACGAGCAGGCTGTGGCCCGGCGCGCCTACGACCTGCCGGACGCGGTCATGGTGGAGACGACCTTCGATATCCGCCGACAGATTGATGAACTGATGGCGTTCCAGTACATCTTCATCGGTGTCATGGTGCTGTTCGCAGCCGTGCTCACGGTGGCCATTCTCTACAACACCATCGCCACCAACGCCTTCGAGAGGCGCACCGAGATCGCCTCCCTGCGCGCCCTCGGAGTCAGCCACGCCGACGTCAAGCGCATGATGTCCATCGAGAACCTCAGCTCGTCAGCCATCGGCGTCATCGTGGGGGTGCCCGCCGGCATGCTGCTGACCAGAGGCCTTATGCAGCTCTGGCAGAGCGAACTTTACACGTTCCATTACTACATCGCGCCGCAGACGTACATCATTTCGGTGGTCTTCGCCCTGCTGCTGGTCATCGGCTGCCAGGTCCTGCCGCTGCGCTCTCTGAGGCAGATGAACCTGGCACAGATGACGCGACTGCATGGGGAGTGACCCCGACCACCGACTACCGACATCCGGGTACCGACCAACGGCGAACGGCGCACAGGCGAGGTCGCCTGTGCCACGGTCACGGCAGGAAGATCGGCACCGGCTCCGGGCGTCCCGAGAGGATGGACTCGGCCGCCATGATCGTAGCGGCCGCGCTGTTCGCGCCATCGAAAGCGTCAGTAAGTGTCGGCTTGTCCTCGATAATGCACTCCAGGAAGTGATCTATCTCCGGCTCGAAGGGATGCCCGGAAATCTCCTTCGCCGCGAGGTCCGTAACCTCCGGGGCGTCGTGATCACCCTTGATGAGCTGGCCGCCGCGAATCGTGCCCTCGGTGCCATAAACCTCCAGGTTGGAGTGCTGCGGGCGCGGCCCGACCACGCCGTACGCGCCGGTGACCTTCGCCACCGCGCTGCTCTCCATCTTGAACAGGCCCGCCATGCAGTCGTCGTGCTTCATCGCCGGGAATGCAATCGAGTTGCCGAAGCCGAAAGCCTCCACCACGTTGGAATCCGCAAACCACCGCAGTAAATCGAGCTGATGCGCGCCGCCGCCTACGATGGGCTTCTCGTGGTCCAGCCACCAGTTGATGTTGCCGAGGTACGGGTTGGTGCGCTCGGCATCGCCCTGGCGCACCAGGCGGTGGATGTAGTCCGCCTCCAGGTAGAATATCTCCCCCAGTTCGCCGGCGGCGCAAAGCTCCTTGACCTCGGCGAAGAAGGGATTGAAGCGCAGGATGTGCCCGACCAGCGTCTTGCGGTCGCTCGCGCGCGCAGCCTCCGTCATCCGCTCCAGGTCCTCGATGGTGTTGCCCATCGGCTTCTCCACAAACACATGGCAGCCGGCCTCAAGCCCCGCGATGAACGGGTCGGCGTGCAGGTGGTCGGGCGTATGCACCGAGAGCACGTCCAGGCGCTCTCTCGTCAGCATCTCGTCCAGGTCGTTGTACCCGACCTCAACCCCGTGCTCATCACGGACCAGTTCCACGCGCTCAGGGTTGAGGTCGCACACGGCGACGAGTTCCGCCCTCTTGCTCGCGAGGTAGCCACGCACGAAGGCGCGGCCGTTTCCGCCGAGGCCAACGACGCCAACGCGAAGTCTGTCCATGGGATCGTTCCTCCTTCGGGCTTCAGACCCGCCTTGGTCCAGGGCCACGGCGGGCAACCATCGGACCAACGGAAAACGACCCGCAACCCCCCGCGTAGGTCGGGCTTCCAGCCCGACTCGTTCGTCGTTTGCGGACAGCCAATGATGTCGGGCTGGAAGCCCGACCTACGCGAAGCATGGTGACCGAAATCGGAGGTTCGGCGCTCCGGCCAAGCGACCTCCTCCGTCAGCGGCGGCGGAAAGAGGATTGACAGAGGTAGACCGCGAAGAACCCAACAGTTCCCGACGAGCGCGAGGAGGATGCCCATGCGAACCAAGGGATGGTCGGTGTTGCTGGTTATGACTACGCTGCTGGTTGCTGCGTGCGGGTGCGCGCAGGAGCAGGCAGCGACGCCCGAACCGAAGATGGAGAAACTGCTAATCTCCGATGAAGAGACCGGCGAGGGCTGGGAGACCGCCGAAGCTACCATGCAGCCCTCCGAGGAGCACGCGCGTGAGGGGAAGGCGCTCAACTTCCACATTAATGTGGATCACACCACCGGCGAGCCGAACTACCCCATCGGCTGGCCCCGGACATACCACCCGATCCCGGAGGATCAGCGCGACTGGTCACAGTGGGACTTCCTGGACTTCTGGCTCTACGCCGACAGCTCGCGGGACAAGCTGCCGAGCACGCCGCTGGGGCTGATCCTGCGATGCCCGGACAAGGCTGGTTCGTGGAGCCGCACGCTCAGTGAGGCGAAGAAGGGCAAGCCGCTTCCCGCTGGCTGACATCCCCAACATCAATGACTGCACGGCGATACAGTTCTTCATCTCCGAGTCCAATTATACCGACAAGGATGTCGTGGACTTCTACCTTGATGAGCTAGCGCTGCTGCGCTACGCAGAGCCGACCATCGTGAACCTGCGGCCGCTACAGCGCTTGAAGCCGAGCGGCGGCCCATCACCCTTCACCTCAAACGTGGTGGAGAACAGTCAGCGACCCTGGCCACGGATGCAACTAAGGGTCCTCAGACGCTCCTGCTCAGCTTCGGCGGTGATCTGCTCGAGGCGGGCGATTACACGCTGGAGGCGACGGTCGAGGGCGGTTCCGGCGTGGCAACACAGGCAATCCGGGTAGTCTCGTCGCCATGGGAGTGATAAAGATGAGAAGCGAGTGCGTCATCGTAACGGCGTTGTTGTTCGCATTGACATGTTGCGTGAGCAACGTCTTCGCCGAGACGCGCCTGTTCGACATGGGCAAGGCCGACTCGAACGTGTGGGAGGGCGCGACGGCGGTGACAGCGGCGTCCGTCTACTCGCAGGATGCCGGCTTCGGATGGGAGAGCGCCGAGGGGCTCAAGGAGCAGGCGCGCATCTACGCCGAGCCTGTCTTCAGCAAGAGCCGAGGGCGCGAGCAGCCGCCGGTCATGTACACGAACGCCATCACCGAAGACTGCATCATCGGCGAGGGCGACAGCCGCTTCCTGGTGGACCTGCCCAACGGAGAGTACCACGTCTACGTGATGTGCGGCACCAGCGATAGCTACCGGAATCAGTACTGGGACTTCGGCGTGGCCGCGACCGACGCCGAGCAGGCGGCGCAACTGTGGACAGGCGACGACTTCGCCTCGGTGCTGGGCGAGGGGGCCGGAAGAGTGCAGATCGAGGGCGGCTACACCTACCGCGTGCTGAATCTGAGGGCACTGGTCACCAGCGGGAAGCTGGCGGTGAGCTTCCAGCCGCACAGCAAGTGGCTGGCGAGCGCAGTGCTCATCTACGATGACGGGGAGGCGGCGCGTGTCGAGAAAGAGATCATCAAGCCGCTGGAGGACTGGACCTTCTTCCTGCCGCCGGCGGAGGCCGAGAAGTGGACACTGGAGCCGCCGCCGGAGACCGGCGCGATGCCGGCCCTGAGTGACGCCGACCGACAGCGCGGATACGTGATCTTCCATCGTCCCTGGCCCGAGTGCGTCTACCCGAACATGACGCCGAGACCGGAGGAGACCAACCCGGAGCTGCGTATCTTCGCCTCGCCCGGCGAGTACGAGCCGCTGACGGTCAGCGTGCGCGCGCTGCGGGACCTCGAGAAGCTGATGGTAACTGTGAGTGACCTTGGGCCGATCGCCGCCGCCGACATTGATGTGCGGCACGTCAAGTACATGAAGGCGCGGCCGAACTACACAGTCCTGCATCGCTACCGCATCGTGCCCGACGTGCTGGAGCCGTTCGAGTTCACGGACGTGCCTGAGGGCGAGACGGATCGGTTCTGGCTGACCGTCAGAGTGCCCGAGGACGCCCAGCCGGGCATCTACACCGGCTCCCTCAAGCTCGCGGCCATGAATGCGGGCGAGGCAACGGTGCCGGTGAAGCTGCGCGTGCTGCCCATCAAGCTGCAGGAGGACCCCGAGAAGATCTACGGCATCTACTACCGGCACCCGATTGATCGGATGCTCAGCGCCAGCGATGAGGTCAGCCGCGAGTACTTCCGGCGGCAGGCGGAGCTGGAGGCGCAAGACCTGGTGGCGCACGGTATCCGGAACGTCACCATGAGCGCCTGGATGGCCCCCGCCGACGAGAACGGCGAGTTCCACCCCGACTGGACCGGCCTTGAGGCGAAGCTGGACCTGGCCAAGAGGTACAACTTCAAGCCACCGTTCATCGTGAGCGTCAACACTGGCGGCATCTACCGCAAGTATATGAAGGAGAGTTACGGCTCCCACCTGCGGATGGTGAAGATCCCGCCGCCGGAGTTCGCGCAGGAGCTCACGGCCATGTGTAAGGTCGTCGAGGCAGAGCGTGTAAAGCGTGGGTGGCCGGAGTTCCTCTACTACCCGATTGACGAGCCGGGCAGGCAGCCGGAGGCCGTCGAGTTCATGAAGATCGTGCTCAAGGCGGTCAAGGACGCCGGCGTGCGCACCTACCTGACCGCCGACCCGACGGCGGACGCCTTCCAGCCGTGGAAGTCGCTGGTGGATGTCTGGTGCACGCAGCCATTTGCGCCAGACCGGGAGACGGTGCTGAGCGACAGCGCCGCGCGCGGGGTCGAGTACTGGTGCTACCCGAACCACGTCGCGGGCGAGAACGATCACACGCCCGTAGCCGGCGCGCGCATGACCTTCGGCTTCGGCTTCTGGCGCTCTGGGTTCCGCACGCTGATCCCATGGATATACTGTGCGAATATTGGGGACCCCTTCAACTACCTCACCGGCTCCGCGATGGACTTCATGAACCGCCACGAGCCGGACGGCGCGCCCATGCCGGTCGCGCTGTGGGAGGCCTACCGCGAGGGCTATGACGACTACCGCTACGTCTACACCCTGCAGCAACTCGTCGAGAAGGCGAAGGCCTCGGACAACGCGGCGGCCAGGCAAGCTGCGACCAGGGCGGAAAAAGAGCTGCAATACGTCTGGGATAGCATCCAGGTTCAGCCCAAGTACAAGTATGATGACCTGTGGCCGGCCCATGATTTCGACGTCTACCGCTGGATCGTGGCGGAGCAGATACTGAAGGTTCAGACGGCGATGGGTGGATAGCCAGTCTTGATTGGGGCAGGAACAGGAGAATAAGTGCGTCCGCATCCAGTTCCCGTACCCATAGGAGGCCGAGGAGATGGAATCGGCAGGGCCGGTCTTCGCGAGCGTTTTCATGCTTGCGTACTTCGGGTTCATCGCGTTCATGATGCTGTTCACACTCGCGAGTTGGCTGGTGTCGGCGTTAGCGATTTGGGACTGCGCCGGACGCGATTTCCCGGACCGCAACACCCGCGCCATCTGGTGCCTGCTCATCTTCATGACCCGCTGGATCGGCGCGCTTATCTACTACATCGTGGTGTACCGTACGGATGATCCGCCACCGCAGCCGCAACAGCGATGAGGACAAGGCGCCCGGCCATGAGCACAACGCTAACGAGAAGCATCGCTGGTTCGCCCGCCGAGCTCACAAGACCGTGCCGTACGGAAGGCAGGATTTCAGTCCTGCCCCGGCGGTCGCTATCATGGTCCAGCCCGTGGCGGGGCTGAAGCCCCGCCCTCCGTACGGCCTTGACATCGCGTCTCCCGCGCGCGGGCCGGGCTGCCACCTTCGCCAAGGCTTCGGCGGCCAGGAAAGCCCGGCCCCTCCAACGGCTTCCGGCTCGGGTAGGTCGGACCTAGCCCGACCTACGCGGCGACGGGACGCGTGCGCGGCGACGGAGTGTGCGCGGGGACGGGACGTGTGCGCGGGGACGGGACCTGTGCGCGGGGACGGAGCGTGCGCGGGGACGGAGCGTGCACGGGGACGGAGCGTGCACGGGGACGGAGCGTGCACGGGGAGGCAGCGTGCGCAGGGAGGAAGTCGTAGGAGGTTGGTCGGAGGATGCAAGAAGTGCGAGTCGGCTTGGTCGGGGCGGGGTTCGCCGCCGATTTCCATGCGAGGTGCTACGCCGAGGTCAGCAGAGCTCGCGCCAGCGTCGTGGCAGTGACCTCGGCGCGCGCGGAGAGCCGCGAGGCCTTCGCCGCCAAGCACAATATCCCGTCCGTCTACGGCTCCCTCGAGGAGATGCTGGCGGGCGAGGAGCTTGACCTCATTGACCTGTGCGTGCCGACCAACCTGCATGCCGAGTACATCCTCCAGGCCGCGCGGGCAGGCAAGCACGTCATCGTCGAGAAGCCGCTCACGGGATACTGCGGCGAGCCGGACACTCCTGAGGACGAACTCATCGGCGAGACCGTGCCCCGCCAGCAGATGATGGACGCCGTCCTGGCCGAGTGCGCGGACCTCGAGCAGGCCATCGAGGACGCCGGCGTCAGCCTGATGTACGCGGAGAACTGGGTGTACGCGCCGGCGCTGCAGAAGGCGCGGCGACTGATCGAGGCTAGCGGCGGGACTATCCTGCGCATGGTCGCCGAGGAATCGCACAGCGGCTCCCACGCCAGCTACGCCAAGTTCTGGCGGCTCGCGGGGGGTGGCTCGCTGCTGCGCACCGGCTCCCACCCCATCGGCGGTGTGCTCTACCTCAAGCAGGCTGAGGGCCTCGCGAGGGACGGAAGGGCGATACGCCCCAGGAGCGTCGTCGCCGAGGTCGGCTATCTGACGCGCATCGCCTCGTTCATGGCGGAAGAGGAGAAGTACCTGAAGACCGGCCTCGCCGACTGTGAGGACTGGGGGGCAGCGATCATCACCTTCGAGGACGGGTCGGTAGCCGAGGTCGCCAGCTCCGACGTGGTGCTCGGCGGCATCTACAACCACGTACAGGTGTTCTCCTCGCAGGGGCGTATCGAGTGTAACCTGAATCCGAACAACCAGTGCGTGGCCTACGGGCCGTCAGAGGCCGCCTTCGGGGAGGAATACCTCGCCGAGAAAATCTCCACCCGCGCGGGCTGGAGCTTCCCCTCGCCGGATGAGCACTGGGCGAGCGGCTATCCGCAGGAGATTGAGGATTTCGTGGCGTGCGTGGCCGAGGGTCGGCAGCCGCTGTCGGGCTGGCTGCTGGCGCGGGACGTGGTGGCGGTCACCTACGCGGCGTACGTGTCGGCGGAGGAAGGAAGGCGAGTCGAGGTGCCGTTCTGAGGTGAAGGAACATCCGGCGACAAGAATGTCGCCGCCCCTGTTCCTCCCTCCGGGGGCCCGACATTCGTGTCGGGCCAATACTGCCGTGGACAAGGAACATCCGGCGACAAGAATGTCGCCGCCCCTGCTCCTCCCTCCGGGGGGCCGACATTCGTGTCGGGCCAATACTGCCGTGGACAAGGAACGTCCGGCGACAAGAATGTCGCCGCCCCTGTTCCTCCCTCCGGGGGCCCGACATTCCTGTCGGGCCAATTGCGCCAGCATCCTACCCGGGCGGAGTCACCTGGCGCGTATTCGGACAGGCGAGGGCGCCTGTCCTACCATTCAGGGACATGTGAGGCGATGCGTGTGAGGATCATTGATGTCAGTGGACCGATGTATCACGGCATGTGGACCTACGGGCCGCCGTACCCGGACGTGGTCGTCGAGGAGATTCCGCAGCCGGAGTTCATCGAGTACCCCACCTACTCGTGGCGCTTCGAACTCGGGGCGCAGAGCGGGACCTACCTGGAAACCTCGCTGCACCTCTTCCCGGATGGGCCGCCGCTGGTTGAGGTGCCTGTCGAGGACCTGTTTATGCGCGACGCGGCGATCCTACGCGTCCCCGCCCAGGCGAATCAGCGCCTGGAGATCGCGGACCTGGAGGCCTGCGAGGTCGAGACCAACCCCGGCGACGCCATCATCGTCGCCACCGGCTGGGACAGCCACTGGGATGAGCCGGACTTCGTATCCGATTGCCCCTACTTCTCCTACGAGGCGATGCGCTGGGTCCTGGACCGCGAGCCGTTCCTGTTCGCCGGCGATATGCCGCGCTTCGATAGCTGGGAGGAGCCGCAGGGCTTCTTCCAGGAGTTCTTCGAGCAGGGCGTGCTGCTACTCGCGCCGCTGGTCAAGCTCGGCGAAGTGCGCAGCGACCGCGTCAAGCTGGTGGCGCTGCCGCTGAAGATCCAGCAGACGTGCGCGGCGCCCTGCCGAGTGCTGGTCATTGAGGAAGCGCAATAGGCAATGGCGCAAGTGGGGGCAACGATCCCCCTTCGCTAAAGCTACGGGGGACAAGCCTGCGCGGCGCCGTGCCGGGCACTGATCGTGGAGGAAGGGCAATAGCTCGCGGCAAACGGCCAGGAGCATCGTTTTTAGCTGGCTGGTGGGTGTGAAGTCTTCTGAGTAGGGCCGGGACCTGTGTCGCGCCGCATTGAGAGTCGGGCTAGGAAGCGCGACCTACGCGGGCCGG
>JALGVE010000010.1 GCA_029820045.1 Candidatus Zipacnadia bacterium | reverse complement strand
GAACGGATTGATCGCCGAGTCGGCCCGGCTCGCCGATGACGCGGTCGCAGGCAAGCTCGACAGCCGCGCCGACATCTCGCAGTACCAAGGCGACTACGCTCAGATTCTCCAGGGCGTCAACAATACGCTCGACGCGATCGTCGGGCCGATTAACGAGGCCGCGATAGTGCTGGAGGCCGCAGCGCAGCGGGACGTCACCAAGCGCATGGAGGGCGCCTACAAAGGCGATTTCGCAGAGCTGAAGAACAACATCAACGCCGCGGTCGCCGGGATAGATGAGGCTCTGGGCCAGGTCGCGGCGGCGGTGGTGCAGATTGCCGAGGCCAGCGGACAGATCGGCACTGGCAGCCAGAGCCTGGCTGAAGGCGCCGCCGAGCAAGCCAGTGCTCTCGAGGAGCCAGCCTCGAGCAGATGTCCTCGATGACCAAGCAGAACGCTGGCAATGCCGACGAAGCCACAAACCTCGCCGCCGGGGCCCAGTCGAGTGCCGACAAGGGCAGCGAGGCAATGGGACGCATGTCCGCGGCCATAGACGACATCCAGAAATCCTCGGAGGAGACCAGCAAGATCGTCAAGACCATTGACGAGATCGCCTTCCAGACCAATCTGCTGGCGCTCAACGCCGCGGTGGAGGCGGCCCGCGCTGGCGATGCTGGCAAGGGCTTTGCCGTGGTGGCCGAGGAGGTCCGCAACCTCGCGCAGCGCAGCGCCGAGGCTGCGAAGAACACTGCCGACATGATCGCGGAATCGGTGAAGAACGCCGAAGGCGGCGTCGCTATCAGCCAGGAGGTCGCCGAGGCGTTGGTGGAGATCGCCGACGGCTCCAGCAAGGTCAACAGCCTGGTGGCTGAGATCGCCGCGGCCAGCAACGAGCAGGCCCAGGGCATCGAGCAGATCAACACCGCCGTGGGCCAGATGGACCAGGTCACTCAGCAGAACGCGGCCAACTCCGAGGAGTCGGCCAGCGCCTCGGAGGAGCTATCCGCTCAGGCTCAGGAGCTGCGCGCGATGGTGGAGGCCTTCAGGCTGAGCAGCGCCGCGGGAGGAGGGGGCCGAGCTACAACACCAGCCCATGCTCCGACCGCGCACAAGGCCGCAGGCACGTCACTAAAGCTAGTTGGCGGAGAGAACGCGCCGGCGGCCGAGGAAGTAATCCCGATGGATGAGGGCGACAAGGAGGCGCTGGGAAGCTTCTGAGATCAGCTTCACAGTACAGGCAAAGGGGGAGCCGGGTTCGCTCGGCTCCCCCCTTGTCGCGCTGAGTGTAACTGTTCACCTGGGAGAGGCCTCGTCTGTCGCGTAGTAGGACAGAGGCCTCGTCTGTCGCGTAGTAGGACAGAGGCCTCGTCTGTCGCGTAGTAGGACAGACGCCTCGTCTGTCGCGTAGTAGGACAGAGGCCTCGTCTGTCGCGTAGTAGGACAGACGCCTCGTCTGTCGCGTAGTAGGGCAGACGCCTCGTCTGTCGGGTAGTAGGACAGACGCCTCGTCTGTCCGAGGCATCGCCGGGCGAGCAGCCGGGACAGGTGAGGGCACCTGTCCTACTATGGCCGAGACGCCTATGAGACCATTCGCTCCGCTTGCGACCGCAGGCACTCGCCGGGTGACAACGTGAGTAGCTGCCGCCGAGTAAAGGGGGCCAGCCGATGAGGGGTCATACTGATGGCCTTTACCTACTTCTTCCGTGACATGGATGCCTTGCGTGCCATCGAAAGACACGCCATCCCGCAGCTCAAAGGTAGGCGCTACATCAATGTCTGGGACGCCGGTTGTGCCATGGGACCGGAGCCATACTCGCTCGCTATCATCTTCCGTGAGAACATGGGTCCCTTCCTTTTCAGGAACCTGAAGATATATGCCAGCGATATTGATAGCAGCCGTCGCTTCGGGGACATCATCGCTCAAGGGATGTATCCCTATGAGTCTGTCAAGAGGATACCCGCCGACCTTCTCGCGAGGTACTTCACGCCGGTCGAGGACACGCCGAAGCACTTCAGAATTGACCCGGAACTCATGAGAGTTGTCTGCTACCAGAGGCATGACCTGCTCTCCTTGAAGCCGATCCGCTCCGGCTTCGGCCTGATCGTGTGTAAGAACGTGCTGCTTCATCTCAAGCCCAAGGAGAGAATAGATGTGCTCCAGATGTTCCATGATGCGCTGGCGGCTGACGGCTTCCTGGCGGTAGAGCAGACTCAGAAGCTGCCGCGAGAGGTGGCTGCTCTCTTTGAGCGGGTAGCACCTGATGCCCAGCTATTTCAGAAGGTGCAGGGGTAAGCGTAGTTCGCGCATCCGTGAGTCCACTCTTCGCCATGTCGCTTGGGCGGCGCCAGGGCGTCGAGTTGAGAGTTCGATATACTGTTTGTGTGGTGTTCGCGATGCAGTCGGGACTGCAAGGGGCCGAATTGACGGACGCACAGTTCCGCAGGGTCAGCACGCTGACCAAGAAGCTGTGCGGGATCAACCTGCACGAGGGGAAGAAGCAACTCGTCAGGGCACGCCTCGCCAAGCGCCTGCGGGCGCTCGGCATGGCGAGCTTTGAGGAGTACATGGACTACCTCCGGCGCGACGACAGCGGGGACGAGCTCACCGCCATGCTCGATGCCCTCTCCACGAACTTGACCAGATTCTTCCGCGAGCCAAGCCACTTCGTGTACATGGTCAACACAATCGTGCCCCGCCTCCTCGCCAGCGGAAGCCGTCGCCTGCACGTCTGGAGCGCCGGCTGCTCGTCAGGGGAGGAGCCATATTCCATCGCGATCCACCTGGCCGAGGCGATCCCGGACCTGCAAGCCTGGGATGTCAAGATCCTGGCCACGGACCTCTCCACCACCGTGCTCGAGCGTGCCCGAGAGGGCATCTACGACAAGAAGCGTCTCCAGGACGTGCCGGGGATGCTGCGGTCGAAGCACTTCACGTGCATTGAGGCGCGTCCGGAGCGCCGCTACCAGGTGAAGGAGAGCTTGCGCCAGCTCGTGCACTTCGCACGTCTCAACCTGATGGACACGTGGCCGATGGGTGGGCCCTTTGAGATCATCTTCTGCCGCAACGTGATGATCTACTTTGACAAACCCACGCAGGCCCAGCTTGTCGAACGCTTCACGGACCTGCTCGCGCCCGCCGGAACGCTTTTCATCGGCCACTCAGAGAGCCTGACCGGTGTCCGCCACCAGCTTCGCTACGTAGAGCCGACCGTGTACGAAAAGCCAGCGCCCCTGAGCGAGGAAAAGGCAGCATGAAACACATCGTCGGCATAGCGGAGATGAAGCTCTCGAGCGAGGCGGGAGACCTCATCATCACCCACGCCCTGGGTAGCTGCCTCGGCATAGCCATTCACGACGAGGTCGCGGGCGTCGGGGGTGTGCTGCATGTGATGATGCCGGTGTCATCTATCAACCCTGAGAAGGCTGAGAAGAACCCCTTCATGTTCGTGGACACGGGTGTGCCCGCGTTCTTTCGCGAGGTCTACGCCGCCGGTGCGGACAAAGCCCGGCTGGTTGTGAAGGTGGCGGGTGGCGCGAACGTCCAGGACAGCAGCAGCGACCGCTTTGCCATCGGCAAGAGGAACATCGTCACACTCAAGAAGCTGTTCTGGAAGAACGGCATCCTCATAGATGCGCAGGATGTCGGAGGCAGCAAGGCGAGGACGATGTACCTGGAGATTGGCAGCGGCCGCACCTGGGTCAGCACGGGGCGGGAAGAGACGCAACTCTAGCCCCAACTACTCGCGTGGGTTGCGCTTCTAGCCCGACGCGCGCAAGGCGATGCCCGCCTACAGGAGGCGCGACATTGCTGTCGCGCAAGGTCGTTGGTGTTAGAGGCTGGGAACTCGTCGCTCGCAGCTCGAAGCCGTAGTGCTGGAGGTAAGCAAGATGGCACTGAACGTTCTAGTGGTGGATGACAGCGCCGTGATGAGGGCGATGATCATCAAGACGCTCGGCATGGCCGGCATACCGGTCGGAGAGGTCCATCAGGCGGCTAACGGCCAGGAGGGGCTCGACGCCCTCGGTGAGCACTGGATTGACCTGGGCATCGTGGACATCAACATGCCTGTGATGGATGGCGAGGAGATGATCCAACGGATGCAGGCCGACCCCAACGTCGCGGAGATCCCCGTCATCGTCGTCTCCACCGAGGGCAGTGAGACGCGCATCAATCGCCTGGTGCAGATCGGCGCTAAGTTCATTCACAAACCCTTTGCGCCGGAAACGCTTCGGGACATCGTGGCCGAGATTACGGGGGTGACCGATAATGGACAACGAGCTTGATGAGGTGCTCACCCAGGTGGCCGAACAGGTCTTCGAATCACTGGTTTTCATGTTCCCTCTGGACGAGGAGGAGCAGGCGCCCGGGGGCAGGGAGCCATGTGCGGAGGTGACGGTACGCGTCAGCTTCAGCGGCCCCTTCTCCGGCTGCCTCCTGGTAGCGGTGCCTACGGAGATGCTGCCGGCGCTGTCCACTAACATGCTGGGCATGGACTACGAGGGGCCGGCCCGCCCGGATCATGAGGATGACGCCCTCAAGGAGCTGGCTAACGTCGTCTGCGGGAACCTGCTGCCCGTCATTGCCGGACCGCAGGCGGTCTTCCAGGTGTACGCCCCGGACTTCGTCGCCGGGGGCCTGGCTGCGGAGACCGCGGGCGGGCGGACACCGGCCGCCACTACGCACTTGATCCTGAATGAGGGGGAGGCCAACCTCGCCCTCTTCATAGACCGGTGGGACCGGGAGGCCAGGAATGATCCTCCTGAGCGGCGGTGGGGCATGAGGCCGCCCTACTCAACCCTTCACAGACTTGCCCTCAGCCGCCGAGGCCCTTTCGTGACGAACGTTCAGCGAGAACGATAGAGGAGTCCACCCCGCGATGATACGAGTGCTGGTCGTGGACGATTCCGCAGTTGTGCGCCAAGTCCTCACAGCGGAGCTGTCGAAGGCCCCGGACATCGAGGTGGTGGGCACCGCCACCGATCCCTATGTCGCTCGCGACAAGATCGTCGCTCTGCGGCCCGACGTGCTGACGCTGGACATTGAGATGCCGCGCATGGACGGTCTCACCTTCCTCCAGAAGCTGATGACCCACCTCCCCATGCCCGTGGTCGTGGTGAGTTCAGTGACGCCGGAGGGGAGCGAAGCGGCGGTTCGCGCCCTGGAGCTTGGCGCGGTAGACGTGGTCGCCAAGCCGGGCTCAGCCTACTCGGTCGCGGAGATATCGAAGATGCTGACGGAGCGAATACGTGTGGCGGCCCGCGCCCGCTGCGTCAAGCGCGAGATCCGTGAACCTGAAGCCCAGGACGCCGAAAGGCCGGCTCCGCCCCTGTTGCATACCACCCACAAGGTGCTCGCCATCGGCGCCTCCACCGGCGGCACCCAGGCCATCAGCGAGGTGCTGCCGTCACTGCCCATCACAACTCCGGCAACGCTGGTCGTCCAGCACATGCCCCAGTACTTCACTGCCAGCTTCGCCGAACGGCTCGACCAGAAATGCCAGATGCAGGTCCGCGAGGCGAGCGACGGCGACCACCTCACTCCTGGGCTTGTGCTGGTAGCTCCCGGCAACTACCACATGGTCCTGCGGCGCGACGGTGCGCGGTACTACGTGCAAGTCAAGGACGGGCCTCGCGTGCATTACCAGCGGCCCAGCGTTGATGTCCTGTTCCATTCCGTGGCGCGCCAGGCGGGGCCTAACGCCGTCGGTGTCATCCTCACCGGCATGGGCGCTGACGGCGCTAAGGGTATGCTCGCCATGCACGAGGCCGGCGCCTACACCATCGCCCAGGACGAGGCCACCTGCGTGGTCTACGGCATGCCTCGCGAAGCCGCCCGGCTGGGAGGCGCCGACGAGATCGCGCCCCTACCGCACATCGCGTCTCGCGCGCTCAAAGCGCTTGCGGGCACGGAGGCTCGGGTAGCTTGAGCAAGCGCGTATTCGCCTCAGCCACTAAACTCTCGGCGTATCCTGCCGATAACCAATCATAGACACGCTATTCTCAGCGAACGGGATGCGGTGTTACCATGTCCGAGGGAATCGGCTATCAAGCCGCCGACGGCGCAGAGCAGCCTGCTCCGCAGGATGCGGCTATCTCGGGCGGGGCCACGGGCCCTTCCTTTGACCTCGACCTGCGGGCCGTTGAGTCCTTTGCCCATCGCACTCGCTCGAGCTTGACCACCATCGGGGCCGCCGCCGACTACCTGCTCGGCGGGGACTTTGACCCGAACGACCACCGTGAGATGCTGAGCATGATTGCGAGCGAGGTAACGACCATTGACCGGCTGGTCTCCGACCTCCTGGTGGTGGCGAGGCAGGGCGGAGCGCTGGACGCCAGACTGCTCAGCCCGGTGGACCTCGTGGGCATCAGCAGGCGCGCGGTGCGCACCCTCGCCTCCTACTCGCAGCTCGTGGGTGCATGGCTGGTGGTGGATGCGGCTCAATCCTGTCCACCAGTACTGGGGGACGAAGACCTGCTGCACCAGGCCGTGCTGAGCGCCTTGCGGTCCGTCACCTCGCTGGCGCGTGCGGGCGACAGGGTAGTCACCTCCGTGACGCCGGTCCCGGCACAGGCAGGTCAAGAGGCGCGCGTCAAGCTGGTCGTCCGCCTCGATTCGCTGAGCAACAATGAGCAGGACACGCCGGGAGCGCTCGCGGCCGATCAGTTGCCGATGACCGCCGCGCGGCTTATCGCCATCCGGCACGGTGGGAGCCTCGATCTGCTCACCGACCGCCCAGGCATCCTGCTCATCCTACCCGCGGCTTCCTACCACCAGCGCCCGATGGCACAGGCCGTGGCCTGCGCCGGCTCGCGGACAGAGGCGCCAGTACGCAATGTCCGCGCATGAACCGCAACGTGGGTGGGTGGACGTCGCATTCCCCCCGCACACTGATGCCGCAGTTGCCAGCCTCCTTTCTCGGGCGGCCAGCGCGGACGCGTGTGTCTACGCTCACTCGTGCCGCGTCGCCCAGCTTGCCGTGGAGGTTGGCCGTTTCTTCGGCCTGCCCCGCTCCAGCCTGAACGAGTTGGGCGTGTTGGGTATGTTGCACGACGTCGGCAAGGTAGGGGTGGATCGCGCGGTTCTCTCCAAGCCGGGACCTCTTACGCCCACCGAGTTCCGCCAGGTGCGTCAGCACCCCATCGTAGGAGCCGAGCTGATCGTTGGCATCCCCGCCCTCGCTCACCTGAGCGACCCCGTGCGCCATCATCACGAACAGTTCGATGGGCGGGGCTACCCCGATGGGCTGGGCGGTGACGAACTCGACCTGCGCGCCTACATACTCGGCGTCTGCGATGCGTACGACGCCATGACGAGTTGGCGTCCCTACCGTCCCGCCAGGCCACGCGCGCAGGCCCTTGCTGAACTCCTCATGCGCGCAGGCACGCAGTTCCACCCGGACGTCGTCGCCGTGCTCATCAGCATCCTTCAGATCGAGCAGAGTCTTGCGGCCTGAGTGAGGCGAGCCCTCACGGGCAGCGCGTGCGCGCGAAGCGCGCACAACGCAGCGATGGCACCGGCCTGGGGCCGGGACGCGCACAGGCTCAGCCGCAGGAGGTGCGGCTGAGCCTGTGCGCGTCGGCGATCCCGCGGTTGCGGGATCGCCTGCCATCGCTGCGCTTCGGGGTCGGCGCGGCTGATGCCACGCCGACCCCGGCGCTGCCCGAGCCTCCGCGACCTTGCCCGCTACTGCGGCATATTCGTGAGCGTGATGGCCCGCACGCGGGCGCCGTCCTCACGGCTGCGGAGTGAGATGGTATGCGTACCGGCTTCGAGCTGGTAGGCCTCCCCACGCACCGAATGCCACTGCTCGAGGCGGGAGTCGTTCCCGAACTCCGTTGGTTTACCGTCATCCACGGCAGCGTAGAAGGAGTTGCCCTTGTCGTCCAGCCAGTAGCAGTCCGCGAGGAGGGAGTACTCACCTCGCGTCGGCAGGGTGACTTGCCAGGTTACTGCGCCGGCCTCGTCCTGCACGGCCCACGGATCGGGGTTGAAGCGAGCTTCCCGAGGCACATGCGCGTACTTCTTGCCGTCCTCCTCGGAGAGGACGAACGGTGAGGTCAGTTGCGCCTGCTCCACGCCCAGCGTCTTGCGCACCAGCTCCTTGATGGCCCTGACGCGCAAGGTCCTCTCCTGTGTCCGTTCCCCGCTCACTACTTGGAGGGTGAGGTCAACCGTCTTGCCGACGGCTTGGGGGTTAGCGCTGATGGTAAGCTTGACTTCCGCGGTCTCGCCGCTGGGCAGCTTGACGAGCGGGGGCTGCGCGCTCAGCGCCAGCCCTTGAGCGGCTGCCGCACGTATGCGTGCCTCGACCGGTCCCGCACTTGTGTTGGTCAGGTGCAGGGACACCTCGCCCGGCGTTGCCGGTGCAACCGCCAGCGGCTCCCTCGGGAGATCAAGGCGCAGGGGTGTGAGGCGTGGGGCGAGGTGGGCGAGCGTGGTGTAAGCCCACGCCACGCTCCGCACACTTGGGCGCGTCTGCGCCAGCAATGCCTCGCTCATCTCCGCGAACCACTCGTCGCCGGTATAACGGTAGGGGTAGCTCAGCGCGCTCAGACACTGCGAGGTAGCGCCGTAGCCGTGCTTACAGCTCGGCGCTTGCTTGTACCAGAACCTCGCGGGCGGGCCCATCGGCTCGGTGGTCAGCCACTCGCCGATCCCCAGGCACATGCGCATGGCGCGCCGCTCGCCGGTGGCCTCGTAGAACCTGCCCAGGCCGCGCCCGACAATGCCGTGCATGAAGGCGGTCCCGCCTTCGTAGCTGGGCTGCTCCGAGATGGGCACGCTGATGACGCCGCGCACCGGGTCCTGGATATCCTCCATCCAGTCGAGGATAGTATCGCCGGCCTGCTTGAAGCGTTCGTCGCCGGTTATCCGGTACAGGGCGGACAGTGCAATCAACGTCCAGCCCGGGCCGCGCTCCTGGCCGCCTGCCCCGTAGTGGTCATTCTTCACGCACCACACGAACCAGTCGCCCATCTGCTTCGCGGTTTCCTCCGCCCGGACATCGCCGGTCAGCATCCAGTACGTCAGCAGGCCCTCGACCCAGGCGTGGGTGACGTCGGATGGGCGCAGGCAGTGATCCGGGAACCAGCCCTCCTCCACCAGGTGCTTGCTGTTGTGGTGGTGGGGTGAGCCCAGGACATACTCCCGCCCGGGCGCCCCATGAATGCAGTCAACGTCCCGGTGGTGCCGGGCCGCCTGCTCGCCTATCTCGAAGTAACGCCGATCCCCCGAGCGCAGGTACTCCATCAGGAACCCGTGGTGGTGGTCGTACTCCTGATTGCTCCAGAAGGTGTAACTCGGCCCGTAGCCCCACTCAAAGGTATCGTCCCCGAAGTTCTCCATCCCGTATTCCTTGCGCTGCTCACGCTTGGCGAGGTAGCCGTCGTAAAGCCTCTTAATCCCCGCCTCATAGTCGGGGAACATCAACTCGTTGTGCGGCGCCACCTCCCCGAGAGCCATGGTGGTGGAGGCGTACTGCGGATCGGGCGTGGGCAGCAGACGGTCCTGGAACGCGCGGAACACGTCCGTGGACTCCGGCTCGCTGCCCGGCCTCTCGAAGCTTACGAGAATCTCGTGCCCGATGCACTCCCCCTGGTGCAGCGCGAAGGGCCCATCGCTGAAGAGCGTGTGACTATCCCGCGGGATCAGGTCAAGCGCGATCCCGTCCGGCCCAACCTCGACGGCCTTGGGGAACTTCTCCCACCACCAGCGGGTGGCGACCGACAGTCCACCGTCCGCGCTCAGTCGCGCCCAGCCGCGCGTGCGCCCGGCCTCCGAGACCTCCCCACCGGTGGTCACCGTGGCCACGTCGAGGTCATGCTGGTTGACGCTCACGCCGCCCGCGCTCTCCGCCATCTTGTCGCCGTCGAGCCAAACCAGGGACCGCGCGCCGTTGCCCGACGCCCACGGCGTCGGCAGTTGCAGGCGAACCTGCCGGATCTTCTCGGTGTCGCTGTTCTCCCTATGCGTGAAGTAGTACCGCAGCCGTGTCATCGGACTGCCGGCGTAGAACTCCTGGATTATTTCGTACTCCAGCAGCGTCGAGCCATCATCCCCCTGGTGCCTGCCGATGCGCCGCACGATGGCGCGCAGCGGTCCGCTCTCCAGTATCTGCACCTTTGTCACCGAGCCGCTCGCGGAGGAGTATGTCTTCCCGTCCTCGGTCGTGACCAGCGCTGTCCAAGGCTGGCCGCCCGCCACCATCTCCTTGCCGTCGAGCACTGCCGAGTCGAAGACCGTCCCCATGACCTTGCTGAGCGTGGCCGTCAGCGGGCCTGTGTTGATGACAATCTCGTCACCCTTCTCAGCCACGCTGACAGGCTGCGTCGGCTGCGCGCTTGCTTGCACCTGGGAGCCGTACTCGACGCGGTACTCGGCGGTCTCGCCCGCGCCGACTGAGGCCGGAAAGGTAACCAGCGCGAACATGACTGACCCGTCGGGCCAGGCGGCAAGCTGACGCACCTGCCTGGGCGCCTCTTGTCCGGTCGGCGACAGCACGCGGATGTTCTCTACCGACTTCAGCGCGCCGTGGGCGAAGGGCATGCCGTGGCTGGCGACCTCGCCCTCGCGGGGTACGCCTGCGTTCTCCTGCACGCGCGCTGCAAAGCTCTCGCGACGGGACTCGGGACCGGGTTGGTAGCACGGCTTCCTGATGGCGAGCGGTGGCCGCGCCGGCCTGCGTTCGACCAGCTCCTTCGGCAGAAGCACCATCTCGCGGAGGCGCACCTGCTCCTCGCCCTCGCGCCGGCAGCGCAACTCTATCTCCGCGCCTTCTTCGATGCGGCTCGGCCCCAGGCGGGCCCAGTGCCAGCCGTAGTCATCGGCGGTGAGCTTGACCCGGCCCATCTCCCTGCCACCCACGCTAAGCGACAGCTCGGACTGCCCGGTATGCTCATCGCGCAGGTTGATGGCAGCGTAGTAGTCGCCGGTCTTGCCTGTGAACCTGCGCGCCAGCGTGCCGTTTTCCGCCTCGTCTTGCAGACGGACGCACTCTTCGTCGGGCACGAATCCTTTTGCCCTTGCGGTCCGCAGGTCCAACTGCTGCACACCCTCGAACAGTTCCACGCCCGCCCAGAACACCTCGGTTGCGAAGGGCGCCTCGCCGCTGCCCTGCCGGTCCGAGACCTGGAGCGTGATGGTTACCTCATCCTTGCCGCGCGCCTGCCGAGAGATGTCCGCCACGTAGAAGCGATCCCTTGCGGGCCGCGGGTTCATGCCAAGCACGTCGGTCTCCCAGACGCGCTTGCCGTCCACGAGTACTTCAGCGAACCGCATATCCCTCTTGCGGTTCTCGGTCTTGCCGACCGAGCGGTCGCCCTCGAACTCTCGGTCCCAGCCGCCGCAGTAGTCGTCGGAGACATAGAACCTCAGGTAGCAGCCGCCCTCGGCGTTGGTGAGCTTGACCTTTCTCTGCACCCGCCCGAAGCCGCCCGCCTTTGAGGGCTCGTCCGGATATGAGATGGTGAACACGTAGCGCCGGTCCGCCTTACCGGTGAAGTCGCCGCTGCTCTCGAACCGCCAGCCCTCCTCATCAAGCGGCAGGCTCCCGCCGGCGGTCGGCTCTGGCAGCAGCTCGCTCAAGCGCTCGTAGTAGCTGTCGGGCATTACGCTCGCCCTCCCTGCTTGCGGCCAGTGGGGCGCGATGGACTGCACGTAGGCAAGCATGTTCTCGAAGAGCAGCTTCCCCTCGCAGTCCTCGCCGCCGTTGTCGTTGAACCAAGCGTAGGTGGGAATCATCTGACACAGGATGATCCGCCCCTTGCCGTACTTCAGCTTGATGATCCCGTAATGCGGCCCCTTGCTCTGCGCCTCGCGCTCGTCCCAGCCCTGCTCCGCGCCCGTGCTTACCAGTGGCGCCCAGCCCTCGCCCAGGTCATAGAAGGCGTCGTAAATGCTGCCGCTATGCACGCGGGCCATCACGTCGCGGCTGAGGCGGTGCGGCGTGTTGAAGATGGGGTGGTCAGGAGCCAGGACCTCACCGAACTCGTAGGCCTTGTCCCGCTTGACCGGCGAGGGCAGCCAGAGGTCCTCATGGTTGTATCGCATGCCCACAAAGACGCCGCCGCTCTCCACGAAGGCCAGCAGCCGTTCCGGGTCATCGGCCAGTCGTCGGCGGTCAACGTCCATTCCGCTGATGCCGACCTCGTAGTTGAATATGTTGACTCGGCTCGCCGCGTAGTCGGCCCACGTGGCGGTGTCGTACCTGACACCAAGCGCGTCAAGCGCCTGAGCTGTGAACCCGCCCTGGCCGAAGAGCAACACTCTCGGCGCCTCCTCCTGAGCGTACACCGATGCCACCAGCAAAGCTGCGATTGTGACGGTCATCCATCTGCGCATATCGGTCCCGACTCCTTCCATCAGCCCTCTTCGTAGCCTCACAGCAACGCTCCCTTGATAGCCGTTCTCTGCGCCCTCAGCGTCTCGGCGGTGCTAGCTCATGCCGTTTGCCGTTAGCTCGGCCGCAGCGGTCGCCTGCCGTCAATCTGCTCCTCCTCCGCCCCGATCTCCCGCAAGTATTCCAGGTAATTCATGAGCAGGTCAGTCGCTACGTCCGCGTGATCCGCTATCACATCACGCTCTTGCTTCGGATCCTGCACAGCGTTGTACAGCTCCGGCTCGGCGGCCTCCGCCGCATGTTGCAAGGTCCAGGTGCCGTCGTGGATGGCACTGTAGGTTCGGTAGCCCGGGGCCTTGCGCAGGTCTCGCGCGGTTACTGCGATCTCACGCGGCGCCTCGCCCTTGCCCATGAGCGCCGGCAGCGCCGACTTGCCGTGTACATCCTGCGGGGCTTCGAGCCCGATGATCTCCATCAGGGTCGGCCCCACGTCCACCGGCTGCACGAGCAGGTTGCTGCGCACGCCCTGTTGCAGGTTCGGGGCGCGGATGAGCAGAGGAATCCGCGCCACCTCGTCATAGTACTGCCAGCCCTTGTCCCGGTCGAGCACCGTGTGCTTGCCGATGTAGCCGTGCTCGCCGTGATACCAGCCGTGGTCGCTGATGAAGGCGATAGCGGTGTTATCCGCGATCCCCAAGTCCTCCACCCTCTCAAGCAGCCGCCCGATCCACTTGTCCATCATGGTGATGGTGCCCGCATACAGCGCCCGAGAATGTTGCAGCTCCTCCTCGCTCAGATAGCCCGCGAAGTCGTAGCGCGGGTAGATGACCTCTTCGCCCTCATAGCCGGGGTCGTACGCCTCCGTGTACCACTCCGGCGGCAGCCACGGCTCATGCACGTCGAAGGTGTCTATGTACAGCAGGAACTTCTCATGCTTGTAGTTCCGCTCCAGCCAGCGCATGGCGGCGGACATGGTCTGCGGCGAGGGCCAGTCCTCCTCATAGCGGCGCACGGACATGTTGTGATAGAACTTGTCCAGCCAGTTCTCCGGCGCTCGCAGCTTCGCGAGGTCGCAGGGCGGCTCATACTCAACCGGCTCGGTGATGTACGGGTCGGGGATGAACCCGCGCATCCAGCGCACGGCATCGAAGCCCTGGTGGTAGTTCATCCCCGGCACGGCAAGCTGCTGGTGGTCGGTGATGAAGGCAGTGACATAGCCCTCGGCTCTCAGGCGGCTCTGAATCGGCGTGTTCCCCGGCGCGATCGGCGCCCAGCCGGTGGTGTGAAAGACGTAGTTGCTGCACATCAGGTCATGGCGCATGGGCACGGTAGGAAAGGACCCCACGTAGCACCGATCGAAGGTCACGCCGGAGGCACTGAGCGCATCGAGCGAGGGCGTCTTCACCCACTCATTCCCGTAGCATCCCAGGAAGTCTCTCCTCAGAGTGTCACAGACAATCATTATCAGGTTCATCGGCTTACCTCCGCTTTCTCCGACATCCGACTTCCGACATCCGACCACGGACTAACGGCAAACGACTGACGACAACGGCAAACGGCGACGGAGTCGGGCTGGAAAGCCCGCCCTACAAACGACTTGACTGCCGCCGTTCTCGTCAGAAGAGGTTCGACCACCACCCAGCCCGCTGCCCCCAACAAGTTCGCCCCTGGGGAGCCATCTCCTGCGCACAAGGGCAGGCAAAGCCAGCAACTGCGGCGAACCTCCCGTTTCGGTGGCTCGCTCGATCACTTCAGCCTCGGAGAGAGAGGCCCAGCATCATGGCCGACCAACCGAACGTATTGCTCTTTCTCACCGACCAACAACGCTTTGACACCATCCGCGCGCTCGGCAACAGTCACATTCAGACCCCCACGCTCGACAGCCTCGTGCAGGAGGGGATCAGCTTCACCTCGGCCTACGATGCCTCGCCCGTCTGCATCGCCTCGCGCTGCAGCCTGATCCTCAGCCAGTGGGCTCATCAGACCGGCTGCACCACCAACTGCCCCATGCCCCAGGAGCGCACCTCCCTGATGGAGATACTGCACGAGGGCGGCTATCAGACCCACGGCGTCGGCAAGATGCACTTCTCGCCCGACAGCCACAAGATGTGGGGCTACGAAAGCCGCGATTACTCCGAGGAGGGCGGCTGGCGGGAGGACGACGACTACTGCCGTTTCGTGCACGATAGCGGCTATGACCACGTCTCCGCGCTGATGGGCGTGCGCAGCGAGTACTACTACATCCCCCAGCCCTCACAGCTTCCCGCGCGCTTGCACAACAGCACCTGGGTCGCCGACCGCTCGCTGGAGTTCCTGGAGAGCCGCGACCGCGACCGGCCCTTCTTCCTGTGGAGCAGCTTCATCAAGCCGCATCCACCCTTCGAGTCACCAAGCCCTTGGCACCGGCTCTACAAGCCGGTTGACATGCCCCTGCCGCATCTGCCGACGGGGTACGAGAGCCTGCTAACTTACTGGAACCGGCGGCAGAACCGCTACAAGTACCGCGACCAGGGCTGGGACCTGAACTTCCTGCGCACCATGCGCGCCGCTTACTATGCCTGCATCTCCTTCGTGGACTACAACGCCGGGCGCATCCTCCAGCGCCTGCGCGAGACCGGTGAGATGGACAACACCATCATCATCTGGGTCTCCGACCATGGCGAGATGCTCGGCGACTTCGGCAGCTTCGGCAAACGCTCAATGTTCGACGCTGCGGCGCGCGTGCCGGTCATCATCCGCTACCCGCAGCGCTTCCCCGCCGGCGAGCGCTGCGACAAGGTCTGCAGCCTGGTGGACCTCACGCCTACCATCCTGGCGACGGTCGGCCTTGACCGCATTGACCAGCATGAGGGCATAGACCTCGCCGAGGTCCGCGATGGCAACGCCGACCGGCCCGGCGTCCTCTGCCAGTACAGCCAGCGCGAGAGCGGGCTGTACGCGCTCATCAATGACGACTTCAAGTACGTCTACTCGGCCTCCGACGACAGGGAGTATCTCTTCCAGCGGCACGGTGCCGAGCCGGAGGAGCGCAGCCTGGCGGGGAACGTCGCCTATCAAAACGTGGTCGCGGAGATGCGGGAGAGCCTGACCCGCTGGTTCCGCTCTGATGGATACGAGGAAGTGCTGGAGGGCGAGGGCTGGAAAGTCTACCCACCGGAGGAGCGGCCCACAGTGCCGGACGATCCGGATGCCGGCCTGCTCTACCAGGAGGGCAGGGACTACTCGGACATGTTCCCGCCCGGATATGAGATGGCGACTGTCCCTCCGGGCCGCCGGAACCCGGTCAAGCGCGACCCCGAGGAGCCCGGCCTGTGAGCGGTGACGCAAGCGCAACCCGTTTGTGCCGGCAAGTGCCTCATGTCCGCCGTAAACGCGTACACGCAATCCGGTCAGCGCAATCCAGACAGACAGGAGGAAACGTGAGATGGGAAAGCTCCGCATCGCATGTATTGGCGCCGGGCCCGACAGCGGGTCACGCACGCGCAGCTACATGGACGTCATCACGAAGCTGACGGACATGTATGAGTTGTGCGCAGTGGCAGACCCGAATGAGGATGCCGGCGCGCAAGCCGCTGCGGAGTACAACATCCCAGCCGTTTACACTGATGTCGAGGAGATGCTGAGGAGTGAGAGCCCGGACGTAGCCCTGCGCGTGGCGCCTACCGATGCCGCCGTGTCGGGCTGTGTGCGGGCCGCCGAGCTTGGATGTAACGTTATCAGTGAGATACCAATAGCCATCACTCTCCCTCTGGCCGACCGTATCATCTCCGCCTGCCGTGACAACGATGTCAAGCTGGAGATTGCCGAGAACGTCTGGCTCTGGCCCCAGGAACAGCTCAAGCAGAAGATCGTGCAAGCCGGCCTTATCGGCGAGCCGACGCACGCGCGCCTCAAGTACCCCTGCGGCAGCTACCACGGCTTCAACGGCATCAGGATGATCCTGGCCGAGGAGGCGACGCGCGTGCTGGGCTACGGCGGCGAGGTCCCGGTGATGCCCCTGCCCGCCTACGGCGGGGGAATGATGACCAGCGTGCAGTGGGATGGCGGGGTGCTTGAGTTCCCCAGCGGCGTCAACTGCCTCTTCGAGATGCCCCCGAAGAAGCCTGTCTGGGAGCGCAACTGGGACATCGTTGGCACCCACGGGTATCTCTCGGGGGACGACCTTTACCTCTACGTGGAGGGCCACCACCACGGCTCGGGATCCGAGGACCACTACCCGATCGAGCAGGTCCACAAGGACACGGACGACGGTCAGGTCCTCGAGGCGGTGCGTGTCAACACCGATCCGCCGGTGGTGTGGGAGAACCCTTACGTGCGCTACGGCATCTCCGAGATGGACAACATCGCGAAGGCGGCGATCCTGGAGAGCATGTACCGGGCGGTGGTCGAGAATTGCGACCCCCGTTACGGCGGGGAGAACGCCCGCCGGGACATGGAGCTTTGCATTGCCCTCAAGGAGAGCGCCTGGCGGGGGAGCGAGTGGATTGATCTGCCTTTGCGCGAGGTCACAAGTGTCGAGAAGCGGCTGCATGAGGAGTTCGAGCGGCGTTACGGATGCGACCCGCTTGAGGACATTGACGCCCAACTGAAGGTCAAGTACACCCGCGCCAGCGCCATGTGGACAGTTGCTGGCTGGCTGTGAGACCTCGGGCGAGAGGGGGACAGTCCGCCTTTTTCGCAAACAACGCGAAGAAGGGGACAGTCCCCGAGGTCGGGGATCTGTGCCGTGCCGCCTTGAGAATCGGGCTAGAAGGCCCGACCTACGCGGGCGGTCGCATGGAGGGGCCGGGCTTCAGCCCGGCCCGCGCCGCTGAGCGGGCAGGGCTGCGCGTGCTTCTTGCCTCGGCGGTTGACTGCTGCCCCGTCGGGGATATAATGGCAGCGACGTAGGTGTGCCGTAGTCAGGACAGCGGGCCGGAGTACGCGACATTAGACCTCCTACGGAGAGTGAACCATGCTCAAGATAGCTGTCGTCGGGATGGGCGGCATCGGCAACAGGCACGCCCAGTGCTACCAGGAGAACAAGCACGCGCGGGTCGTCGCCGTCTGTGATATCATCGAGGAAAAGGCCGACAAAGCCGCCGAAGCCTATGACGCCACGCCCTTCTACAGCATCAAGGAGATGCTGGCGAGCGGCATCGCGATTGACGCCGCCAGTATGTGCACCAAGGGCGAGGAGAACGGCGGCGACCACTACAAGCCGACCATGGAGCTGCTCGAGGCCGGCATTCCTACGCTGGGCGAAAAGCCGATCTCAAACAAGATCCCCGAGGCGCGCAAGATGGTAGCCCTGGGTAAGAAAAAGAACATCCCCTACGCGATAAACCTGAACCATCGCTTCACGCCCAGCGCCGTCCGGGCGAAGCAATGGCTGGACAAGGGGCGCCTGGGCGAACTCAACATCGTCAACATGACGATGTGGATCAACAATCCGGTCGAGAGCAGCCCGCACTTCCACATCCGTGCGCTGCACCCGCACTCGCTCGACGTTATGCGCTACTTCGCGGGGGACTACGACAAGGTGCAGGCCTTCTTCAAGAAGGGAGAGGGACGCACCATCTGGTCCAACCTCCAGGCTAACCTGCTCTTCAAGAATGGCGTCATCGGGCACCTGACCGGGAGCTACGACGCCGGCGGCAGCTACGGCCTGGAGACGCTGGAACTCGTCGGCTCCAAGGGCCGCGTGGTCATCAACGAGGCGTGCGAGAAGCTGTCGTTCTATCCGCGCAACTCGAACCAGGTGGAATGCTATGAGCACCTGGGAGGTATGAACGCCTTCCCTGACACCTTCGCCTCGCGCATCGGAGCTTGGGTGGACGACCTGCGGAAGGGAACGCCACCCGAGAAAGTTGACGCGAAGGCCGAGGACGCCCTCAAGGTCCAACTGGTCATCGAGGCGTGCATCAAATCGTGGGAGACGAACAAGGTGATCGAGGTCCCCGAGGCGTAGTAGGCCCCGATTCGGACAACGGACAACCGAGCGCGGACCAACGGCAACCGGCAAAGTCGTCAGTTGGAAGTCGGTGGTCGGAGGACAAGGAGTGCCTTACATGATCAAGCTGGGCGCGAATACCGTGTTGTTCGGCGAGCGCGATGTGCGCACCGCCATGGAGCACATTAAGTGGGCCGGGTATGACGCGGCCGAGATATCGGCCCTTGCGGGCATGGCTAACCACCTGCCGCTGGACGACTGGAAGAATCACGCTTCCGAGATCAAAGCCCTGGTCGAGGAGCTGGAACTGCCGCTCAACGCCATGGAGGTGGGGGCGAGTGTCGAGGACAGGTTGCTGCCAGCCTTTGAGGCGGGCGCCGAGATCGGCATTCCCGTTGTGAACATCGGGCCCCAAGGCTACGATCAGGACAACGCTGACGACATGGCCCGACTTGTTGACCACCTGAACGCGATGGCCGCGAAGGCCGAGGAGTTCGGCGTAACTCTGTGCATGAAGGCGCACGTGGGGAGAGCGGTGCACAGTACCCCGACAACTCTCCAGGTCATGGAGGGCGTGTCCTCGCCCGCCTTCGGGATAGACATGGACCCGAGCCATATTCACCGCGCCGGCGAGGTCCCCAAAGAGGCGCTGAAGCAGGTCATATCCCGCGTCAGGCATGTGCACATTCGCGACTGCGTCGGGCCGGGGCCGAGTCCGGGCCCTCCGGAGCTGCAGGCCTGTGGACGCGGGGAGATTGATCTCATGGGCTACTGCCAGGTTCTCGTGGACGCGGGATACGATGGCCCCGTGGACCTCGAGATCATCGGTGCGAAGGACTATGAGCTGAACCGTCAGGCAATCATCGCGGCGGAGAGCTACGGCTATCTGAACGCCTGTTTCAAGGCCTGCGGCGGGAGATAGGGCGCAGCAGTGACGCTGGCCGCCCAAGAGAAGGGAGCCAGGAATGCCCCTCGGCATCGGCATCGTCGGCTTCGCACACGGCCATGTGAACTCCTACTGCAATCAGTGGCGCGCGGACCCCTCGATGGGGGTCGAGGTGGTCGCAGGCTGGGACCATGACGTGGAGCGTCTGAGCCAGGCTACTTCGGAGCACGGGATCCAGGGCGACGAAGAGCTGGAGGCCCTTCTCAGGCGCGAGGAGATAAGCGCGGTGGTCATCGCCGCCGAGACCTCCATGCACGCCGACCTGGTCGAGCAGGCGGCCGCCGCCGGGAAGGCCATCGTGTTGCAGAAGCCGATGGCCCTCACCATGTCGGAGGCCGACCGCATCGTGGCCGCCGTGGAGCGCCACGGTGTGCCCTTCACCATGGCGTGGCAGATGCGTGCGGACCCGCAGAACCTGAAGATGAAGGAGCTGCTGGACAGCGGAGAGTTGGGGCAGGTTTTCATGGTGCGCCGCCGGCACGGGTTGGGGTTGGGGCTAAACAGTGCCTTTGCGGACTCGTGGCATGTTGACCCCTCCCTCAACCGCGACATCTGGGCGGACGACGCCGCCCATGCGATTGACTTCATTCTCTGGCTGCTGGGTGAGCCTGAGACCGTCACCGCGGAGATGGAGTCCCTCTACAACCCGAGGATGCCGATGGACAACGGCATCGCCGTGTTCCGGTACCCGGGTGGGCCGTTGGCCGAAGTGTGCTGCTCGTTCACGAATCTCGCGGGTGAGAACACGACGGAGATCGTCGCCGAACGCGGCTCCATCATTCACAACTACGGGGACGCGCCGAGCTGCAATGTGCCGCGCCCGGAGGGCGCGTGCGGTCTGAAGTGGTACCTGGCGCAGAGCCGCGAGTGGACCTGCAGCGAGATCCCGACCCCGGCCGGCCATGGCGAACGCATCGCCGGGCTGGCGGGGCCGCTGACAGAGTTCCTCCAGGGGCGGCGGCCACCGATCGCGACGGCCGAGGAGGGGCGCATGGCACTGCGGATGGTGCTGGCCTGCTACGTCTCGGCCCGCGAGGGGAGGCGCGTTAGTCTCGACGACGAAGCCATCGCCGCAGTGTGACCTCCGTGGACCGACTCCGACCCGGGCACGTACCCATCTGAGCAGTGAGGGGGTCTTACCATGCCCAAGCGTGCAACCGCGAAGAAGGACAGACCGAACCTGCTCATGATAGCCATCGATTCGCTCCTGGCCACCCACATGAGCTGCTACGGCTATCACCGTCACACGACGCCGCATATTGACCGCTTCGCCGAGGGCGGCACCCTTTTCGAGAACAACTTCTGCCCGCACGTTCCCACCACTTCGGGGTACGCCTCGATGCTGACCGGGCGCGACTGCTTTGGTACGGAGTGCGTGGCCCTGCGCCATCAGGGGCCGCTGACTGACAAGATCAAGACGCTCCCCGAGATCCTGCGCGGGATAGGGTACGAGACGAGTTGCGTCGGCTTCACGGGCAACCCGGCCTCGCGCGGGTTCAACAACTATCTTAACTACGAAGGTTGGGGCGCAGGAAAGGACGGGCGCAGCCCGAAGGCCCAGAATCTGAACAAGGTGGCGATCCCCGAGCTGGAACGGCTGGCGGCGTCTGAGAAGCCATTCTTCATGCTGCTGCGCCACATGGACCCACATTCGCCGTACCTGCCACCGGAGCCTTATGAGCGCATGTTCTATCACGGGGACGAGTGCGATCCGAAGAACAAGTCCATGGAGCCGGTCTTCGCGTTCAAGCCCTTCCGCGACTACTTCGCGAGTTGGATGCCGCCGGGTGTCACGGACAAGGATTATATCATCGCGCAGTACGACGGCGCTGTCGCGTACATGGATGCCTGCATCAAGACTATCTTCACCGCCCTGGAGTACATGGACATCCTCGATGACACCATCGTGGTCGTCAACGCCGACCACGGGGAGACGCTCTACGATCACGAATGCTGGTTTGACCATCACGGTATCTACGACGTGACGCTGCGCGTGCCGCTCATTATCCGCTACCCCAAGAAGGTCCCCGCCGGCCTGCGCATCAAGGGTTACACGCAGCATAAGGACCTGGTGCCGACGCTGCTCGAGCTTATCGGGACCAGGACGAGGCGGAAGTTCGACGGGCGCTCGCTCATGCAACTCGTGCGCGGCGAAGAGGCGAGCTTCGGGCCCGAGTTCTACATCACGGAATGCACCTGGATGCGCAAGCACGGCTGGCGCACGCCGGAATGGAAGCTCATCGTAGCGCTGGAGCCGGACTTCCACTTCAAGCCCCCGGTCGAGCTCTACAACCTGGTCGAGGACCCGGACGAGAACAACAACTTGGCCGACGAGCTGCCCGAGGTGGTTGATCTGCTCAGAGGGCGGATGGAAGCCTTCATTGCGCGGCGCGAAGAGGAGGAGGGCATCACTAACCCGATGCTGACGCAGACGGCCTGGCACGGCCACCCCGAGGTCGGCCCTGCATTCGAGAGCAGCCAGCAGGCCTATGACACGCTTCACATCGGCGACCCCAAGCAGGCCGCCCGACTCCAGGCCAAGTCGCACTGACAGGAAGTGTCACAAGTCCATGTTGAGGGAAAAGGGGGACAGTCACCTATTTCCCTGCCTTCACTCTTGCTCGTTACAAGGCGTGACGGGGAAATAGGTGACTGTCCCCTTTTTCCTGACTTCAGGCCAAATCGCACTGACAGGAAGTGTCACAAGCCCATGTTGAGAGTTGCGGTGATAGGTTGTGGTCCGATCGGTAATCGCCATGCCGACATCTACAAGCAAGACCCTCTAAGCGAGCTGGTGGGAGTCTGTGACATCCTCCACGACCGCGCTGACGCGGCGGCTGAGAGGCTGGAGGTCCCGGCGTTCTACGACGCCCAGGAGATGATTGACAGCCTTCAGCCTGACATGTGCAGCGTGGCCACGGGCGGCGTGGAGTACGGGAGCGATCACTATGAGCCGACCATGCAGGCCTTGGGCGCCGGCTGCCACGTGCTGTGCGAGAAGCCGATCTGTAACGAGATAGCCCGGGCTGAGGAGATGGTGGCGCTCGCGCGCGAGAAGGGCCTGTGCTTCGGGATTGACTTCAACCACCGGTTCACGCCCGCCGCGCGCCTGGCAAAGCAGTGGGTAGAGGAGGGGCGTATCGGCCATCAGTTGTTCGTGAACATGGCGATGTGGATCAAGAACCCCAACGAGAGTTCGCCGTGGTTCATGATGAAGGCCCTCAACCCCCACACGGTGGACATGATGCGGTACTTCGCGGGGGACATCGAGGCCGTGCACTGCTTCGCCACGAAGGCGCCCGGTCGCAGCATCTGGACAACGATGCAGATGAACGCCCGCTTCGAGAGCGGCGCGGTAGGGAACCTCACGGCGAGCTACGACATCGAGCGAGGTCATCCCATGGAGCGCTGCGAGGTGGCGGGCGTGAGCGGCCGGTTCGTGCTGGAGGACATGTGGCGGGAGGCCACGCTTTACCCGGCGGGCGATCCTCAGAAGGTCGTGTACACCAACCCGGTCTTCGGCGGCTACCGCGACTTCGTTGACACTTTCATCGAGCGGCTGCGCACCTTCACCCGCCAGGTGTCCCAGGGGACGCCGCCGGCGGAGATTGACGGTTCGGGAGCGGACGGCCTCGCGGCGCAAAAGGTCATCGCCGCAGCCATCGAGTCCGTGCAGAACGAGGCCGTAGTCTACGTGGCGTGAGAGCGGGGGCTGTCGCCCTCTGACCCGCATTATTGATGATAGGCATGGGGGCCGGCGTAGATCGGGCAGAGTGCCCTATTCCTGTGGTTGTCGTGCACTGACCGCCATTTGCGCCGCCGGGGCAGTGTGTTGCGCGAGGCTCAGCCACCCCTACAGGGGGACAGACAGCCATTTCGGGTCCCGCCCATGGGCGGGAACGCCCGAAATGGTGTCAGTCCCCAACGGCCCACCGCCCTGGATAGGCGCCGAGGGTGAGCTGCTGGACAATGCGGGCTAACAGTGGGACGGTCTCCGGACTGCCCCACTTTTGCGGCACAGGTTCTTGAACCCCCTCAGCCCTGCACCGTGAAGGTCGCGCGGGCCTCGGAGCCGTCCCACAGGCTTCGGGCGCCGATCGTCCACGTACCCTCTTCCGCGTTGATGGGCAGACGAATCGAGCGTGCGCAGGTGCCGTGCCTCGTGCAGGTGCGAGCGCAGAACGCCTCGCGACGTTCGCCGTCGGGACCGGTGACAGTGATCTCCAGCAGGTAGTTCCCGCGAGTGCCCGCGCCGCCGACCCTCACGGCGTAGTCCACCCTCTCGCCCCGCTTCCCGGTTGCAGGTAGGTCCCTTATCGCGGTCCCGCTCGGATCGGACGGGAAGATACCGAGCAGGCGGGTGGTACCCCATGGACATCGCAGGTCCATCGCGTACGCCGCGCCGTGCGGGAGGCGCTCGCCCGTTATCAGGTCGCGGACAATACCCCCGTCCGGCGCGCCGCGGACCTCTACCCGGGTCAGGGCATCCTCGCTCTCGTGGTTGATCAGGAGCACCAGGGTGACCCCGTCCGCGGTCTGCCGCAGCGCCGCCTCGATCCACGGGTTGCTGGAGCTGACGTTCGGTGGGGGGCCCTCTCGCAGGCAGTCATCAATGGTCCCCAGGATCAGGTCGGCGTCCCTGTTCTCGTTGCCGCGCACCAGCGCATCGAGGTAGCAGTCCTTCACCGGGTAGTTCAGCAGCCACGCAGTGCCCTGCCCCAGGTCGTGCTCGAACGCGAGGGGGGCATCGCCGACTCTCGCTCCGCGTTCCTCCGCCCCGTCGGCGACATAGCTGCGCATCCCCCAGAGCTTGTGCCCTCCCTCCATCTCAAAGGGTCCCTCTCTGACCTCGCCGGTGCCCGCAAGGCCGAAGACCGGCTCGAAGACCCCCAGCGGCTGCTTGAGTTCATCCATCGAGGGGACCTCGTCCGCGATGATGATACCGCCCGCCTTGCACCACTCGCGGATGATCTCGGCGGAGGCCCGCTTCATCAGGTGGATGTCGAAGAGCACAAGGACCCGGTACTCATCCAGCGTCCCCTCCGCGAGCTGGTCCTCATGAATGCAGTCAAGCTCGCCGTAGGCCTGGCGGAAGGCCTCCAGCCCCACCATCACGTTCCAGTACTCCTCCTGCAGGAGCACGTGCTGGGTGCGGGGGAAAAGGAACGCGGCCCGCGCGCGGGGGACGCGGCTTCGCGTGAGCAGGGGCGCGACCTGCTTGACCTCGTTCATCGTCTCTCCGTAGGTCTGCCACCAGCGGTCGTTCTGCGGGATGCCCCAGAAGGTGTTCAGGTAGTCGCAGCCCGCGGCGATGGCCGTGTAGGTCAGCTCGCGCGGCGACCAGTAGATGTCACCGATGTTGGGGTTCTTGTTGCCCCCGCCGGTCGCCACGGACTCCAGCCAGAAGCCGAGCTTCTTGTCATAGGTGTAGGCGAGGTTGCGCATCTCCGCGAAGGCCATGTGCACCCCGGCCATGCGTGGGAGGGGATGCTCGCGGAACTTGCCCAGGCGGAAGTCTATGGACCAGTAGGGATAGATGTCATAGTTCACCGAATCGAAGGGCGCGCCCCAGTGATAGACATCATCCACGGCCCATGAACCCTTGAAGTCGCGGCCCGCGGCGCCGAAGGTGTTGTGCGAATCATGCGTAAGCTCCACCCAGAAGTCAGGGTACATCTCCTTGACCATCGCATAACTCTGCCGCCAGCCCGCCGCGAAGCCGTCACTCCAGAAGTCAACGTACTTGAGCCACAGAGCGGGGTCTTTCATCGCCTCCTCACGGGTCGGCATCTCGATGCCGTAGCGCCGCTTGAACTCCGCGCGCGCGGGCGGGCGGTCGTCAAAGGTCTTCCCGCTCACCTGGAAGGGTTCGTCCATGTAGCCCTGCACGTTCAGCAGCCGTGGCACCAGCCTGCACGTCTCAATCGCTTTCTCGATCCGCGGACGCAGCGCTTCCTTGTACTCCGGCGAGAAGACGGAGACCTCCGGCAGGGCATCGCGGCGCAGCAGGGAGAAGCTGCCCTGGAATGAGTAGGTGATAGCCATGCCCCGGCGCTGCGCATAGTCCTCCGCGTAGTCGTAAGGGGAGCCGGGGGCGGCCCCCAGCCGGCGGGCGCTGAAGGTCAGAGTGTTGAAGCCGTGGGCGATGATGTCGTCTATTTCACGCTCCACCGCTTGCTTGTTGAGGACCGTGAGCTTGGACATGCGCATGGTGGTGCAGAAGAAGTCGTCCAGGTCGAGGCGGGGCACAACGTAGAAGCTCAGTCGCGAGGTGTCAATGATCTTGCCGTCCTCGCCCGTCACCTGCGTTACAAGCTGGTACTCCCCCTCCGCCAGGTCAGGCACCTCATACGACCATACTATGCCCTCCTCCGCCGGCGTGCCCTCGAGTGCGGTCAACTCCTCGCCGCGCGGCCCGATGATCTTCGCCGTCGTGACACTGCCTGCCGGGAACTCGCCCTCGACGGCGCCCTGGAAGTCAATTCGCGCTCCCTCGGCTGTCACATACCGGTTCGCCGGAACGCTGAGAGTCAGGTTCACGGGGTTCTTCACCTCCGTCGTCGCATCCCTGTGAAAGATAATGTCTCCCTGCTCATCCCTTGCAGTCAGCGATAGCTCGTAGGCCCCCTCGGCCTGGTAGCCGCGCAGCTCGACCGATCGCTCCTCCGTCTGAGGCTCAATCCCCGGGCCAAGGTTGAAGCGCCACTCGTCGCCCAAGGGCTGACCATCACGGGTCAGAGTCGCGGTTAGAACGCAGCTCACCCGCGCCTGGGGGGTCTTGAGCGTGAAGCCGAGCGAGCACGGGTCGGCGCGGGTAAGCTCGGCTGGGGGATAGGCGACCTCGGCGATGCTGAGGCCGTCCGCGCGCCCGGCCAGCCACAGGATTGAGGTTGCCAACAGATCGTCGCTCATGTCACCGACGCCGATGCCCCCGGGCTGGGTAACAGCGTCAATGAGAACCACGCGGCCCTCCCCGAAGCTGCTCGCGAGCATGACCGGATGGTCCCCGACGCGCGCGATGACGGCTGCGCCCTCCCGCGGGATCACGCCGCGAAGGAAGTGCTCCGTGCCGAAGCGGTTAGCAATGGCATTGAGGATCGGGTGTGAGGCGTCCAGCGCGAGGTCGCCCTCGGTCTTCGTCGCGGTATCTGGCAGCACGCGCTTGCTGGCCATGGGCGTAACGGACGTAGCTGTGCCCCAACCGGAGTCGTCGAACTCCAGGCTTGACCAGCCTTCCTCCTCCGGGATGTGGAACTTCCAGGACTTGTCGCTCACGATGAGTTCGCGCGTCCCGTCCTCATACTCGATCCCCACCTGCGCGAAGAAGCCCCCCGGGCCATCCACGTTCCGGCCCTTGAAGGCCACCACGTTCTTGCCCTGCTTCAGCTTGTCCGCGATGTCCCACAGCTCGTTATCGTACCAGCTCCAGTGGTAACCGACCTGCTCGCCGTTGAGGTAGACCCAGTAGAGGTTGTCCACGGTGCAGCGGATGAACGCGCGTTTGACTGGCTTGGTAACCTCGATGACCTTGCGGATGTAGCGGATATGATCTGGTGTCTCGCCCTGCTGCGGTGGGATCCACATCCAGTTGCCCGCCTCGCTCGGGAACAGGTCGGCGGCCGGCACATCGGCCGGCGCAGCCTCACCGAGCAGTTCCCACAGGGCGTTAGTGCGCGGCAGTGCATCGGGCAGGCCCGCCACCAGGATGCCGCCACCGCGCCTCACAAACTCCTGTAGGCCTCCAGCGCCCAACCCGAGCCTCTCGAGATTGGCCCCGCCGTCTATCAACAGGACATCAACGTCCTCAAGCGCCTGCGCTTGAGCAACATCCGGCTGGCTGACCTGAACGCGCTCGCCAAGGTCCGCCAGCGCGTCCTCAACCGGAAACGCGGGCGTCAGTGTGGTCATGTCCAGCACGTGCACGGGTGCGCTGATCGCGGTCATCGGGATAAGTGCTACCAGGCTGACGGCTATCAGGTGCCTCATGGCATCCACCTCGCGGGCAAGCTGGAATCGGACAACAGGTTCTTCTCTCTCGAGGCGCGGTAATCCTCTCGTCACGCCTTCGCGATGCCCAACAACCGCGGAGCGTTGTCACGCGCCGCCTGCGGTCTGGCACTGCAAGAGCTCGAAGCCGGTGATCGGATCGCTGACACGGGCCGCGTCCAACCCGGTAATCTCGATGAGTATGACCTCAAGTATCTGCCAGGTGCTGATGCCCTCGCGGATGCAGCCGGTGATAGTGCTGTCCTCGCGGCCACAGGCGGCGTGCATGTGCAGCACTGGCTTGCCGGGCTCTCCCGGGGTCTCAGGTTCCGCTGGGAAGAGCGTGCCAACGCCGGCCAGCTCGTGGGCGCCGGCAAGCGTCGCAACCATCGGCACCGCGGGCAGGGCTTCGCCATCCTCAGGCCCAACTACGAGCCTGCTGCCCTTATCCACGCCGCCGACCATGATGACCAGCCCCGAGTAGACGCCCTTCTCAGCGGCGAAGGTCTCGAGGGTTTCTGGCATGGGTTCCGTGTGCTCGAGTCGCAGGGCGAAGACGCGGCCGATGCGGCCCTCACTGTATTGCATCTGTTGCTCACCTCGGCTACGGGGGGGGGAGCGAGGGCGCCCCCGTCACGATATACGGGCCAGGGCGCCCCCGTCAGAATGTGCGGGGTGGCGAGGGCGCTGCGGTCCGTTGGTGGCGGGGGCTGCCCTCAGCCCCCGCATAGTCCCAACCCACCGACGATCTCTAGACGCCCCCGACGCGGCAGGGGCATCGGTTTTCTTGTCAGGGGGCCGACATTCTTGTCGGCCGATTCGGATAAGGCAAGCAATAGCGCTCAAGGAGCATCGCACCGAAGCCTGTACCTGGGGGCTTTTCTTAACCAGAGAACACCCGGCCGCACGCCCTGCAGCTAAAACCGATGCTCCTGCTGGGCGTCTACAGTAGTTGACGGCGCGAAGTACCCGCGCGTATACTTCGCGCCGGTGAAAGAGCAGTCCTTCAGGTCGGGCCTGCACGCCGAATGTCAGAGCAGGCTGGCCCGGCCGTAGACTCCACGAAAGGGAGCGAGCTAACCCGATGAACACCCCCCTGGTTCTCTTCTATCTGGTCTTGCTGCTATCCGTCTTGCTTACCTCGGCGACCTCTGCCGAGAGCGCCGAAGAAGGCCTGGACGCCGACCGCGTCGCCGAGGTAGCGGCCATGCTGCCGGAGCGCCCGGCCGGGCTGGGCAGACCTATCACAGATCGCGCTGCCTGGGATGCCCTCGCTGCGAAGGACGCCTACCAGCAAGTGATTGCCCGGGCGGAGAAGCTCCTCTCCGAGCCCCTGCCCGAACAGCCTGATGACCTCTACCTTGACTTCTCTCGGACCGGCAATCGCACCCGATGGCAGAAGGTCTCCGGGCAGCGCCGAGGCCGCCTGACGCCCCTGGTCCTCGCGGAGTGCGCCGAAAACAAGGGACGCTTCCTCGCGGCGATAGAGGAGGTCGTGCAGGCGCTGTGCGCAGAGCGCACCTGGGTCATGCCGGCGCATGACCGCAAGCTCACGAACTTCAACGGCGAGACCACCGACATAGACCTGGCCTCGTCCGCACTGGCCTGGAACCTGGCAACAGCAGACTACCTGCTGGGGGACAAGCTCGGCGCGGCGACGCGAGAGCTGTTGCGCAGCAATGTGAGCCGCCGCGTGCTGGCGCCCTACCGCGACATGTTCACCGGGGCCCGGGGGCCGAACTGGTGGATGAAGACCACCAACAACTGGAACGCGGTCTGCCTGGCGGGCGTGACGGGCGCAGGGTTGGTGGAGCTTGAGACGCGCGAGCAACGGGCTGAGTTCGTCGTGGCGGCGGGGAAGTACTCGCGCAACTTCCTGGCCGGCTTTACCTCCGATGGCTACTGCAGCGAGGGGCTGGGCTACTGGAACTACGGCTTCGGCCACTATGTGCTGCTTGCCGAGACCATCTATCAGGCGACCGGCGGTGGCGTGGACCTGTTCGAGCTTCCCGAGGTCAGGGCGCCCGCGAGCTTCGGGGCGCGCATCCAGATCATCGGCGGCGTGTCTCCTGCCTTCGCCGACTGCAGCGTGAATGCTAAGCCCGCGACGACGACCATGTACTACGTCAATCGGCGCCTGGACCTGGGGCTGCCTGGGTACGAGGAGCTGCCGCCGAACGCTGGTCTCGGCAGTCTTCCCGAGGCCATGATCTTCTCCTTCCCCAACTCCGCCTCCGAGGCAGAGACAACCGCAGCGGAGTCCGAGGGCCCCGGCCTGCGCACGTGGTTTGATCAGGCCGGCATCCTGATAGGCCGCCCGGCTCCTGGCTCCGCATCCCGGCTGGGCGTAGCCCTCAAGGGCGGCAACAATGCGGAGCATCACAATCACAATGACGTGGGATCGTATGTGGTCGTCTCCGGTGAGCGCGCGGTCCTGCTCGACCCGGGCAGCGAGGTCTACACTGCCCGCACCTTCAGCAGCCGGCGCTACGAAAGCAAGCTGCTCAACTCCTACGGCCACCCGGTGCCCGTCGTGGCCGGGAAGCTCCAACGGACCGGCCGCGAGGCTCGAGCGGAGGTCCTGCGGACCGAGTTCACTGACGAGGCCGACACTTTGCAGCTTGATATCAAATCGGCCTACGACGTGCCTGAGTTGAAAACGCTGGAGCGCACCTTTGTCTACTCGCGGCAGGGCGCCGGTTCCCTGACGGTAACTGACCGCGTCGAGTTCGACAGCCCGCAGTCCTTTGAGACCGCGCTCATTACCGACGGTGCCTGGCGTCAGATGGAGGACGGAAGCCTGACAGTCTACGATTTCGACGAGGCCCTCAGGGTTGATATTGAGACTGAGGGCAGCGAGTTCACCATCGAGGCGGACGAGATCCATGAGGAGGCCCACGCGCAGCCCACTCGCCTGGCAATCAAGCTGGTCGCCCCGGTGACCTCGGCCTCCATCACCGTGAGCATCACCCCGCTGGAGGGGCTGGAGGACGAAGGCGTGGGCGGCCTGCTGAGGAACGCCGGGTTTGAGCACGGGTCCTGGTGCTGGTCTCTGCCGAGCAACGGGCTGGGAGAGGTATCTGAGGAGCAGGCCGCGACGGGCAGCGCCTCGCTCAAGATCACCGACCACGACAAGCAGCGCGGTTCGAATATCTCCTCGGCTCTCATGCCGGTGGAGGGCGCGGGAGCCTTTGTCCTGAGCGGCAAGGTGTTCCATGTCAGCGGCGAGGGGGTCGGGATGTACGTGAAGCTGTTCGATGCTGAGGGGAATCCTCTGAACCCCACCGACGAGAGAGGATGGATCGCTCCGGTCGGCTCCTTGTCGGGCGCTGCCGGGCAGTGGGAACCCTTCGAGTTCCGCTTCGAGACGCCGCATGAGACCGCCAGCATACAGCTCTGGATTCATAGCTTCACCTCGGCCGACGTTGAGGCCTACCTGGACGACCTCAGGATCATAAAGGCCGAGGACTGACAGAGTCGGAGCAGGGTGCCTGTTTAGCGTTGGCTTGCCACCCGTTGGGCTCGCCTCGACGCAACGTCGTAGAGGGGAGGGCCCGCACGAGGCCGTTTCTCCCGCTCAGCGGGAGAGGCGGCCGAGGTCGGCCCGGGAAAAGCCACGGCATATCAGCGGGCCGGAGGTTACGGTTGCGCCCGCTACTTCGCGTGAGGCGCGGGCCGGCCTCAGGCATCGGCGCGCGAGGCGCCTCAGCCTTCGTGCGGCCCCTCCCCACGACAGACGACGCGCCGACGCGCTAGACATGTACGAGCAGGAGTTCCGACCTACGGATGGCAACGCCCCCGGCGCACCGGCAATCCTCACAGACAGGCGCGCGCCAGACGCTAAGCGGGTACTCAGGATGGAACTGCACGGCGGGCTGACTGTTGTGTAGCCTACAGGCAGACGTTGAACCTCGGACCCGCGAACCCAGGCGAGAGTAGCCGCGCTCGGCTGCCTTCGGGCGGTCGAGTCATCCCATGCGCGGTCCGCTCGATGAGTGAGGGACTCCTGAGGCCATGAACCGGCGATCTTTGGACCTGTTGACGGAACTATGTGTGCTGATGGCCGTTGGAGCCGCGCTGTTATGCGGCTCCAACATCACTTCCTGGGCGCAGGCTGCGGACCAGGCCGAGAGGGACTTCGCCTTCGCCGAGGGCCTGTACGGCCAGGAGAACTACCAGCTCGCGACCGAGAAATACCTTCAATTCGTCAAGGACCATCCTGACCATGCTAACATATCGCTGGCCCTCTTCCGCATCGGCGAGTGTAACTTCCGGCTCAACAAGTTCGCCGAGGCTCTGCCGTACTTGCGGCGCGTAGGGGACGAGTTTCCTGATAGTGAGGAGGCCGAGCCCAGCTACCTCTGGCTGGGCGACGCGTACTATCAGCTCAAGAACTACCAGCAGGCTGCGACCGCCTACGAGACGCTGCTGGGCAGGTTCCCCAACAGCAAGCAGGCCGCCAGGGCAGCCTACTGGCGCGGTGAGAGCTACTATCATCTCGGCCAATACGAGAAGGCCATTGCCAGCTATCGGGACGCCCTCAAGCGTAACCTCAGCGACCAGGAAGTGCCCTATGCCTACTACTCAATAGGCCTGGCCTACCTCCAGCTTGAGCAGCCCCAGGAGGCCGTCAAGCCTCTATCGCAGGCGCTCACCCGGTATGCGAACAGCCCTGTGGCCGCTGAGTGTCAGTATCTCCTGGGCACTGCCTACCGGGCGCAGGCTAACTTTGCGGCTGCCATGGAGGCCTTCAAGAAGGTCCTGGCGCACGCTGACTCCGGGTTCGCCGCTCAGGCTCAAGCCGGGATCGCCTGGTGCTACTTCCAGCAGAATGACTACGAGGGAGCCCTGCGGGCCTTCAAGAGTGTGTCGGATACCTATCCTGACAGTCCGGTGGCGGCGGAAGCGCGGCTGCGCGCCGCAGACTGCCTCTACCACCTTCGCCGCTGGGACCGGGCCGCCGAGCTTTACGCGCAGGTGAGCGCCGACCCCACCAACGAGTGGGCCGACGAGGCGCTCTACTGGCTGGGGGTTACTTACGAGCAGCAGGGCAACGCGGAAAAGGCCCTGGCGGCGCACACTCGCCTCGTGAAGGAGCATAAGGATAGTAAGCGCCTGAGCGACGCGCAATTCCGCATCGGCCAGCTTCAGACCGCCGCCGGCAACAATGAGGCCGCCCTCGCCGCTTATCAGGCGGCCGCCGATGCGGCCCAGGATGAGCAGCACAAGCAGCAGGCCATGGCCTACCTCGCCTGGGCCAGGTATCAGCAGGACGGGTCCGAGGCGTCGCTGGCGGAGCTTGAGAGGGTAATCAAGAGCAATCCCGGTTCGGCTCTCGCCGCGGAGTTGTCCTATCGCCTGGCCCACGCCTACTTTAGCGCTGAACACTATCAGGGTTCCCTTGAGATGCTCCAGGGGCTGATCGCCAGTCACCCTGAGCACGAGCGGCTTGCGGAGGCCCTCTATCTCCTGGCTGCCTGTCACCAGAAGCTGGGCCATGAACAGGAGGCCGAGAAGTTCTATCGCCAGGCGCTCGAGCAAGGCAAGCAGTCTGAGTATGTTGGTCGCGCCACTGCCGCCTTGGTGACCCTCTATGCGGGCCGCGGCGATCTGGATCGGGCGCAACAGCTTGCCGGTAACCTGGAGAAGTCCGGGGCGAGCGCTGAGGCTGTGGCCTTCGCGTACTACACTGTCGCGGAGGCGCTCACCAGGGCGGAGAAGCACACACAGGCAATCCCCCTCTACCTCAAGGCCCTTAAGACCGCTCCTGAGGGTGAGACCGCGCCCTATGCGCAGTTGGGCATCGGCTGGGCCAAGCTCGCCGGTGGCGACCTCACGGCCGCCGAAGCCTTTCAGGTGGTCATTCAGAAGCATCCTGACTCCCAGGCGGCTCAGGGAGCCATCGAGGGCATGCTGGCGGTCGGCGAGAAGCTGTTTGCGCAGGAACAGTACGCCCAGGCTCAAGGTCTGTATAAGCAGATCATAGACGGCTTCCCGGGCAGCGAGTTCGTAGACGAGGCGCAGTACGGCCTCGCGTGGGCCTTACTCAGGCAGGACAAGGGCGATGAGGCCCTGCCCCTGTTCTCGCAAGCAGCCACCGCGGCAAGCTCACCGGCGGTCGCCGCCGATGCGCGCTATCAGGCGGCCCTGCTCCTCGCTGACAAGGGTGAGCATCAGCAGGTAGCTGAACTCCTGGAGCCGTTCCGCGGCGAATACGCCGGGGCCGAGAATGCGCCGTGGGCGCTGGTGCTGCTGGGGCGGGCCGATATGGAGCTGGGCCGAACGGAGCAGGCGCTGGAAGCCTTCAACATGGTCGCGACCGCTCATGCCGACCATCCGGCGGCGGCGCACGCCGCGTTGGGCCTGGCGCGATGCTACCGGCAGCAGAAGCAGTTCGACCGGGCGCTGGAGGCTCTGCAGAAGGTTACCGCCTCTACCAACGGGCAGGTCGCCGTGCAAGCTCAGTACGAGCTGGCCGCCTGTCGGCGGGATAAGGGCGATCTGAGGGGGGCGGCAGAGGAGTTCCTCAAGGTGGCCATCCTTTACGGCGATGAGCGCTGGGCGGCGCAGGCGCAGTTCGAGGCCGGTCAGTGCTACGAGCAGCTTCAGGATGCGGATAACGCACTTAAGAGCTATCAGGTGATCATCAACCGCTACGCGGACCAACAGCAATGGGTAGACAAGGCGAAGGCGCGCATCGAGGCCTTACAGCGTTAGGGTCAGCACTGTGAAGGTAATCCTACTGGCGGTTGCCGTCAGAACTAGCGGTGTTGTGCGCAGGGGGTAGGGTGCGCCGCAACCGGGGGGCCCGAGTTCACATGCCTCAAGGTAGGTCGCGCTTTCTAGCCCGAGTCTATTGACCGCCGGGGAAACGACTGATGAGTCGGGCTAGAAAGCCCGACCTACGAACAGCATTCTCTGGCTCTCGCGGAATATGGCAGCAGTACCGAGAAGCAATACCCGGGCGGGAGGCCCCGCACGGCCACCGCGCGCGACGCGGGGCACAAACACAGAGGGAGACATGATCTATGAGCGAGTGGATGTCACAGTTGGCCCTGTTTGACTACTTCGTGCGTGGGGGGCCTTGGATGTGGGTTCTGCTGGCGTGCTCCATCATCGCGCTTGCGGTGATGCTGTACAAGACCTTCGACCTGTGGTGGGCAGGACGGGGCGCCTCAGCCCTGGTCGAAGAGGTCAGCAAGCTCGCGGCGGAGGGGGAGAACGAGGCGGCCCGGCAGAGGTGCGCGAGGTCACCGGCAGCGGTCAGCCAAGTCCTTCAGGCGGTGTTGGCGACGGCGGGCAGCGCCCGGCAGGCCGTTCAGGACGCAGCGACCTCCGCAGGCGCCAGGCAGCTTGCCTCGCTCGAGTCAGGCCTCCCGGCGCTGTCCACCATAGCCAGCGTGGCGCCGCTCATAGGCTTCCTGGGCACGGTAAGCGGGATGATCCGCGCCTTTACCGCCATCGCCGCGAGCGGCCTCGGCGAGCCCGGCGTTGTGGCAGGTGGCATCGGTGAGGCCCTCATCACCACCGCCTCCGGCCTGGTCGTTGCCATCCCCTGCTACATCGCGTATAGTTTCTTTGTGGCTCGCGTCAACGGCCTGGCGCTGGGCATAGAGTTGGGCAGCGCCCAACTTGTCAGCCTCCTGTCCAAGGGGGATGATAATGAAGCTTAGGTCCCGCCTCACCCCTGCCGACATGATACCCATGGCCACCATGGCCGACGTGGCCTTTCTGCTCATTATCTTCTTCATGCTCACCAGCACCTTCGCGAAGGACACGGGCCTGGACATCACCCTGCCCAAGGCCATCACCTCGGAGGCGCTGCCCAAGCGGGAGGTCACCATCTGGGTCAATCGCGCCGGCCAGCTCAAGGTTAACAAGAACTGGATTAAGCCCGCGGACCTCGCCCTGGTGCTCAAGCGCGAGTTCGCGCAATCCGCATCCAGGGGAGTGACGATTCGCGGTGATGAGGGCGTGCCCTACGGTACCATAGTCACCGTGATGGACACCGCCAAGCTCCTGGGCGCCGACATAACCCTGGCCGCCGAGATCGAAGTCCAAAGCTCGAGGGCCGGTCCCAACTAGGCCTCACTCGCGCAGGTACGCAAGCCATCATACGGCCTTGGACGGCCAGGCGCTGCCTCCGCGAAGGTTCAGACAAGTGCCAACGAGTTGTTTCACCGCGGAGACGCGGAGCGTGAGGAGAACCGCAAGGGCGGGGTTGGGTGTACCTCGAACACAACCCGCAGCCAGCGCGTGTGACGCGGACTTATGCCAGCGGGTACTGCCGACCGGAGAGGGACGACGACAGGCAACGTGAGGGCGGATTGTCATGCTGCATCAGGCTGGCTTCAAGTGGGCGATCCTGGGCTCCATCGCCCTGCACATCACCGTCTTCCTGACCGTGCCGATAGGCGGCCCGATAGGGAAAGCGCGCGCGAGGGTGGTCACGCGTGTCAGTGAGACGGCCGTGGATTTCGTGCGAATTGTCAAGCCCAAGCCACCTCCGGTTGAGGTGAAGGCTGCTCCGCGCCGTCGAACGACAAGCCGGCGGGTGGTACGAAGGCCCCGACGGCGAGTTGTGCGGCGAATGCCTGCCGCGCAGTTCGTGCCGATGGTGAATGTGGTGGGCATAAGAGGGCCGCAGTCATCGCCCAGGCCCATGCCGCAGGTGCGGCCTGCGCCCGTTGCTCATACACCGCGGCCTGAACCTGCTCCTCAGCCGCAGGTAGCTCCTCAGCTTACGGTATTGCCTCCGGCCTCAAGCCAACCGCAGAGACCTGCCGATGTGACTACGCCCCACCCTGCGCCGGTCGTTGTGCGCCCGTCTGTGCCTGGTGGCGGTGCGCCCGGGCCAGCGAGTGCGCCTACGGTGGCGAAGGCTGCGCCTCAGATGACCGCTGTAGCGCCGACCCAGGAGGCTCAGGCGCCAGGCGCTGAAATCAGCGGCGCCGGGGCCGTGCCGGTCGCCATGCCGACAGCGGGAAGTGGTGGCGGCAAGGCGCCGGGGCCGCCGACCCCGGGGGAGACTCGGATAGCTCTCGCGCCCTCCACCGCTCCCGAACCGATACGCGAGTCACCGGGCACCGGGGCAGCGTCCGCCGGCGGGCCGCTGACCAAGGCCTCGCCGGCTCTGGGCAGCCTCCCCACAGGCGGGCCCCAGATCAGCCCTGATGTCACTGCCGACCTGCCGAAGGGCACTCCTGAAGGCGGAGGTGGTGGTGGCTCTCCTGCCTCGTTGACTGGGACCGGTGGTGGCGCTGCTGGTAACGGTAAGGCAGGATCTGGCGCTGGGCCTGGCCCGCCCACGATGCGCCAGGGAATCCCGTCCGCGCCTATTGAGGCTCCCGGCGCGCCTGAGGGATACGGGGGCACAGGACTCTCCGGCGACAAGTCTGCCCCCGGAGGCGGCGCGGGGCCTATTGGGCCAGCAGTCGCGGAGAGAGGGTCGGGCGGCGGGGGCTCCGGACCCGGTGGCGGCAGGTCGGGCGGTGGCAGCGGAGCGGTTGCTGGTAGTGGACCGCCTGGAGGGGAGCCGTTGGCGGTAGCCACGAATCCCCGGGGAGGCAGGCCAGTATACGTTGGGCGAGAGGGCTGGGCCGGCACCGGCCTGGGTAGTGGTGGCGGCATAGGCATTGGTGGCGCTGGTGCAGGCTCAGGGGGTACTGGCACGGGCGGTGGCGTGGGCACAGGCGTCGGCCCGGGCATAGGCGTCGGTTCGGGCACAGGTGGTGGTGCGGGTGCTGGCGGCGCTGGGCCAGGTGGTAGCGGGCCGGGCTTTGGCAGGGGCAGTGGCATCGGCTTTGGCGGAGGTGGGGGTCTCGGTGGAGGTGGTGGAGATGGTCGTCCGCTGGGGTCCGGAGCGGGCAAGGCCTCTCCACGGTTCGGGGCGCGCGGAGGAAGTGGAGCTTCCGTATTCGGTCTAGCTCGGGCAGGCACTGGCGGCGGAGGTGGGGGAGGAGGTCAGGCGGCTTCCGGCGGCGGCCCTGTGGGATTCGGCTCCGGCGGCGGAGCCGGCTGGGGACCGGGCACGGGACGTGGGCCTTACGGCGTGCCCTGGGGCACCCCCGGTGGCACGGGCGGCCCAGGCTCGTACGGCGAGCGCCTGGTGCTGGGCGGCGGTGGCGGCTTCGGAGGCACCGGACCTGGTGGCCCGGGCTTCACGGGTACCGGCCTGCCCGGACTGCCGGGTAAGGCAAAGACGGAGGGCCTCTGGAAGATAGGCCACGGACCGGTCGGAATCGGCGGGCCGGGTCCCGGTGGTGGGCAGGGAGGCGAAGGCGGCGTGGGCGCTGGCGAGGGAGGCGGCATTGGTGATGGCGTTGGTCGAGGCATGGGCGCCGAGGGGCCGGTAGGTCTGGGAGCCGGCCACCGTGGCCCGAATATCCCCGGGCTGCTGGTTGGCGCGTTTAATGAGTACGTAATGCCGGCGCTGGGGGGAGCGCTGGGGACCGGCACCGGGGAAGGCCCGGGAACAGGAGTGGGCGGGGCAGGCTACGGGTTTGGCAAGGGCGCTCCGCGCATGGCTCGGGGTCCTCTGGCCGTACCTGGAGGCACGGGCCTGGGATTCGGCATTGGCACTGGTACCGGCGCCGGCGCAGGAGCCGGCCCGGGGCTGGGTACAGGAGGACCGGTGGGCTTTGGCCTGGGCGCGGAGGGAGGTCAGGCCGGCGGCATCGGCTTGCCGCGGCTCCCTTCTGAGGACAAGGCACTGCCGGTCTCCGGCATAGCGGGCCTGGGGCCGGGTGGCGGTGGCGTTGGCGCGGGGCTTGTCGGTGATGCTGCTAAGGCAGCTCTGGGCGGCCTTTACGCAAACGTGAGCGGTAGCTTCGACATGCCGATGGGCGTTACTACCGCCGACTATCAGGCCGACGCCCAGGGCATGCGCAATCTCCTGGCTGAGGTGCGCGAGCGAACCAACGTGCACGTGACCGTCCAGGAGCGTTTCGTGCCGCTTACACTGGACAACATCCGCAACACTCCCCTCCTGCACCTCCGCGGCCACAGGCCCTTCAGTCTGACCGACCAGGAGCGCGAAACCCTTAGGCAGTACGTGGCCCAGGGGGGCACTATCTTCGGCGAGGACTCCCACGGCCCGTTCGGCGAGTGCTTCGAGCGAGAGATGAAGAAGATATTCGGCAAAGCCCCCGAGGACCTGCCTCTTGAGCACGACCTCTACCGCGCGCGCTACGTGCTCGACCGGGTGCCGGCGGGGGACATGGGGGAGCGCTATCCGCTGCAGGGCATTGACGTCGGCGGCCGGCTTGGTGTGATCTTCTCACGGAACGACTACGGGGACTGCTGGGAGGGGACCGGTGAATGGGTCCGCCCCGAGAGCCGCGAACCGGCTTTCGAGATGGGCACCAACATCTTCATCTACGTGACCGCGCACTGGAAAAAGGCTCAGGAACGAGGGGGAATGGGCAATGGCGAATAGGAGATCGGGAACGGCTGGGACAGCAAGGGCTACGGCGTTCGCGCTTTGCCCCTTGCCTGTTATTACCTATCGCCCGCGCTTCCAGGCCGCCAAGCGTGGCCGCTATCGAAGACCTGCCCACCGCTGACTTCCCTGACCTCGCTCCCGTCGCTCTTCATGACGTAGAGCCTTGCCTCGCCGTCCCTGTCTGACAGGAAGGCGATGCTCTCCCCGTCCGGCGACCACTTCGGCCCCCAGTCGTTGGCGGCGTTGCTCGTGATGTTGGTCCGGGCGCCGGACTGCATGTCAGCAACGATTATCTCCCTGTTGCCGGCGGGCGAGGAGGCGTATGCCAGCTTGCCTCCGTCCGGCGACCAGTCAGGCTCCTCATTCCAGACCTGGTTCTGGCTGACGTTAGTCAATTTGAGGCTTTCCAGCTCGCATACGTAGACCCCGATGTTGCCATCGCGGTGAGTCCTGAAGGCCAGGCGCTTGCCGTCCGGTGAGAACTTCGGGTCTCCATCCCATGCCTGGTGGGCTGTGACGTTCCGCAAGGATGAACCATCCGGCGCGCCGACCACGATTTCCTGGTCCTGCTCTCGGTCGGTGACATAGGCGATGGCCTCACCTGAGGGCGACCAGGTCGGCAGGCTGTCCCAGGAGGGATGATTGCTGAGATCGCGGCTCCAGGCGCCATCGCGGCCCGTGATGTATACCTCGGAATTGCCATCTCGGTCAGTGGCGAACAAGAGGTATCGTCCGTCGGGCGACCAGCAGGGGTAGTCCTCGAAGGCCTGGTTGTTGGTCAGATTCCTTTGATGGGAGCCGTCGGCGGCCATCAGGTATATCTCCTGGTTGCCGTCGCGGTCGGTCACAAAGGCGAGCGTGGTCCCATCTGGGGACCAGGCAGGCTTGGTGTCTTCCGCCGGATTACGCGTAAGTCGCTTCAGGCCTGTGCCATCAGCGTTTACTACGTAGACCTCGGGGTTGCCGTCACGCGAGGAGACGAAGGCTAGCTGACTCTGCGTCTGTTGGCACAGGGCGGCTGTGATGAGCATCGCTGACCAAGCGACCAGGTTCACCATCATCGCTCCTCGGCATCGCAGTCCTGCAGCCACGCGCGCCCGTTCTACAGTATATGGACATCACAGGCCGCGGCTGGGTTCCCTTGTGGGTTCGGCGGCTGGCGCTACCCGAGTTCCTCGATCTCGACCACGCGCCTGTGCAGCATCGCATCGTCGGCGGCGAAGGCGATGAGGTGTCCGTAGACGGAGTCCGCAATGTCCGTGGTCGAGATGGAAGGCGCCTCACCGCGGACCACGTGAATGAAGTCCTCCACCAGCCGCATGTCCCCGCCGCCGTGCATATCAGCAGACACGGTCAGATCCGTCTCCTCCTCGGAGTACTCGTGCCCGACGCGCGCGTCCGGATGCCGCACGACGAACTTCCCGTGCTCCATGAACCCCTCGATCTCGCCGGCGGTGCCGGCGATGTGAATTGACCGCCCCGGCCGGGCCGTGCCGGTTATCAGGTCATGCGTGGCAAGCGCCCCGTCCTCGAACTCGGTGATGACCGACTGGTGGTCCACCACGTCATTGTCGCAGCGCCAGACGCACCTGCCATGAGGGTTGTCGGTGCGTAGCGACTCGCGCTTGTCCTCCTCGGTCGGCTCGGCGATATCCTCGATGGCCTCCCAGCAGTATGCGCCCCAGCGCTTCTGCTCCAGATAGTTCTTGCGAGCCGAGTACGGGCAGGTGTCCTCAATCTCGCAGTCCACCAGGCAGCGCGTTCCCGAGCCGGGAGGCGCCATCTCCTCGCGGAAGAACATGCGGCTGCCCATGCTGGCGACGCGCACGGGGCGAATGCCGCTCTTGAACCAAGCTATCAGGTCGAGGTCATGGCAGCACTTGGCCAGCAGCATCGGGTTGGAGGTATCCCTGCGGTTCCACCTGCCCCTGATGAAGGCGGCCGCGACGTGGTGGTAGCTAACGTTCTCCGCCGTGTGCATTGTCATGATCTCGCCGACCTCGCCGTCCATCAGGCGCTGTTTGATTGCCACGTAGAACGGGGCGTGGCGCAGGACATGGCCGATCATGAGCTTCCGGCCGGTCCTCTGCACCGCCCGGAGCAGCCCCAACAGCTCTTCCCTGGTGGAGCAGATGGGCTTTTCCAGGAGCACGTCGTAGCCTGCGTCGAGAAGCGGGAGCGTGGTGGGGACATGGTCGCGGTCCATGGTGCCATTGATGGCCGCGTCGGCGAGGCGCGGCTCCTCCGCCAACTCCTGTCCCGTTTCGTAGCGACGCTCCGGCGGGATGTCAAACTGCTCAGCCGCGCGCTCGCGCCTGATGGGGTCGGGATCAGCCACGGCGAGGACCTTGAGGTCCTCCGGGTGCGTCAGGGAGTAGCGCCCGTAGCCCACGCCGCGATGTCCGCATCCGATGATGACCGCAGTTACCGGCTTGCTGCTCATGGCTTTCAGTACCTCCATGTGTGATCTCGCAACAGGCGGCGCCCTTCGCCCGTGGCGGGCCGTTGCATCGTTACGATTCTGTTGCTCGCGCTCCGTTTACGGCCCGGGCTGCCTGGGTAACTCTACCAGGCAAAACGCGGGGAGACAACCTCCCAGGAGGGCTCGAGGCGCGGATGCCGTGGCCCGTCCGACTTCACCGAGGTCGCGTAGCCTCCCCCTGTCCGGGGGCGACCTCCGCCGCTCGTCGTGCTTCCGGGCGCGTTCGGTGCTCAAACGCTGTCGGCAGAGATAGGAGGCCGACGATGCGTAACGCGCTCGATGTCATCGCCTTCTGCGCCCTCTACTTCGGCGTGGGGGCGCTGTTAGCCTTAGTGCGCGCCGCCCACGAAGTGTTCTCAGTCGTCATCATCCCGGCGCAAGTGCTCGCAGCTACAGTGCTGGCCAAGAGGCTCGGGGCCGTCCGCAGTTCGCCTTCCGCAGCGGTTCGCGCACAGGCCGGACACTAGTGCCTACTCGCGTAGTTCCGCGGGACATCGTCCCGCCCGCTGAGCGGGACCGGTCCGAGTCGTTGGGAGGGCCGCGTGAGGCCCGAAGGGCCGAACTCGGCCCTTAGCGCATACGGCGGGCCGGCTTCGCGCGTCTCGCGCAGACGCGGCGTCTGCGCGCGCGACAGACGCGCTCAGGCGGCCGCTCCATCATACGGACGTCCTTGTGCGACCTGACGCTTTGCTACGCAAGCGAATACTAGGTTGCGCTCGACAATACCGTTCGGAGGCGCGGGATACCATCCCGGGCGCCGGCCGGCTCCCCCTCCCTATCCGCAGGCCCACTGGGCAAATCACCGGCCGAGAAGACCCCGCATCTCCCGTGCGGTGTCTACTTGCGTCGTCGCCAGCTCCGTATTGCTTATTTCGCTAACTTGCGGGCAGCACGCGATCCCGCGTAAGCGGGATCGCACGGCAAGCGCCGCCGCAAGCCTGGGGGCTTGCGGGCCGGACGAAGTCCGGCAGCGCCCTGCATTCGCAGGGCGCCGGCGGCGCTTGCCGTTGGGGGCGGGCTGGAAGCCCGCCCCCGTGCTGCCCGGGCCTGTTGGCGGCCGCTACCTCAGCGCCCGGGCAAGTTCCGCCACGACCTCGAAGTTGCGCTCCGCGCGCGCTCGTAGCTGCTCTGCGCGCCGGCCTCGGTCCTGCGTGCTCTCAGCCTGGGAGGACCACGCCTGCTGGAGGACGTCGCTGAGGTCAGCGGGCGCGGCGGCCTCCACCGACGGTTGTCCTGCCTGCTCGCAGAATGCTCTGATCTTTGGGTCATAGACGAGGCCTACGGCCGGCACGGCCTGCGCTGCTGCGAAGATGAGGGCGTGCAGCCGCATTGCCAGGAGCATGTCCAGGCGGCCAACGACTGCCATCAGTTCCGCCGGCCGCAGGGGCGCGTCGAGCACCACGCAGCCCGGGATCATCGCAGCGAGCGAGCGGCAGACCTCGAGGTCTTGTGCCGGCTGAAAGGGCAGCGCGATGGGTTGCACATCCAGCTCATCCACAGCGCGCCGGGCGGCTTCCGCCATGCCCTCAACCGCCATCTGCTGGTCCTTCCACTGCCTGACCGCCAGGCCGAGCAGCGGCCGGTCCTCTGTGATACCGGCGCTGCCGAGCACCTCCTGGACCTGTTCCGGTGGCGGCGGCTGGAGCGTCAGAGCCGGGTCAGCCGTTAGCTCAATGCGCTCGACGGGAATGCCGATCTCTTGCAGCAACTGCACGGACGCCTCATCGCGCACGGTGATGGCGACCGCGCGCCGGGCCCAGAACGCCGTGCCCCAGCGCGCGAGCCAACCTCGCAGCGGCCCTACTCCTTGGGCGAAAATGACGTAGGGCGTGCGCGCGAACCAGGCGGCCTTCAGCACCGTGAGGTAGTACATCAGTGAGCGTGCGCTGGTGCTGTTCTGCAGCAGGCCGCCGCCGCCTGAGACAAGCAAGTCGGCCTTGCGCACAGTGCGCCAGATGCTGGCCGGCCGCCAGCGGGGGTATGCCTCCACCTGATGCTCTGCTTCAGTGGCTGGCGGGTTGCCGGAGAGGACCACGAATTGAGCTTCGGGCAAGCGCCGTCGCAGGCCGGCGAGGGTGGCCGCCAGGATAGCCTCGTCGCCGGCGTTGCCAAACCCGTAGTATCCTGAGAGGGCTATTGTCATCCCTGGTCCTCATCATCGGGCGGCATCGCTGGCTCGGCGGCTCGGTCCGGCCGCGGCGGGAGCTTCAGCAGGTCCCAGATGGTGCACAGAACGATCCCGGCAAGCGCGCCCAACCAGAGACCGTTGAAGATGCGGACCAGTGTCAGCAGCAGCGGTGTGTGCAGATGGCAGCATGAGTTGAGAATCGAGATCTGTCCGATGGTGCCAAGCGCGAACCCGACCCACAGGCCCCGACGCGCGCCCCGCAGCGCGAGCAGCAGAGTGAGTATCATAACCGGGTGCCCGAGGAAGACCTCCTTGGTGCGCGGCCGCACCACGAGGAGCTTGTCCAGCAAGGCCCGGAACTGAAGCTCGCCGGGGAGAATAGCACCGGCCGCTTCGTTGCCCGAACGCACGATGAGCAGCCCTAGAAGCGCCAGCCCCACCACGGCGGCGGCCACGTGCCAGTAGGCGACGAACTCACTGAAGGCCTCGCGCAGACCGGGCCAGAGCGCCGGCCACTCAGGCCGTGTGATGCCGCTACGCCGGTCCAGGAGGTCAGGTCCCTCCTCCGGGGTTGCGTTGCGGTAGGCCCCGGTGGAGCGCGCCAGCCAGACCAGTGCCACAACCGCGAGAGGAATGACCTGAGCCAGCTTCACCCCGCGGAACTGCGCGACTTTCACCAGGTAGCTTGAGTCCCCCAGCGCACCCACCACCAGCAGCCCGCCGAAGGCGGTGATGACCGACACCTTGAGGAACCCGCCTAGCAGCGGGCCCAGGGCGTGGAGCAGGCGAGGTCGCCAGTTGGAGGTGGGGGTGGTGCTCTGCGCCGCGTACAGCACGGCTAGGAGCGGGAAGACGGTGGCCGCTGTCAGGGCGCCCAACGAGCGGGCCAGGTCGTCGGCCACGTAGGCCCCGGCCGATCCGCCGACAACCGCCAGCAACGTGAGCACCCAGAAATACTCCGGCGGTAGCCCGAAGAGGGCCTGCATGAGCCACAGCGCGCCGCCCCATGCGCCTAACAAGACCAACGCCAGGAGCCAGGGGGGCGTTCCGAAGTCCGCCAACGGTCGCGGCGCCCCGGTCTGCAGCCCGTGGTCCTTGAGGCCCTCCCTGATGGCGGTCACATAGGTCGCGTTAGCCTTGGCCGGCTGGTCCTCGGCGCCCGGCAGGAGCCTCAGGTAAAGCAGCCGCACCTCGCGTTCCCTTGCGGCCCGCACGAAACGCTCAACGGCGCGCTGGGGCAAGATGGTGTGCATCTCCGGCTCAGTAACGCTATGCACGCGCACGACTCGGTAGTGGAGCTTGGCCGCGAGCTTCGCGGCGCCTTTCTGCGGCGCTAGCTCGATCAATCCGAAGGCTACTTTCTTCTGCATGAGGGCCTGGGCGGTGGTCTCGATCAGGTTAGGATGGCCGATCACTTGATCGCCCGTGAAAACGACGATTTGCGCGCCAGCTTCGGCCGCCTGCTCGATGGTGGCGGTAACTGCTCTCGGGGTGCGAACGCCCTGCCAGTGCGGTCGGGCGACCACGTGAAGTCCGAGCTTGCGAGCGGCCTCAAGCGCCTCGGGCGGATAGCCGACACCCACATTCGGCACGGAGGTTGCGGCAAACGGCGCCTCCAGCACTCTGTCGCCGTCCTCCGTCTCCCGCTCGGCGTACTCGCCGGGCAACTTGTTGCTGAGGGCCTCGGCTGCCTGGTGCAGCCGCTTGGCCGAGGCGAACCAGATCTCGACGGTGTTGCCCTTGGCAAACATCGCGACCTGCCCCCGGCCGAGCAAGGTCTGCAGGTCATCCTCGCTGACCGCCAGGTGAGTTGCGCCTGCCTCCTGAAGACGCTGGAGCACGCTGACCGGCGCCGTGGCCGTCGCCGCGGCCAGCCTCTCCACCTCTGCGTAGTCAACCGCCAGGCCGACCGTCCGGTTCGTGTTCTCCACCACCATGCGGCCTAGTGCGACATAGGTTGCCGCCAGCAGCCCTACCAGTATGAGGGTTCCCAGGATCATGCTTTGCGCCTTGCTCATCTCATCGTGCTCCAGTCTCTGGCGAACCGGCGTCTTACCTGTCGTACCCCCTGGGGAGTTCGGCGAAGGGCGGCCGTGCTCCTTCCTGGCCGCGACCGACCGAGGCAGCCACTCTGTATCTCTGTGCGAGGCCGACGCGCATAGCGCAGCCTGAAGCCTACCCAGCGGGCGGGGCGAAGGCGGATGCGCTTCACCCTTTGTCCCGCTCTGCGAGACTACGGGTGGCAGGCCGCGCCGAGGGCAAGCCCTCGGCTAGGGAAGAGGTCGCTGGGTTCGCGGTCGTTCACCCCTCTCCCGAAGTGCCCTTGTGAGGGAGAGGGGCCGGGGGTGAGGCTGTCGTTGGCGGCCCGGGCCGTTCGACCATCGCGGTACAGCATTGTGGGCAGCGCGCGATCTGCGCTGCCCACCTTCAGTTCGCGCCCCATGGTGCGTGGCTAGCTCAGCTTTGGCTTGACCGGCTTGCCGGTGGCCGCCGACTCGTTGGCCGCCAGCGTGGCGTCGCAAGTGCGCAGGCCGTCCTCGTAAGAGACCGGAATCAGCGACTGATCGCCCGTGAGGATCGCCTTCACGAACACCTGGTCAATGTTAGGCGTCTCCTTCGGCTCGGCCTCAAGGTCGGGATCACCGCCGGGAGTGACGCTAAGCCCGGTCGTGGACCAGCCGATGATCTGGTCGCGCAGCAGGAAGACAACGTCGCTCTTGCCGCCGCCCTGGGTCATCATCGGGCTGGTCGAAAGCGTTGCCAGGATACCGCTGGCGAACTCAAAGATCACCGCCTGGCTGTCGGGGATGGTGAAGTTCTCCAGGTCTCCCAGAGTGCGCGTCGCGTACTTGGCGTAGACCTCGACGATCTCATCGCCGGTGACGTATCGCATGAGGTCCACCTGGTGGGTGGTCTGCTCGACGAGTTGACCGCCGGACTGCTCCATGACGCGCCACCAGGGGGTGCCGGGCAGGCCGCCCCAGCGATGCGAGGAGATCATCGCTACCGTCTTGTCCGCCAGGTAGGCCTTCAGCCGTTGCGTCGTGTCCATCAGACGCAGTTGATAGCCGACGCAGGAGAGCACGCCCGCCTGCTTGATGGCCTCCAGATTCTCCAAGCCTTTGTCCATGTCCAGCACTACCGGCTTCTCGACGAAGAGGTTCAGGCCCGCCTGGGCGGCGAGGACCTCCGCGTCCGTGTGAGCGAAGGGCGGGACGCTCACGTAAAGCGCGTCCAGCTCTTCGCTGTCGAGCATCGCATGGTAGTCAGTGTAAGGCGTAGCACCATACTCGCCGGCGGCCTCCTTCGCCTTCTCCTCCACCAGGTCAGAGATCGCGACGATAGTTGCATCTTCAAGCTCGGCCAGGCGGCTCATGTGACCGCGTGCGTTCCCGCCTGCTCCGACGAAACCTATCCTTACCTCCGACATTGCTGCTTACCTCCCAGTGCGCGGGATACGATGCACCTTCGCCAAGGCTACGGCGCACAGGTCCCGCGCCTCCGAACGAAGCTGTCATGCGAACTCGCGCGGCTGCTTCGCCTCAGGGACGGCCTCCTCCTCCATCGGCACAAATGAAGAAGCGCGCGACTTTGGGCCGCGCGCTTCGGACTGCTCCGGGTTTGCTGTGGCTCACTCGCTGGGTGTCGAGGGGTTCCAGAACACAGCGGTGTCAACTGACACCTCGCGTTGCCACTTGACGTGGCCGTCAGCGAAGCCGAAGACCGTGCCGTCATTATGCCGCTCCGGCCAATTGTTGCCACCGAAACTGTTGTCGTCTGGAGCCCCACAGATATCGTTGCCGACGTCGTTGACATACCACTCGCCATCTGCGCCCGTCGTGCCGTTAGTAGCGTTGATGGCCTCCGGGCGGACATCGCCGATGAGCACCTTCGTGGACGGGTCCCAGAAGGTCCCGACCGCCATCCCGCCAGCGAGATAGTTCATGCCGTAGCCCGGCGCCTTGTCCTTGCGGTCGGGGCAGAACATGATCTGCCGGTTGCGGGTATAGGGGAACACCGCGTTGTACCACTGGCTGGTCGGGTCCCCCGCAAGGGCCTGGCCCGGCGGGAATATCTCGTCTGCGTCCTGCGAGTACATGATGAGCGCCATGACGATCTGGTGTTCGTTGGAGATACATGCCGCCTGGCGCCCCTTGGCCCGCGCGCGTGCGAACACCGGGAATAGGATCGAAGCCAGGATCGAGATGATCGCGATGACCACCAGGAGCTCGATGAGGGTGAATCCCCCGAGGTACTTTGGCTGTCTGCGCATTTGCGTCCGCCTCCTCATTTGTGTTGATCGTAGCAGGCCCTGGTTAAGCAGGCCTGCGCCCGGAGTCAGGCACGGTGCATTGTAACAAACGCTTGAACTGCGCACAAGGTTCTTGCGGATCACACATATCTTGCGCATCATCACGAGCAACAAGCATACGGCAACAGGGATGGCGTCAATAGCCGGGCCGCTGTCAATCCCGCGAGCATCTGAGGAATCAGCCCGGAACCGGGCCGTCACGTCGGCGGGGCAACGCTCAGCAGAAGCTGCACCTCGCAGGGATAGCGTCCCGCGCGCGAGCCGTAGACGACAAGTCCGCCACCTCTGCCCGCCGGCGCCTCACATTCCAGCCTGAGCGTCACGGTCGCTGCGCCCTCAAGCGCTCGGGCAAGGTCCTCGCCGCCCAGTTGCACGCGGAGCAACTCCCCGTAGCGGCCCTGGAAGCCGTGCATGTGCGACAGCGCCCCGCGCGAGTCAGCCGGCTGATTGCGTAGAACGCGTCTCGCCATCTCGATGCCGTTGAGACTTACCCGTAGGATCGAGGGCCAAGTGTCGGCGTCCGTCTGCGGCGCGCCGGGCCGCTTGCTGGAGGCCTCCAGCACGACGCGAACGCTCTCGATGCTCTCCGAGGGCGGCTCTTCCGGCAGGTCGAAGTCGTACTCCAACCAGCCGTTGCCCTCGCCGCCGATGAGGTGCACCCCGCCCTCGAACTCGCCCATCTCGACCGCGCCGTCGAACTCGGCCCTGGCCTCGCCGGCTTGCCTGCGCAGGACAAGAGTGCGGTGGTCAGTCCACTCCGTGGCCGACCTGTCGCCCAGGATCTCCAGGTAGCAGAAGTTCATCGCGGCGAGCCCTCCCTGGCGGTCCTGGAGGTTCACCTCCACGCGCACCAGCCCCGGCTCATCGGGGGCAGTTAGCTCCATGTCGGCCGTGTCGCCCTCCGCGTTCCCCAGCGGCGCGCGGCGTACCAGCGTGCGCTGGTTCCCCAGCGAGTTCACGAAGCTGGCGGTCCAGGTAGTACGATCACGCATCTGTGCCGCTTCCAGGCTGGGCCGCAGGAAGACCGGAATGCGAACCGGCGCGCCCGGCTCAACCGTCTGCCCGGGCGGGCAGTCCAGCCCGAGGAACTGACGGTGTTGCAGGAGGGACGGATCGTAGCCGAAGTCCTTCGGCGTGCGGTCATAGTTGAGGATACCGTTGCACTCCCACTCGATGTCGGTCAGCTCGGTGTACACGTAGCCGCAGACCTTCTCGTGTTTGCGTAGCTCGTTGGTGAGGAAGCGGAAGCACCAGGAGACATCGAGGTCGCCGGCGCGTGCGGAGATGCCGCCGTACTCGCTGTTCAGCAGCGGCTGGTCGGCCTGCACGTTGCCGCCGACGAAGTTGAACTCCGAGCCGGGGTGGGTGTTCTCCACCACCTCCTCGAGGTGCTGGCGCGCCTGCTCGTAATCGTTGAGGTAGAAGTGCCAACTGTTGAGGTCCGTGGCGACGTGATCGTGGAGACAGGCGGAGTTGTCCTCGATCAGGCGTGTCGGGTCGAGCGCCTCCGCCGCCTCGTATCGCTCCTTGACCCAAGCCTGTCGGTCGGGGCTGTCGGCGTAATCCCTGCCGCCCAGGCCCCAGGTCTCGTTGAAGAGGCACCAGGAGATGATGCTGGGATGATTGAAGTCGCGCCGGATGATGGCCTCGGTCGTGCGCTCCCAGCGCTGCTTCGCCTCGTCCGAGTAACCATCGTAGCCGAAGTTGGGCATATCGCACATGAGCAGCACGCCGAGGCGGTCGGCCCAGTAGTGCAGCCGGGGATCCTCCGCCTTGATGTGCAGGCGCAGGAAGTTGAAGCCGGCGGCCTTGGCGGCCTTCAGGTCGGCCTTGAGCGCCTTGTCGGTCGGGAACGTGTACACACCCTGCGGATGGAAGGCCTGATCGAGCGCGCCCCTCAGGTAGACCGGTTCGCCGTTGAGGCAGATGTAGTTAGGGCCGCCCTCGTGCAACGGACACACAGATACGTCGCGAAGGCCGAACTGGGTGTGCACCTGGTCTACCCGCTCGCCCTCGCAGCTCAGGGTCGCGGTAAGGCGGTACAAGTTGGGCGCTTCCGGCGTCCAAGGCCTGGCCTGGGGCAGGTCAACTCGTAGGGAGATCGTGCCTCCGGTAGCTGGCAGGCTCTCGCGTGCCGTGGCTGCCACGCCGGTCTTGCCCTCGGGGCGGATGAATACCTCGATCTCGCAGTCCGCGCGGCCCTCGGGCGGTATGACCGTGAACTCCAACTCGACGCTGGCCTTGGCCAGTGAGGGACGAGCCACAGCCTCGGCAATATACCCGACCCCTCGCGGCTCCAGCCACACGGTCTGCCAGATGCCGCTGGTGCGCGTGTACCAGTTGTACTGCTTGCCGACCGGCTGGCGGCCGTGATCCTCGGGGTCAACCACGCGCACCACTAGCTCGTCCCGCTCCCAGGTCAGCGCCTGGGTGACCTCGAAGCTCACGGGCACATAGCCGCTCTCAGCCTTGCCCACCACCTCGCCGTTGACCCACGCCTGGACGTGCCAGTCAACGGCGCCGAAGTTCAGGAAGACGCGGCGGCCTCGCCAACTCGCCGGGACCTGGAAGGATCGCTTATACCAGCCGACGGTGTGCCGTGGCGCCTCGCGGTAGTTCTCAACCGTCACCGTGGCTGGCTCCAGGTAGGCCTCCGGGCTGAACCAGTTGTCGTTGCCGGCCTCCCCCTCGGTGCCCCAGGCGAGGTGGCTCTCCCAGGGGAAGGGTACGACAATCTCACGTGAGAACTCCTGCTCTCCCGGCCGGTACCACCCCCCCTCAAGACCCTCATCGGAGGGGTCGAACTCGAATCGCCAGGGCCCATTGAGATTGAGCCAGTCAATCCCTGACCGCAGCCCGCGGTGGAGGTAGGGTCGGGGATGTTCAGCACGCGGCATGTCCTGGCCGTTTCCTGTCATGGCAGCTCCCTTGGCGCGTCTCAGGCAGTAAGACGAGGGCACGCCCGCGACTGGAGAAAGGCGACGGCTTCACGGGCGAGCAGTGTACCGGGTTACTTCCGACACACACCCCCCGTCACCTCCTCTTAACGCGCGGGGACGGAACACCGGACGATGGTACATGATTTGTATAACACGCAGGAGAATGATACAGGGGAGGCGAAGCATAGATGAGGTGTGCTACTGGAAGTGACAGGGCCATTGGTTCGCGGCGTAGAGGTCGAGCCGAGATGGACCAGCGCGTGACAACCTTCGTCCAGGACATCGCTCAGACCCTCGTGGGTCTGGACGTGGCGCTGTTCTACCAGGCGAACCCACGGACTTTCGACACTGCCGCGGGCATCGCCCTGCGCACACACCGGTCAGTGGAGATGGTCGAGCCTGCGCTGGAACGGCTGGCGGAGTGCGAGATCCTCGAGACCTTCACTCGCGGCGATGGGCGCTACCAGTGCTACGCTCTCTCCACGGACCTGGAGGTGTGGCGGCTCTTGTGTCTGGTGAGTGAGGCGTATCACGATGATCCGCAGAGCCGCAAGCAGATCGTGCGGCTGTTGATAGAGAGAAGGCTCCAGGAGAGGGGCAATGGGGCCACCGAGTCCGAAGAGGAGAGTGCCTCGAATGAGTAAGCTGGTGGCCACTGGCATCGCCGGCCTGGACGAGATTCTCGCAGGCGGGCTGCGCAGCGGCACCTGCACGCTGCTCGAGGGCATTCCCGGCACCGGAAAGACCACCGTGGGACTGCAGTTCATACACCACGGGGCCCTGAACGAGAACGAGGCCGGGTTGGTCATTACCTTCGAGCAGTTCCCGGAGCAGATGGTGGCTGATGCCACCAGGTTCGGCTGGGACCTGGAGGCCCTGGAGCGGGACGGGCTGGTCAGGCTCATCTGCACCTCGCCCGAGGTCTTCCTGGACCAGCTCGGTGAAGTCGGCGGGCTGGTTGACCGGCTCGTGGAGGAGATGGGCGTCAGCCGCTTGATGATTGACAGCGCCTCCCACCTGATGCAGATAAGCGACGACCCCAAGGAGCTTCGCTCCCTCTTCTACGGGATGATAAACGGCATCAAGCGTGCGGAACTCACCGCGATCATCACGAAAGAACTCGAGGACACGCAGCCGGAGTTCGTGCCCTTTGAGGAGTACCTGTGCGACACCGTCATCAGGTTGGACTACCCGCTGGCTGGGCAGTTGAGGCGCAGGCGCTACGTGGAGGTGCTCAAGGCGCGAGGCCAGGCGCACCGGCAAGGGCGCCACGGCTTCGAGTTGACCTCCGAGGGCGCTGTCGTCTACCCGCGATACCACCCTGTGTCGCGCGAACCTGAGCCGGCCCTCCCGGTCGGGAGCATCTCCACAGGTGTGAGCGGCCTCGACGGCATGCTCTGCGGCGGGCTAGGGGAGAATAGCGCCACCCTGGTCGCCGGCAGCGCGGGAGTAGGCAAGACCACGCTGGGACTGCAGTTCGTCTGCGAGGGCGCCCGCCAAGGGGAGCCGGGCCTCCTCGTGAGCTTCGAGGAGTCGCCCGCGAAGTTGGCCTGTCTGGCGGCCGGCTTCGGGCTGGACCTCCCCCAACTCGAGCAGACCGGCAAGCTCAGGGTCATCCACTGCTCGCCGCTCACCACACGCTTCGAGCAACTGATGATCGAACTCGACCAGGCGATCGAGCAGATGGGAGCCAGCCGCGTGGTCTTCGATAGCCTTACCGACCTCGAACTGTCCATTACGGACAGCAACTCGCTGCGCGAGTCGGTCTACTCCCTCGTGGAGATGCTCAACCGCCGCGGGGTCACTGCCCTGCTGACCACCGAGGTGCCGGAGCTCTTCGGTCAGACCTACGTCACCAGCGAGCACATCTCCATCATCGTTGATGGCATCATCCTGATGAAGTACCTGGAGCTGGAGAGCGAGATACAGCGCGCCATCTCGGTGCTCAAGATGCGGGGCTGCGACCATGACAAGGGCATCTGGCGCTACAGCATCACCGACCGAGGCATCGAGGTGCAGAGCCGCTTCGAGGGCGCCGAGGGCGTGATGGCCGGCGCCGCGCGCGCCACCACCGTTACCCTCTCCGTCAGAAGCTTCACCGAGTACGATCAGCAGCTCAACGCCGAGTTGCTGGACAGGTTCACTCAGATGTATCCCAACGTCTCCTCAGTCGCGCTGAGCATTCCGTACAACCCGGACGAGGTCTTCAACGTCGTCACCACCGCCATGCGCGCTGAGAGCACCAACCTCTCCGTGGCGCCGCTGTGCCTGTACTGGATGCCTGAGGTCATTGACACCATGGATCTGCGCCCGGTGGAGGACCTGCTGCCGCCCGAGGAGCTTGAGCAGCATATCAGCGATTTCGTTCAGCCGGCCATCCGGGGCGAGCATCTCTACGGCGTCCCGGCGATTGCTCTGTGTGGCGTCTTCCTCTACCGCGAGGACCTCCTTGAGACCTACGGCTTCCAGGACCCGCCTGCGACCTGGGATGAGCTTATCGAGCAGGCGAAGACCATCCTGGCGGGCGAGAAGGATGAGAGCCTCATCGGCTATCAGTTCCCGGGCTATCTCTACGAGGGCCTGAGCACCTCGTTCCTCACCAACCTGTGGAGCAACGGTGGCGAGGTGCTCGAGGACGGGCGCAGCGCGCTAAACAGCGACGCGGCCCGCGCGGCCCTGCAGTTCATGCGCGACCTCATTCACGTCCACGGGATTACGCCGCTGAGCGTGACCACGGCGGCCCACGGCCTTGAGCCGCAGGAGAACTTCGTCCAGGGCCACACCGTCTTCCTCAGCATGTTGCCCAGCGTGCTCCAGGAGACGAACCGGCCCGACGCCGCGGTGCGCGGTAAGGTTGGGATTGCGCCGCCGCCCCGGGGCCCGGAGGGAGATGCCGGGTACACGTTCCTGGGCGGGTGGCACTACGCGATTCCGATGAACGCGCGCGCGCCGGTGGCGGCGGGCGAGTTCATCAAGTTCATGAGCAGCCACGAGATACAGAAGGAGCGGGCCCTGCGCGGCGGCCCGCTGCCCACGATTGAGTCGCTGTACGCCGACCCCGACGTCTTGGCCTTCAACCCGCACTATCCCCTGCTACGCGAGATGCTGCGCACGGCGCGGCACCGTCACGACATCCCCCACTACTCGCGCATATCCCAACTGATGCAGCATCACCTCCACCCGGTCCTGCTCGGCGAGCGCGACGTAGACGAGGCCCTGGAGAAGCTGGCAGACCACATGGACGGGATACTCGCTGAGGCCTGATGCGCCTCAGGCGAACAGCACAAGCGGGCGAGGTCGACGCCAAGGAGGATCTCGGGACGGTCCCCGGGAGGTCGTCGCGCTCATCGAGACGGAGTGGCCGACTGCTGACGGGGCGGCCGGGAGGTTTCTATGACCCTAACCACGCTTGCGTCGCCGGGACAGTCGCGGGCCGTTGATCGACGACAGGGGGTACTCATGAAGCTGCTGTCGGCCGCGGTGGGTTGCTGCGTGCTCGCGGTTACATGTTGCATCGGTGGCTGCGCGCGGTCTGGTGATGCAGCCGCTGAGCCTGATCGCCTCTCTCTCGCGGCTGCGTTCGCCGACCAGGAGATCTCTGGCGGGCAGGCAGGGCCAATACACAGCCAGCGAAGCTCACGCCCTGACTGGGCGACTGATCCCGAGTTGATCCTACGCATTGTCTCCGAACCCCAGTGGATCGATTTCAGCCAGGACGGGCGCAGCTTGGTCCTTGCCGATTTCGGACGACGCATCCAGGTCTGGGACGCGGACAGCCTCGAGCTGCGGGCCGCCTACGAGCTGCAGCCAAAGGTGGCCGGACTGCCGGCGCTCGCCGACGAGGCGCTCCTGCTCGCCTACGGCAGCTTCTCCCACGGCAAGATCCGACTGCTCCGGGCGGCCACGGGTGAGGAGCTGCTCGCATTCTCCCCCGCTGACAAGTGCCTGCGGGCTCTGGCCCTCTCGTCGGACGGCAAGCGGCTCGCATCCGGTTCCTGCAGGCACCACGAGGACGTTCGGATATGGGATACGAGCACAGGGGAGGAGGTAGATATCATCCACGGGGGTGCCACCAAGGCCCCGGCAACGGCCGTCGCCTTCGAGCCGCACGCTCCGTACCTGCTCCTGGGGTACGCCGACGGCGCCGTGCGCTTCCATCACATCAATCGAGGCACCTATGACTTGCGGCCCAGACCAGACCACTGGATGCCCCCGCAGCTCAGCTCAGCGCTCCCAGCGCGCCCGACTATAACGGGCGTCGCCATCTCGGGTCATCTCAGGGCAGCCTCGGGTCCCGAGACCGGAGTCTGGGTCTGGCGCGAACGCTCGGCCGACGGGGTAGAGCTGGTTCCCGGGCACGGGCCCGGCGGGCGGCCGGAAGACCCGCTGCTGGTAGCCCTCCAGCACTGGGAGCAGCGAGTGGCGGTGGCGCACTGCGACGGCACGGTGCGGGTCTGGAACTTGGGCACACACGCGGAAATCGCCTCGTGGCAGTGGCCCGACGAACCCCCGCACGATCACCGCCCCATCCGCGCCCTACGCTACACACGGGAGCCACAGTTGATCGCCGCGGGGGTGGCGCAGGCCTTGACGTGTGTGTGGCGGCCGGCCTCCGAGCCGGCACCGCGCCCCATGGCGCCGACCGCAAGACCTGGGGGGATGGTGCCCTTCGCCGTCGCGTTTCAGCCCGATGGGCGCCTGACCGCGATCCGCGCCCGCGCCGCGAGTTCGCGGTGGTGGATCGACCCGCACCTTGGCCGACTAGTCCCGGAGCGGCGATCATCGGTAGACAGAGTCACGTGGTCGGGAGTAGGGCCGTCGCTTGAGGGGACCGGCTGTGAGATCGGAAGCGCCTCGGCGTTCCAGATCGACGCCAGGAACATGCTCCTCCTCACGCTGGACGCGCGGCGGGAGGGCAATCACATCTCCCAGGTCTACAGCCTCTTTGACGGATCGCTGATCGCGACGCTGCCCATCTCCAATCCGTGTGAGCTCACGGAGGCGGTCCTGGACACAGCCGGACGATTGGTGGCCTTCCCGACAAACAGGCACGTGCGAGTCATCCGCCTTGCGGACGGGCACGAAACGGCATCGTTTGACCTCGACGAGGCCGACCTCGAGCCGATAAGGACCATCGCCGTGAGCGGGGACGGAAGCACGCTGGCGGCGCACTGCGGGAAGATCGTCGTGCTCAATGTAGCGACCGGCGAGGAGCTGGCGCGCTTCCCGGAGCGGGGCGTCATTGCGAGCGACCTCATGGCTTTCAGCCCGACCGGCGACCGGCTTGCCATTGGGGCCTATGGCGGGATCATCGTCTACGAGTCCGCGTCCGGTCAACTCCTCGGCAGTGGCGGCTCGCCTCACAGCCCACAAGTGCTTCGCTTCAGCCCGGACGGCAGGATACTGGCTGTTGGCTGCTCCGACGGCCATGTTGGGCTGCACGACGCCCGCGATGGGTCCCTCCTGCACGACATCGCGGCACACGATGACGCGGTCACGTCGCTCGCATTCGGGCCGAGCGGCAGCATGATCGTGACGGTCGGTAGAGACGGCAGGACCGTGTTGGCGAGCACTGTCACCGGCGAGCGCGTGGCAGACCTGCTGCTCGTGAAGGGCCCCGGCGTCGAGAAGGGCGGTTGGCTCGTGTTCACCCCCGGTGGGAGCTACGATGGTTCGCCTGGGGCGATCGCGGCCTGTGTCCGGTTCCGCGTCGGCCGGGAACTCAGACCCGCCTCCCAGTTCCCCAATCGCCACGTGCGTGGCCTGCTCGGGACGCTGCTTCCGGGGATACACCTGGACTAACATGCGGGGGCCGAGGGCGGCCCCTGCCACAATACTATTTGATGGTCACTGCCTTCCCTGTCTCGGCGGACTTGTACATCGCGTCGAGGAGTCTCATGATGCGCAGGCCGTCCGTGCCCGGCGATACCGGTTCGCTGCCCTCCATAAGGCAGTCCACGAAGTGCAGTTCACCGGCACCCCGTGCTCTTGCGTGTACAGTTCGCAGGTGTCAATCGCGGTGTCGTCTATGCCGTCGAAGCCGAAGACGCGCTCCAGGCTCGCGCCCGCCTCGGTGCCGCATAGCGTCGAGTAGACGAACTCGCGCTCGATACGCGAGGCCCCTGAGGCCTTGGCATTCCCGCCTCAGTAGATACTCCCGCGGGGGCCGATCTCCCGCACTGAGATGCGCTTGCGCTCTTCGTCTACCACGAGAATCACACGGTACTGGCCGACACGGAGACGGTAGACCCCCGCCAGGTTGCCCCTGAGGGGTCGTACATCGAGCGTCGTGTTCGGCCACTGCGCCAGTTGATCGATCCGCTCCTCAAGCCGTGCACGTGTCCGCGCGTCGAGGCGTAGGAACTGCCTCTCCGACTTGCCTGTGAACCTAATCGAGTACACGGTCGCCCAGTTCCCGCGAGCGGCGCTTCACTTCTTCCCAGGGAACACCGTCGTCGCCCTCACCGGCAAGCCAGGCGCGAATGGCCTCTTCCTCTTCGGGGTCCGGCTGCCATATCTCATCCTCGTCGCTGCGAGAGGCGAGGAACTCGATGTAGTCTATCAGCGCGGCCTTGCGGTGATCCGGCAGGCGCTGGGCCTGCTCCCACGCCCGGGCCAGCCGATCCCGTGCCTTGGCTTCAGCCATTGCGTTGCCTCCTCTGGGGCGCTCCTTACACAGCACTGGCCTACTCCCACATTGTAGCACAGCCCATGGGGAGCGACAAGGCGAAGGCAGCCGCGCTACTTGATCGTCACCGCCTTGCCGGTGTCGGCGGACTTGTACATCGCGTCGAGGAGCCTCATGATGCGCGACGCCTTCGCATTCCCCTCTCAGTAGATGCTGCCGCTGTGCCCCACCTCGCGGATTGATATGCGCCGGCGGTGCTCGTCAAGGGCGAAGATGACGCCGTAGCGGGCGCCCCACAGCCGATAACCCCCGGCAAGTTGGCTCGTGTCGCCGCGGCCAGCGACCCGCACAGCTGTCGCGGCCCGGAGGAGAAGCGAGAAGCACACATACATGAGGACGCAAGCCCGGAGGAGACGTAAAGGTACGACCTCCGGCCTGCTTCGGCGGGGCTTGACACGGGCGTTTGCTACGGGTATGATTGGTCTGAATACAGACCATATGGTCTGAAAACAGACCAAGCTCGGCTGCTTGCGTGATATCGAATGTGGCTACTGTACCCGCTCCAGGATATACTGTCGTCGCCAGCGAAGGTCGGCGTGCTTCGCGTGCTTTGTCATGCCAAGAGCCCACTTAGTGGCCGAGAGACCATCCGCCGGGCGCGCATATCATATGGGCCAGGATGGAACGCATTGCAGGAACTCGTGGCCTCGGGGGTGCTCACCAAGCGAGACCACGGGCGCGCGAGCGCGTACGAACTCAGACAGCCCGAAGGGGAATTGATCGAGAGGCTGCGAGGTCTCTTCGCTGCGGAGCAAAAGCGTTCAGAGGGAGTTGTCACTGCTCTTTCGTCGGAGGTACCGGAGGCGCTGAGCATTATCCTGTACGGCAGCGAGGCACGCGGGGAGGCTGAAGCGGGGAGCGACACCGATATTCTGATCGTCGTCGAACGCAAAACCCAGCATATCGAGGCCCGGATTGATCAGACATGTCTCGCGCTTGCCGAGCAGCACTCTCTAGCTCTGTCGTGGCACATCGCCGACCTGGCTGACCTGCGTGAGTGGGAGGAGGCGGACAGCGACTTCTGGCGGAACATACTGCGCGACGGGATCAAGTTGGTGGGAGACTCACTTGAGAGGCTGAGAAGCCGGTGGCGAACTGGCAGGGATTCCTGATACAGGCCCGACGCTTCCTGGAGGTAGCTGAGGCCGCCCATGACCCGGAGCACACCAGTCAGGCGGCCAGCAACGCTGTTCACGCGGTGATCGCTGCGAACGATGCACTGTGTCTCTACCAGCTTGGCGAACGAGCCGCCGGCGAATCACATAGCGAGGCCGGCAGGTTCCTCCAGCGAGCACTCAGAGGTACACGTTGGGAGGAGCAGGCGGCCAGGCACGCCAGGCAGTTCACCCAGATCATCCGCGAGAAGAATGCCGCCGAGTATGAGGGGCGCGCGATCGGCCGCGATTCCGCCGACAGGATCATCACACAGGCGAAGCGCTTCCTCGACTGGGTTGAGCAGGTCCTGCCGCCCCTGCCTTTGTCACCTGAAGAAGACACATAGCCCGCGCTGCCTGCACGGGCCGATGCTTCAACACTACTTGATCGTCACCGCCTTGCCGGTGTCGGCGGACTTGTACATCGCGTCGAGGAGTCTCATGATGCGCAGGCCGTCCGTGCCCGGCGATACCGGTTCGCTGCCCTCCATAAGGCAGTCCACGAAGTGCATCACCGCCGTG
>JALGVE010000009.1 GCA_029820045.1 Candidatus Zipacnadia bacterium | reverse complement strand
CTGCACTTGCGCACGTGTATGTAGTACTCGACCGTGCCGTCGCCCGGCCCGCTGTCATAGCCGTGGACGCCCACGTACATGGTGCCGTCCTGAGTAGACCTGAAGACAATGCCGTCCATGTACGGATCAACCCGCCGCGACCGCTTCCACTCATTGTTGCGAGGATCCGCGTTCCGGCTCAAGAACAGATCGGGGTCGTCCATGTGGCGCTGTCCCACCAGCTCGACCTGATAGGCTATGCCGTTCTGCGTGTGGAAGGAGTGTACCTTGGTGTCGCACTCGCTGACCACGCGGTCGTAGAAGTGGCCGTTGGTCTTCAAGGCGATGCCAGGCACCTGGTCGTCGCAGAAGCTCTTGGGGCGCTTCTCGATTTCCTTCTCCGCGGGTGCCTCACCGCCATCGAAGAGCACTACGTCCTCGGTCGGCTGCAGGTTCTGCCCACCGGCTGCGTGTTCGCCGTCAGAGCCACAGCCGACCAGAACCACTACGGCAGCAAGACCGAGGGACAACACGAGCATCGTCGTGAGACTGTACCATCGCCTAGCAGTGTGTGTCACTGACATGCACCACCCTTCTCGAGATGTGTGCGACCTCTCCGTCTATCGCCAGCCTGCGTTAGCGCTGGGGGTAGCGGTAGTGTGGTATTCGCGGCAGATACACGCGCACCTGCCGGGACCTCGGTGTCTTGCACGGCCCCGCGTCATCGCCGTCCACGACGCCCCCTGCGGGGCCGCCGCCCGTGCCCTGGGCGCTCACTCCAGTCCTGTCACCATCACCAGCGCACCGCGCTTGGCAGGCAGCGTGAAGCTTGCCACGCCATTGTTGACGGACAGGTCCTCGGCCTTCCAGGCGGCGCGGAACTGCGGCGAACCACCAGCGGCCCGGCGCATCTGCACCCTCTGGTCCTCATCCCCCCAGTTTGTCACAACCACCAGCCGCTTGCCCGGCTTGCGCCAGAGGCTGATGCGGACCTGCGGCTCGGAGGCGACGAACTCCCCCTGCCGCCAGAAAGGCACGAACTCGACGTCGGCCATCCCGAAGTCCATCTGCGCCGCCCACACGTCCTCGGTCACCTGTCTCGTCACCGACCCCGCCCACAACGGCGCCCCGTAGCACATGGCCGCCGCCCAGCAGCACTCGCTCGGCCCGGGGTCTTGGAGCGCCTCCTTGCCGGCCAGGCGCCCGAGCTGCGGTAGGAGGAAGGTGGTAACGCCCGTGGTGGGCGTGCAGAACTCCGTGCGCCAGACGCGGTCGGGGATGTCATCCATGTAGAAGCTGGGCTTGCCGAGCACCTTGCTGGAGTACTGCTCGCCGGGGCACCAGCCATCGTTGAAGGCGTTGAAGAGCGAGTACCAGTTGCTGTGCGCGTGCGCCAGATAGCTCTTACCCGCGTCGTGGCAGGCCGCATAGATGCGCCGCGAAAGCCCGCGGTGCGCGTACAGCGGCCAAGTGCGACCGGAGCGGCCGAAGACGTCGGTGAAGCCACAGCCGTGGGCGCGGTTGTCGCAGGGCTTGGCACCGTCAATGTCCGTGTAGATGCCACCGCCCCAGTCATTGCGGACGTGCTCCTTGACGCACCAGACCAGGAAGTCCGCGAAGCTGCTCCGCGGGCAGACAGGCACCATGCTGTAGGGCGCGTTGTCGCCCACGCGCTTGTAACCCGAGAAGCTGGCGCCGTAGGGCTGGTTCCACTCCTCAGCGAAGAACCGGTACTCTGGCGAGATGTTCGCCGTGCATTGCGTGCAGGTGTACGAGCGAGTCTCCATGCCCTTCGCCCGCCATCCATCTATGAGGGCGCGTTGGTCCTCCGGGTTCTGGGCGATGAGACGACCGTTGAGATACGAAATCTGAGGACCCCATCCGTACACGAACATGTTGACGCCCTTGACCTGCGGGCCGCTCGCAAAGCGCAGGTCGTACATGTGCGGGTCCACCGGTCGCACCGGCGTCGCCTCGAAGCCGACGGTGTAGGTCAAGGCGCGCGTGACGCGGGTCGGCTCGCTGATGAGGTGCAGCCGGACAGTAACCGCTTCGCCCTCACGGTGGATGGTCATCGCGGGCTGACCCTCGCCGATGCGCCAGTTCTCCGTTGACTCCATGAACCACGACAGCCCGCGCTCTTGTGTCCCCAGCCACGCGTAGGGGATGAAGGTCTCCTCGGCCAGGTCGCCTCCGTCCCAGTCCTGACAGGTAGGGTTGCGGTAATACTGGGCGACGTCTGCGCGCAGAGGGATCTCCAGGGCGAGTGAGTCTATCTCGACGCCTGCCGCTGGCGGGGTCAGCGTCAGGTCCGCCCTGATCAGGCCGTCGAACTCCATGAGCGTCTCATAGGTGGCGGAGAGTTGGCCCAGGCTGCCGCCGCCCTTAACGGTGACCCGATAGGCTTCCTCCTCGATTACCTGCGGAGCGTCCCAGCTAGCGGCTTCGCCAGCCTCGAGGCGGATAGGCGCAGCCAGAAGCTCCCCGTCCCGAGAAGTTATCTGCGCCGGCAGGGCGCCGGGCAGTGATACCTGACCGTTCCAGTAGCGGATGGCGTGGCCCTCGCGCTCCAGCGGCGTCCACGGCTCCAGCACCCGGTCCGCGCGCCAGTCCTTTTCCGGTGGCAGCCAGGGTGTTGGCGGCTTGGTCAGGGTGGCAGTTGCGGTCAACCTCTGACCCTCAGCCGCCAACGCGGCCTCGGCCGTGTAGTCGCCATCTACCCAGTCTGGCACAGCGAGCGCGACCGGCGCCTCCGGCGGCGGGCCGGTCTGACTCGCGAGTTCAACGCCGCGCGGCTCGCGGACGATGAGCGTGATCTGTGCGCCCTGCTTCAGGCGTGCCTTCCAGGCCGCGTCCAGGTGTGCCGGACGCACAGTGACCGAGATAGACTTGGCGAAGTAATCGGGCTTCATCTCCAACGAAAGCGTCGGCTGGAGGTTCACAAGCCCCCCGGGCGCCTCGGCGGCGTAGAGGTCGAGGACCTCGTCATCGGTCAGCGCGCGGTCAAAGACGCGCACCTCGTCGCAGATGGTCTGCTCCTCGGGATCACTCCACCGCGGATGCTTCCAGAACTCGATGGGGCAGACCGTGAACAGGCCGGTATCGGCCTTCGGTAAAGGCGACGACACCAGGCCCTCGCCGACCCGCTTGCCGTTGGCGTAGACGCGCACTGAATGTGCATCCCACGTGCTGACCAGGTGGGTCCACTTCCCTTGCTGGAGTATGTCAACGGGAGCCCCGGCGCGCCAGGTGGCCTCCTCAGGGGTCTTGGCGTTGATCTGGATGTAGTTGATGACAGCCTCGTCGCCGATGGGGTAGAGATAGAGCAGCATTCGGTAGTTATCCACGCCGGTGATGGTCAGGAAGTGGCGGAACTTACCGCTGTGACCGTCCCAGTTCAGCGGCTTCACCCAGACCGAGTAGCTCCCCTGGCTCGCGTCCAGGTTGCCGGGCACCTGGTAGCTGCAGCGCTCGCCATGCTTCTGCAGCAGTCCAGCGCCTTTGACCCCCTCCACCGAGCGTATCTCGAGGTTGATCTCCTCGGTCGGCTCCGGGTCACCAGCGGCGAAGTCGGCCTTCGTGTTGAGCTTGTCGAACGAGAGGTGAAAGAGCAGACCGGGAGGGATTGACCAGGCCGACTGTGGCACGGCGCAGCATAGGGCTGCCGCCAGGAAGAGAGCGAGGCTGACCATGGGCTGCATCTTCGGTTTCATCGTAAAGCCTCCTCTGGACCTGCCCGGCAACGCGCCGGGCATCCCGTTTGAACTCATGCGCACAGAATACGGTAAGACACACGCAGCGTCAAAGGGCAGCATCCGGATTCAGGTCGCCGAAGTCCAACGTGCGCTCCTCAAGGCGTGGACGCATAGCGCCCTCCACGGGAAAGCCGACTGTCCCCCCTTGCCTGAGACGTGCAGCCACCTTCCTTACATTCTATGGCGCGCAGGATGAACCGGCTGATGCGGGGAAATGCGGAGGCGCTTACGCGAGACGTCTGAGTCCTGTTCCGGGAGAGAGAAACGATGAGAGCAGCACGCTGGGTGCTGATGCCGGTCCTGATGCTTCTTTGCCTGTCGAGCCACGCGTTCGGCGGGACCGTCCTGTTGAAGGACGATTTCACCGCGTACGGGCACGGTTCGGATGGCTACCCCTTGTGGGAGGCCGACTCGGGTACCTGGACAGTGACAGATGAGGGCTTTGAGGGGACCGACTGTGAGGGGAACTTCATCGCCCTAGGCGCGCGCTCCGGGCGCGCGCAGTGGGCCGACTACACGCTGTCGCTGAAGCTCAAGGTCATCTCGCGGGGCAGCGACTGGCGCGACGGCCCCTGGGTGGGTGTGCGCTATCAACGCCCCGCCAACGCATACACGGTCGGCTTTTACACGAGGATGACGGCCCTGCACAAGGCATCCGGCGGCAGGTCCACGGGTGACGAGAACCCGCTCGCGACCTCACCCAGGACTATCCGCGACAACGGCTGGCATGAGGTCTCCGTCACGGTGAAAGGCAACGCCATCAGCGTTGCGCTCGATGGCGAGACCATCATCGAGGCGACGGATGATGACTGGAACGACTCGCCGCCCGTGCTGTCTGGCGGCATCGTGCTCTGCGCCCGCAAGTGGGAGAAGGCTGAGGGTGCGACGCGCGTCCTCTTCGGCAACGTGCGCGTGGAAGCCATCGGGGAGGTGTCGGACTCAATGAAGCTCACACTGCCGGATGCAGTCGCCAGCGAGGCGAGGAGGACGAGCTTCCTGGAGTTCCTGCGCCAGCGCCGCGACCGACGCTACGAGCGCGTGCCGCGCCAGGTGCTGGCGTTCTATTACCCGTGGTATCGCAGCCCGGAGCGCCACGGCGGCAGGGGTTCCTGGCGTGACGTAGACCCCGACAAGCACTACATGTCCAACATCGCACACTACCCGGAGAAAGGCCCCTACGACTCACATGACCCGAAGATCATTGACTGGCACATTGAGATGGCGAAGAGCCATGGGCTGGATGGCTTCATCTCAAGCTGGTGGGGACAGGGCACCTTCGATGACCAGGCCTTCCGGATGCTGCTCGATCACGCCGCTGACAAGGGCTTCAAGGCCACGGTGTACTGGGAGAAAGCGCCGGGCAAGGGGCGCGCTCAAATTGCTCAGGCCGTGGACGACTTGCTCTACCTTCTCAACAACTACGGCTCCCATCCGGCCTTTCTGAAGCTGGACGGCAAACCGGTCATCTTCGTCTACGGCAGAGTCATGGGCCAGGTGCCTCTGACCTCGTGGCCGGCGATCATCTCGGAGGTCGAGGAGAGCTATGAAGACGACTTCGTCCTCATCGCCGACGGCTACCGGGAGAGCTTCGCGCGGGCCTTCGATGGCGTGCACACCTACAACATCTGCGGCTGGGTGCGAGGCAAGAGCCCCCAGGAGCTTCGCAAGCTAAGCGCCAGCAAGTTCGGCAGCGCCGTGCAGCTTGCTAAGCAGCGCGCCAGGATCAGTTGCCTCACGGTAATCCCCGGCTACGATGACAGGAAGATAAGAACGCCGGGCCTGAACGCCGAACGCCAGGATGGCAGCACTTACCGGGTGCTGTGGGAGCAGGCCATCAAGGCCGACCCGGACTGGGTGCTCATCACCTCGTGGAACGAGTGGTACGAGGGCTCCGAGATCGAGCCAAGCTGGGAGGACGGTCAGAAATACGTTGAACTCACGCGCGACTACGCCGCCCGGTTCAAGGCCACGCCTTACAGCGCAGTGGAGGCGCCCACTCGGCCTCCGAGCCCAGACCCGGAAAGGGCCACGGCGCTCGCGGAGCTTTACCGGGACAAGACCATCGGCATCCTGCCCGGCTACGAGGGCGAGGTCGCCTTCTGGCTGGCGGATGTGGGCCTGGAAATCAAAGAGCTTGGCTGGGAGGACATCCTCGACCCTGAGGTGTTCAATGCTAAGACGCTGCCGCTTGTTGTGCACGCCGCCGGCGAGCGTTACCTGCAGACCTTCAGAGAGCAGGGGGACATAGAGAGAGCGCTGCTCAGGTATCTGCGAGAGGGCGGACTGCTGGTGGTCGTCCCGCATCAGCCTTTCCCGTTCTACTACAACGAGAAGGGCGAAACCGAGGTCGCAGCCGGTCGGCTTGGGCTGCCCATCGCCGGCAGCGGCGCCAACCAGCGCGACGACGTCCCGGCACAGGCGCAGGTAAGAGGCTGGGAGGAGCCTCCGGCGGGCGTGAAGTTGAGCTTTCACCTGGACACGAACGCGCTGCCCGGTCTGCCCGAACAGGCGGCGTTCCCGAGCAGCGGAGATCGCCGCTGGCGTCCCGCAACCAGGGGTTTGACGGCAGAGGGCGACGTGTACCTGCCCTTAGCCGAGCTGAAGGACGATGCCGGCAATAGCTACGGCGATGGCATCGTCTACGTTGAGCACCGGGCCTCCGAGCCTCGCGGCGCGAAGGTCATCTACGTCTGGATGCGCATGCCCGACATACTCGACCGGGACGACCTGTTCTTCGCCCTGTTCACCTTCGCCGCGGCGAGGATCGGGCAGTGAGCTGAGCGCAATCGAGCATCCCGATGAGAGATAGCAGTCATGCAGGTGGCCCGTTGCGTGGTACGACAGGCGCCCTCGCCTGTCGCGGCGGTGCTCTCGCCGCCGAAGCCGCACGGAGGGTCAAGGCGGACGCTGGCCTTGACGGCACAGGCGAGGGCGCCTGTGCTACCATGACGGCATCCGAGAGTCTGCGATCTCACCACGATCCGGGATACTGCACTCGACCGCAGCCACGCAACTCGCCACGACCCGCAAGGGAGGTAGATGCCATGCACGCTTCAGCACCATGGCTTGTCCTGTTGATTCTCCTGGTGGGGATGATGGTTGCCTACCCCGTCAGCGCGCAGGAGACAGCCCTACGCCTCTGAGTTCACGGTCCATGACGCTAAGTGGACCACCGCGTTTTTCTCCAGCCGCTCGGGCAATCCGACGGCCACGCTGGCGCACGACGGCGAGACCACCAGCCTACAGATAAGCGACAAGTCCGAGGTGTTCTCATACACGAAGAGGGTGACGGTCAGCCCCGACAACCGGGTTGTCGTCGAGTATGAGTTCGGCCAGGTGGGCCTGCAGGACGCCCACCTTCAGCTTGGCTGGCGGCCCGCGGTGCCGTGGATGGAGGGCGCTGCCTATGAGGTGAAGGTGGGAGACGAGCCGGAGCAGGGCCGGATGACCTACGGCCGCGGCGACCGCCGTGTGCTGTGGAACGGGCTGGGCGAGATGAGCTTCAGCTCCCTCTTCGGCGCCTGGCAGATGAAGACGACCCATGGCATGACGCTCTATGATGACCGCGACAAGGGCAGCTTCTTCCTGGGCTGGGATCAGGAGTTGGCGGAGGGCGAGCGCTACCACGAGACCATCGAGCTGACGCTGAAGCCATCGGGCGGCTCCATCGGCGGCGTGAAGGTCAGCGACTTCCAGTGGACCAGGGAGGCGGAGGAGGGCTACGCGCAGGTAAGCTGTGCGCTGGCCAGGGATGCCGATGGCCCGCAAGAGGTGAAGCTGCGCCTGGCGGCTCTTCGGGGCCAAGAGGAGGTCGCGAGCCGAGAAGCTGCCGTGACGCTTACGGCCACAGCAGCGCCCGCTGAGATACGCGTGCCGCTACCTCAGCCCGGGGACTATGCCTTGCGCCTCGTAGTGAGTGACGCCGCCGATGGAACGGAGGTGTTGCGCGCGCAGGGCCTGGGCGTGAGAGCAAGAGCGGTAATGAGGTTCATTCCCTCGCTGTCATTGTACACGGAGGAGAAGCAGGCGGAACTTATCATCGAGCTGGCCGAGGGCATCAGCCCCGAGGGCCTGTCCGCCCGCCTCGAAGGCGACGCGCTGGAGCCGCGCACCATCACCTTGACGCAGCGCGAGACCGTGATCCCGCTGGACCTCGCCGGGGTCGCCGACGGCGTCCATCGGGTGACGTGCGCACTCACCCGGGGCGAGGACGAGATCGCGCGTGGGGAGGCCAAGCTCTCCAAGGCGCCGCCGAAGCCCAACGAGGTCAAGATTGACTACCGCACGCGCGGCCTCATCGTGGACGGCAAGCCCTTCTTCCCCTTCGGCTTTTACTTCCACCGGGGCACGCACTACGACCAGGAGGACCCTCAGTACGTGCTCCGGCTGGAGGGGGCCTTCAAGTTCAACCTCATCTGCGTCTATCACAGCTTTGACCCCGACTTCCGACGCGAGAACCGACCGCTCATCACGGCCTTTCTCGACAAGGCGGACGCCGTGGGGATGAGGATGCACTACGACGTGAGGAAGATCACCGACCAGGAGCCCTCGGAGGAGGTCAATGCGGCGCTGACCGAGGACGTGACCGCGCACCGGGACGCCCCCGGCCTGCTCTGCTGGTATCTCTCCGACGAACCGGCGGGCCGGGGCACTCCGCCCGACCGCTACCTCGCTCACAACGCGCACATGAAGCAACTCGACCCCTACCATCCCACGACCATGGTCTTCTGCGTGCCGAGCAAGGCGCAGGAGTACGCTGACGGGATGGACATACTGATGGTTGATCCGTACCCGATCCCCAACCGCCCGGTGACCAGCGTGGCGGACACCGTTGACCTGGTGCTGAACGCCACCGGCGGCGCCATGCCCATCTGGTGCGTGCCGCAGGCCTTCGGAGGAGGAGAGTGGTGGGGCCGCGAGCCGACCTGGCAGGAGCAGCGCTGCATGACCTACCTGGCGATCGTGCATGGCGCGACGGGAATCCAGTACTTCATTCGCCGCCCGCCGCACAACAACCCGTTCGTGGACGGCATGTGGGCGGAGTGCCGCAAGATAGCCGCCGAGGTCAAGGAGCTTACGCCGGTGCTGCTGTCCCATGAGCCGGACCCTGAGGTCGCGCTCGTCGCCGAAGACCCCGGTCTGCACACCATGGCGCGCCGCTACGACGGAGCTATCTACCTCTTCTGCGTGAACACTGACAAGCAGCCCAAGAGCATCGCGCTGAAATGCCCGGAGCGGCCGCTGACCTCTCAGGCCCAGGTCCTGTTTGAGGACCGCAGCGTGGCGGTTACCTCTGAGGGCGAGCTTCATGACATAATAGATGCGCTGGGGGTGCGCATCTACCGTGTCCGCGTCGCGGAGCCTACGCCCAACCAGGTCGTCCTGGCGGAGGGGAACCTCATTCGCAACGGCGGCTTCGAGCAGCAGACGAACCCGGGCTATCCCGACTACTACCGCGTCAATTACACCCACGAGACCGGAGCAAGCTGGGGTGCCGACCCGCTGGAGGCAATCGAGGGCAGACATTCACTGTTTATTCGCTGCCCAGCGGAGGGCGAAGGCCTGACGGTGACCTCTTACCCGATGGGCCTGAAGGCCGGGAAGTACCGGCTCACTGTCTACCTGCGGGCGGATCGCGAGGACATGAGCGCGCACCTTCAGGTGAGCGGCTTCAAGGGCGCGCCGGGGCGAACCGTGGAGGTGGGGCGTGAGTGGCAACAGGAGAGCTTCGAGTTCGAGGTGCCTGAGAACGTGCGTCGGACGCATTTCAGCGTGCGCCCGGAGAGGCGCGGCGTGATCTGGGCGGACGCCATCGAGGTGCGGCCGGCGGAATAGCTGCCGGCCCCGCGCACAGGAGGAGCAAAGACCATGCGCAGCGTGATCTGCCTCGTCGCCGTCGTGCTGTCCTGCGCTTGCTTGCATGGGCAGGAGAGCAAGCGAGCTCTGATCGAGTGGCAGTTCGATGAGCCGGGCGATCTCGAGGGCTGGGGCGGCCCGAATCACGTGGCCGAGCTTCGCGCCGAGGACGGGGCCATGCAGGGGCGCATCATGGACTGGGACCCCTTCGTTCGCAGCCCTCAGTTCGAGGTCCCCGCGACGCCCTGGCAGTTCATCGAGGTGCGCCTGAGGACCGACTGCGGCGGCGACGCAGAGTTCTTCTGGACCAACACCACTCAAAGCAAGTACGACGGGTTCTCGCCCGGCAAGGAGACGCACTTCCCCGTCATCGGCGACAACGACTGGCATGTCTATCAGGTCTACCCCTACTGGCATGCGGAGAAGAAGATCATCCTGCTTCGCCTCGACCTGCCTAAGCCCGCTCCTGCCGAGGCCGGCAAGAGGACCTTTGCGGTGGACTACATTCGGATCGTTGACCTGGGTGGCCCGCCGACCGTGCGGACAAGAGCCGAATGGGATTTCAGGAAGGCTCCCGCCGAATGGACAGCCACGCAGGATGTCAGCCACCGCGCGACGGAACAAGGCATCGAGGTGACGATGGGCGAGGACGCGAGCGGCGCGATCCTCAGTGAGCCGCTTCGCTGCCCTGTGGACGACCGTTTCTGGGTCTCGGTTGAGATGGCCGTGGACAGGGGTGGGTCCGCGTACCTCAGGTGGGTCTCCAGCGAGCACCACGGGCTGAACTCCCACAGGTTCCCCGTGCGGGGAGACGGCGAGTTCCATGTCTACAACGTTGACCTGTCATCGAGCAGGGAGTGGGCGGGCGACCTCCTGCTGCTGGGTCTGACGCCATCGGCGAGCGCGGGCGCGCGGGCCACAATCCGCAAGCTGGCCGTCTCGGAGGACCCGCTCGGACCGCCGGAGGTGGAAGTGACCTACGCGGGCCTGGAGAATGCCATCAACCGCGTCGGGCCGAAGCTGCCGTTCATCATCTGCCTGAGCAACCGCGGCGGGGAGACTGCAACGGACCTACGGATTTCCGCGGTCAAGCTGCCTCCGAACATGGTTGTCGCAGAGGGCGACGACTGGCGGCAGATCGCCCCGCTGGAGCCGTTCGATCCCTGCACGCATCGGTTCCATCTCTCCGCGTCTGCACCTGTTGAGCACACGATAGAGATTCAGCTTGCGGGCAAGGGCGCGCCCGCTGAGCCGGTTCGCGCCGAGATAGTGGTAGGCCCCAACCTCAACCTGCCCAGGGCCGAATATGTGCCCGTGCCCCAGCCGGTGCAGTCCGACTACGAGATCGGGGCCTTCTACTACCCCGGCTGGCAGAGCGCGGCGAAGTGGGACCCGGTCCAGCGCACAAGCCCGGAGCGCAAGCCCGTGCTGGGCTGGTATGACGAGGCGAATCCCGAGTGCGCCGACTGGCAGATCAAGTGGGCCGTGGAGCATGGCATCAAGTTCTTCATGGTGGACTGGTACTGGAGCGCCGGCGCCCGGCACAACGAGCACTGGGTTCATGACGCCTACATGAACGCGCGCTATCACAAGTACCTCAAGTGGTGCATGATGTGGGCAAATCACAACCGCCCCGGCACACACTCCGAGGAGGACCAGCGCGCGGTGACGCGGTACTGGCTCGACAAGTACTTCGACATGGAGGAGTACTACCGGATTGATGACATGCCCGTGGTCATCATCTGGAGTGTGGCCCGGATGCGTGCGGACATGGGAGGGTCAGAGGGGGTCAAGCGCCTCCTGGGCATCTCGCAGGAGCTGGCGCGCGAAGCGGGCTACAAGGGCATCTACTTCGTCGCCATGAAGTGGCCTGAAGCCAGCACCGACCCGAAGATCATCGAGCAACTCAAGGACGAGGGCTTCGCCATGACCTCCATCTACCACTACATGGGCCACGGCGGCCGGGCCGAGGACACCAGGCGCTACCCCTTCGAGCTCGTTGCCGAGTCCACGTACCCGTTCTTCAAGGCCTGGCAGCAGGCAAGCCCGCTTCCGTTTCTTCCCAACCTCTCCACGGGCTGGGACTCTCGCCCCTGGCACGGCGACCGCGCCACCGTCATCTACGGGCGCAGCGTGGCGCTTTTCGAGCGCATCTGCCAGGACGCCAAGCGCTTTGCTGACGAGAGCGGACTCAAGCGGCTGGCTCTCGGGCCGCTCAACGAGTGGGGCGAGGGCTCCTACATAGAGCCCTGCAAGGAGTTCGGCTTCGGGATGTACGACGCGATCCGTGACACCTTCTGCAAGAAGCCTGCCGGCGGCTGGCCACCGGACCTCGCCCCTGCGGACGTGGGCCTGGGGCCGTACGACTTCCCCGTGCCCGAGAAGCGCTTCGCCTGGGACTTCCAGGGCGGCGCTCAGGGCTGGGGGCCGTTCATGGGCATCGCTGACTTCGAGGTCGAGGATGGCGCGCTCCACTTCACAACCGCCAGCCGTGATCCTGCCATCGGCATCGGCCTGTACGGCGTGAGCGCACGGCGTTACCCCTTCATCGTCGTCCGAATGAAGATTAGGTTCGAGCTGGCTGGCGATGGTCGCTACCATGACTACGTGCTGCCGGTCGGGGAGAACCCTCGCTGGCAGCGGCGCATCACCAGCCTGCGCTTCGACCCGTGCTCGCACACCGGAGCGAAGGTGTCTATCGAGGAAATCAGGCTGAGCGAGGACGGCAAGTAGGCTCAACTGCGCGTCGCGGACGGGGCGCCGTGTGTCGCGTTCATGTGCGAGGAGTGTCAGTAGCTGCCGTATCGCTTTGCAGTTTGCACCATGGCGCGGACAACCTCGGGCTGGGTCTGTCGCGGAATGCCCTCGCCCGTGTTGAAGATGTACCCTCCACCGGGCTTGCCCGCCTCGACGATACGCCTCGTCTCCGCCTCCACCTCAGCCAGGTCGTCGCAGTTCATCAGTCTCATGGGGTCGGCGTTGCCCGACAGGCACACTCTGTCGCCGAGGGCGGCCTTCATCTGACCGAGGTCTACGCCTTCGCCGAGGTTGATGATCTCAAAGTGCTCGGCTGCTATCTGAAGATGGTCGGGGGAGTCCTCGCCCGCGTGATAGATGACGGCGCCACCGTGCTCGCGGAGGGCATCGCTGACCCGTTTCGCCGGCTCCACGGCGAAGTCCGCGTAGTGCTGCGGCGACAGGAAGCCTGACGAGGCCACGCAGTCCCCCAGCCAGATGGCGTCGGCCCCGGCGTCAAGTTGCGCAATCCCCCACATAGTCATCAGCTCAACAAAGAACTCCGCCGTCGCGCGGAAGAGGTCCGGGTCATCGAGCAGGAGGATCAGGCCCTCGCTGATGCCGTAGAGCAGCGCGACCGAACTGAAGGGCGCAGCCACGCGCCCGGCCACGCATAAATGGTCGCCGAAGGCTGACTTGATGCCGCTAAGGGCCTCCAGATGAGCAGGCATCCGGCCATCTCGGGCCGGATTGGGGAGCTTCAGACCGCTGAGGGCTTCTCGGCTCGCGGGCAGATTGCTGACCGCGGCTGGCGGTATGCGCTCGCTGACGGTCGTCTGTATACCAAGCGGCTCGAACTCGATGTAGTCGTCGGGATGAAGCAGTATCCAGTCGTAGTCGAAGCGTTCAGCAGCCTGCACCTGGCACTCAACCATCTTCTCGGCGCTGAGGATGTACTCCCCGTAGTCAACCCCGTACATCTCGACGTCGAACTCCTCGCCCAGGGCAAAGACCGGCACACGCGAGGGGGTCTCCAGCCGTGCACATGCTCTGAGGTCATCAACTACGCCCGGGTAGGCCATGTTGTCCAGGCTCCGCTACGGCGGCAGGGTCGCGACGCTGAGGTCGCACACGGTCATTTCTCGCTCCTACGCCAGATCGAAGCGCTCCATGGCGGCGACGATGCCGCCCTCAATGTTGCTGACGATCTCGTCAATGATCTCCCGCGTCACTATCAGCGCCGGCGCCAGCACCAATATCTCGTCGTTGTTGCGCAGGATCATGCCCCTGCGGTAGCAGTAGTCGCGAACGAAGGCGCCCACCTTCATCTCGGGATCAAGCGGCTCGCGCGTCTCCTGGTCCGCGACCAGTTCCACGGCCCTGAGCAGACCCATCCCGCGCACGTCGCCGACAATCGGGTACCGGTAAAGCTCTTCCAGCTTCTCGCCCAGATACGCGCCCATCTCCGCCGCACGCTCCACCAGGTTCTCCTTCTCGAAGATATCCAGCACCGCCAGCGCCGCCGCGGCAGAGACGGGATGACCGGAGTAAGTGAACCCGTGGCGGAACTCGTGCCCGGGTCGGCGGAAGACGTCCGCGATCTCAGCCGTCGTCAGTACCACGCTCATGGGCGCGAACCCCGCGCAGAAGCCCTTTCCCAGGCAGAGGAAGTCGGGCGCCAGGTCCCAGTGCTCGCAGCAGAACATCTTGCCGGTCTTGCCCATCCCGACCTGTATCTCGTCGTAGATGGTCAGAATGCCGTGCTTATCGCACAGAGCCTTGAGTTCAGGCAGATAGAAGTCGGGCGGGACCGGGTAGCCGACATTCGAGCCGGGGATGGGGTCGAGGATCATTGCCGCGATGGTCTGCGGGCCTTCCCACTCGATGATTGCCTCGGTGTTGCGCAGGGCCATCCGCGCGGATTCCTCCGCGTCGAGGCCGAGTTCGCAGCGGTAGGGATTCGGCGCCATCACCTGCACGAACCCCGGACTGAGCGGCTCCTGCGGCTCGCGGAACCACTGCAGGCCCGTCGCCGCCATCGCGCCGAGGGAGGCCCCGTGATAGCTGTTCCTACGGTAGAGGATCTTCCTACGCCCCTTGTCGCCCTTCTCCCAGAAGTACTGGCGGGCCATCTTGATGGCCGACTCGGTTGCGTCCGTGCCGTCACTGACGAAGAAGCTGACCTCCAGGTCGCCCGGAGCAAGGTCGGCGAGCCGCTTCGCGAGCTTGATCACCACGGGAGTCAGGCAGTCGTGGTAGATGGGGTAGAACTCGATCTTGCGCATCTGCTCCAGCATGGCCTCATGGACTTCGGGGCGATGGTGGCCGCAGATGGTGGTGAGCAGGGAGGCGAAGGTGTCGAGATACTTGCGGCCGTCGGTGTCGTAGATGTAGCAGCCCTCGCCGCGCTCGATGATCTTGACGCCGCTGGCCTCAATGTCGCCGTAGTCCCCCAGGCTGAAGAGGATGTGCTGGAGCGCCTCCCTCTGCATGGCCTGGGTCTCTTGGCTGTATTCGATGTCGAGCTTGCTCTTCGTGGGCTTTGTCATAGCTCTACCAGCCTCTCCCGGTCGGCGAACAAGTCGTCCGTAGGTCGGGCTTTCGTACGGGTCTAGCGTTGCGGCCGGCATTTCGTCGTGAGACCGCTCGTGGTCTCACGGGAGGGCCGCACGAAGGCTGAGGCATGTCCTAGCGCCGAGACCCGAGGCCGGCCCAGGCAGGAGACCAGCCTGGCGACTTGCCGGCGGGTAGCGGGTGGCCGTCTACGCGGCGGCGTACGCGGGCCAACCTCGGCCGCTTCTCCCGCTTCGCGGGACAAGCGTCCTTGTGCGGCCCCTCCGCTGCACGGCACGGTGTGAAGGCGCGGCCGTCGGGTTTCGACGGGGCCCCAAACACGTACTCTAGCCCGACTCGTCGTCTCTATGCTGCCACGCTCCTGATGGCCGCGATGATGGTCTCCTCCCGGGGCAAGACGGCCTGCTCCAGCGGGGGGCTGAAGGGCATCGGCACATCCGCCGAGCCATGCACCTTAGGCGCGGCTTTCAGCGAGTCAAAGCACTCCTCCGTCACGCGCCGGACTATCTCGCTGCCGAAGCCACCGCTGGTGCAGGCCTCCTGCACCACCAGGAGTCTCCCGGTCTTACGCACGGAATCCGCAATGCACTCAAGGTCAAGCGGGACGAGCGTCCTGGGGTCAACGACCTCGACACTTATCTCCTCGGCGAGCGCCTCGGCGGCGGTGAGGGCCTCATGCACCATCAATGAGGTTGCGACGACCGTAATGTCCGCGCCCTCGCGCTTCACCTCGGCCTGGCCGAGCGGCACCAGGTACTCCTCACGGGGCATCTCGCCCTTAGTCTCGTAGAGCAGCTTGTGCTCCAGGAAGATGACGGGGTTGTCATCGCGGAGGGCAGACTTCAGCAGGCCCTTGGCATCGTACGGAGTCGCGGGGATGGCGACCTTCAGCCCCGGCACATGCGCAAACACCGCCTCCAGGTTCTGCGAGTGCTGCGCCGCCTCGCAGGTGCCACCTCCCTGCTGGGTGCGGATGACCAGCGGAATCGTCAACTGCCCGCCTGACATATACCGCAGCTTCGCGGCCTGGTTGATAATCTGATCCATGCACACCGTGACGAAGTCCACGTACATGATCTCCGCCACCGGTCGCAGCCCGGCCATCGCCGCCCCGACTGCCAGCCCCACGAAGGCCGCCTCCGACAGCGGCGTCTGGCGGACCCGCTCCTTGCCGAAGCGCGACAACATCCCCGCCGTCACCCCGAACACACCCCCGCCGTCGGCGATGTCCTCGCCGATGAGGAAGACGGAATCATCGCGCTCCATCTCTTCGGCCAGTGCCTCGTTCAGGGCCCTGACAAAGGTGACATTTCGCATGGCAACGCTCCTCACGCCGGGCTAAGCCCAAAGGTAGTTGGCGAAGGTGTCAGGCTCCGGCAGGCTGCTCTCGCGGGCGAAGGCGGCAGCCTCCTCCAACTCCTCATCCACCAGCGCTGCCAGCTCCTCCTGCTCAGCGCGCGTCATCACCTCATGCTCCAGCAGGTACTTCTCGAACCTGGGGATGGGGTCGCGCGCTTTCCATTTCTCAAGCTCAGCCGGGTCGCGATGCTCCGGGATGACCATGCAGTGCGGACGATGGCGATAGGTCTTGGCCTCGATGAGCGTGGGGCCTTCGCCCTCGCGAGCGCGACCCACGGCCTCATGGGCGACCTCGTACACCGCCAGCACGTCGTTGCCATCCACGACGCTGCCGGCGCACCCGAAGGACTCCGCGCGTGCGGCGAGGTCCGGGACCGCCCAGCTATCGCTGATGGGTGTCGTCGCCGCCCACAGGTTGTTCTCACAGATGTAGATAACCGGCAGCTTCCACAGCGAGGCGAGGCCCAGCGACTCGTGCAGGACGCCTTGCGTAGCCGCGCCGTCCCCGAAGAAGCAGACGGTCACCTGCTCAGTCCCGCGGTACTGCGCGGCAAAGGCCGCCCCCAGGGCGAGCGGCGTGCCTCCGCCCACGATGCCGTTACCTCCCAGCAGCCCGATCGCCGGGTCGAACATGTGCATCGAGCCGCCGTGGCCCCGGCTGATGCCGCTTTCCTTGCCGAGCAGCTCAGCCATCATCCGCTTCATGTCCGCGCCCTTGGCGATGCAGTGACCATGGCCGCGGTGGCTGCTGAGCACGTAGTCGTCGCGGTTCAGACAGGAGCAGGCGCCCACCGCCACGGCCTCCTCCCCCTCGTAGGAGTGTAAGGCGCCCAGGAACTCTCCGCCCGCCAGGCCCTCTTTGTACAGCTCCTGAGCCTTCAGCTCGAAGCGCCGGATGCGGTACATGAGGCGCAGCATCTCCCTGAGTTGCTCGTGTGTGATCTCCATCACAGACCCCTCTCAAACGACATGGCAGCGACCTCGCTGACGTTCACAACTCACGCACCTCGCAGTTGCCGAGCCGTACGGGCGGGGCTGCGGGGCTTTAGCCCCGCCAGCGGTGGGCTACACCAGTTCCTTCTCAGCTCTCTCCAGGACGCCCTCTAACTCGCGCATCGTGTCATCGGGGAGAGCGGGGGGCTCCCACTGCGCAACGTTCGCCCGCCACTGCTCCTCGCACATGTCCAGGATACGCTTCTCGTCCCCGCCCTCGCCCATGCTTTCCGGTAGGCTCAGCGGGAAGAGTCCGGAGGTCCACAGACCCCGGAAGTTCTCCAGGGTGTGATCGCTGGTCAAGAAAGTATCACCGCTGTTCGTCCGCTCGCATATCTCCTCGAAGACCAAGGTCTCCTCGCTGACCTCGATCTCTTCTCTGAGCCTGTGCTGGCTCTTGCGTATCTCCATATCGAGCATGAACTGCGTCGGCGAGCCGACGCCCCCGTTGTCCAGCGTGCCCATGCCCGGATAAGGCAGGTCGGCGCTGCCCAGCAGGCGTCCGTAACAGCTAGCCGCATAGAAGTTCTGGTAGACCGCCTGCAGGCCCGGGTAGTTGGTGGAGGGGCTGAAGTAGGTCTCCGCCCACAGGTGTCCACCGAAGTGGTCGTCGAAGAGCTTCTTCACACCCGCGATGACCTCGACGTTCTCCGGCCCCGCCGAGGCCGCATCGGCCATCCGCATATCCGCAACCGTCGAGATGATACGCCCGGTGAGGTCCCCGTCCGGGCACAGGCAATAGGCGGCCGCCAGGCAGCCGAGTATCTCTGCGGCGCCTATCACGATGGCCCCGGCTACGGTGACAGGCGTTGATATGCCGATGGTGGGCATCGAGGCGGCGTGATACTTGGTCGCGCCCAGGCGCTTCCGCTCCATCATATCTTCCGCCGCACGGTGGTCCAGGATGAGCGGCGAGATGAGGCACTGTGAACCGGCCAGATAGCGCGCATCCCCGGGCTGCCCGGTCATGATCTCACCGATCTCGATGAGATACTTGATGACCGCCGGGTCAATCGATTCGATCCCATCAACCTTCGTGGTGTGCTGCAAGCCCAGTATCAGTGAGGCAATACGCTCGGTCGGCTGCGGCACATCTTGCCGGTACCAGGTGCTGATGTACCCTATCTCCGGCGTCGCCTCGGCGAACTTCATCATCTCAACGAAGATGTCAGTGCCCACCGCCACTAGCCTGCGGTTCGGGTAATCAAAGTACTGCGTCGGGCCGCAGTCAAAGGCCTGCATCAGGAACTCGTTCTTCATCCGCTCGCGCATTTGCGCTTTCTGCCCGCTCCACATGATCCAGTGCGCCCAGTCCGGCCCGCACCAGGGCACGAGCTGCTGATCGTCGTCGTCCTCAGCCCGGCTCGTTTCCTGGTAGGCCGCCAACTCGTCAATCAGGCGCGCGGGGATTCGTATCCTGCCGCTGGGAGCCGGGGAGCAGCCCTTTTCAAGCATGGTCGCCGACAGCTCCTCATGCTCGACCTTCATGCCAACCTCCCCCAGCAGTTCCAGAGTCTTCGCCTTGAGCAGCTCAGTGTCCAGCCGGATCGCCATGTCTTCCCGCTCCTCTCTTGAGGGCGCCGCGCGCGGCTGGCGCGCCTGCAGATTCCTCGTTAGCACACTCAATCCCTGTGCGTCGGCTACTCGCCCACGTAAGGCTGAACCTCGATGAAGTTGTACATCAGCTCCTGCCCGATGGGGCCGCCGGGCTCGTCCTCGCTTGCCCAGTCGGAGACTGTCAGCCTCGCACTCGCGCCCTTGGCCCGGAACACGCGCCAGTGGTAGTTCATGTAGTACCGATACTCGCGATTGAACTTGCCAAGGTGGTGCGCGTAGCAGTTCGGGAAGGTGAACTGAAACGAACTCTTCGGCCCGGTCAGGACCTCCACGTTGCCGAGTGTGATGGATACCGCGTCCTTGGCCTCCCTTGATACCTCCCCTACCAGGTCCTGATAGTCGGCGGTGATCATCTTCAGCGAGTAGAGACGACCGGCCTCAAGGTGCTTGATCTCCTGGCTGAAGACGTTCGGGCCGGCGGCGCTGCGCTTCGTCAGGAGAAAGGTGTCGCCCTGGGCGGTGCGGGGGTAACGGCCCTCCAACCAACTGTATCCGCTGAACTCGGCAGCCCTGATGCTCCCCTCCGCAGCGGGCCGGATAGCCCATCCGGCGGTCCCGTCCTCGAAGTCCGGGTTCTGGAGGTGGCTGAGCTTGTAGGGGTCGCCGGTCATCGGCTCCGTGTCGCCCTCAATGCAGTAGTGGCGATAAAGCCGGCCGGCCCAGCGCACGTTTTCCTCGTCAGCGTACGAGGAATGGTACTCCTGGATGCCGCCCAGCCCGAAGCACGCTGGATGGGTCGCAAGCGTCCGCACCTGCATGTCCATGTAGACCTTGAAGTCCACGCTCGGGTCAACGTTCAGGCTCTCGGTCGGCTGGGACATGTAGCCGAGCACCACGCACATCCTGCGGGCCGCGTTGGGGAAGCGTTCCTCCCAACGCGGCATCTCATCGGTGATGCGACGCCTGATGAAGTCCCTGGCCGCCTCCTCATCGGGCTGCTCGGGCAGGTAGCGCTCCCAGCAGATGTAGCCGCCGCCCTCGATGGCCGCCCGCGCGAACTCCGAGCTACGGTCCTTTCCGTAGAAGGTGCCGCCGTAGGGCATGAAGGCCTTGCCCGCGAACTGCGGGTTGGCGTAGAGGCGCTCGACGGCCTGCCGATACACGTCATACACCGGCTGGTCGCCGCCGCCGAACTCGTCCACGATGATCCCGTCCATGAGCGGGTTCTGCAGGCCCGCCGCCCCGGACCAATGCTGGTAGGCCTCCTCCACCGCCGCCTCGTTGGCGCCCGTGAGCTTCGGCAGGCCGATGATGGAGATCCACTTGCGCCCGGACCTCTTCCACTGCTCCAGCTCCGGCCCGGGCTGGTGGCTGATCATGGTATTGACGTTGGGCAGCACGTCCTTCGCCAGGAACTCCCAGTCGTAGGGGCCGTACGGGTGAATGTGCGGGTTCGCGCCGTAGAAGGCATGTTGGAGCATCGGGATGGAGCGCACGATGAGCTGCTCCAGCCTCGCCTTCTCCACGCCGGCAATGTGAACGGTGTGCTCGCCGGCGGGAAGGTAGCGCATCGCCTCCAGGGTCGAGGTCCCCGCCTCCGAGTGCGTGATCGCCGCGTCATCCTCGGGTTGCGAGTCCACCGCAATCCGGAGCTTGCCCCCCTTGCCGACGGTGGCGACGCTGCGGATGAATATCCATCTGTCGCAGGGGTTGCTGAAGACCTGATCGCCCGTGATGCCTGCTGGCTCGTGCAGGTTCAGCAGCTCCCAGACCAGGTTATTCAGGATCCTGACATTTCTGAACTCCGGTGGCTGGCCGCGCCAGGTCACGGTTGTCCTGGTTTCCTCGCCCACGCGGGCGCCATCCGGCCCGACGGCGCTGACCCGCAGCAGGTAGTGCCCCGGAGGTATCTCCTGGACATCAAAAATCACCTCTTGCCGACCCGCTGCTGGGACCTGTCTCGTTTCTTTGCGTGACACTGGCGCGCTGGATCCGGCCTTACAGAGATCGGCCCGCAGCCTCGTGCCCGCCGGCAGCGGCTGCATGGCGCGGGCATCGAGGGTCGCGATGATCTTGCCGGGGCCGGGATAAGCGCCTGCCTCCACCTTCACCCGGTGGAAGTAGGTCACATCCTTGCCTCGCCGATCCGCGTCCTGCTTGAAGAGCGCGAACACCTCCTGCGCCGAGAGCGCCCGGCTGTAGATGCGCACCTCGTCGAGCAGACCGTGGAAGCACTCCTCCCCCAGCCCCTGGCACCGCCCGAGCCAGAGCGGGACGTTCTCAATCTCCGGCTTGACAGCCTGCCGGGTTGAGCTGTTCAGCAGGCCGTCCTGGTACACCTGAACGGACTTGCCATCGAAGGCAAAGGCGAGGTGGGTCCACTCCCCCGGCCTCAGTTCGCTGAAGGTCCTGAACTGCTGGAAGCCTTTCCCGTCAGCCATGCAGGCCAGGAGCCGGGCGCCGCCGCCGTAGGTGTTGACCGCGAGCACCAGCCGCTCGTCCGACCACCCGCTTCCCGTGCTCCAGTTGACGAGGCCGCCGCGCACGCTCGCGGGGCGGCACCAGACTGCGATGGTGCCAGCCGCACCGATGTCGAGGCTCCCCCCAGCGCCGCAGTCCACGTAGCCATCCGTGCCGCCCAGCTCCAGGGCGGAGCCGTAGCGCCCCCTTGCCCAGCGCACGTCGCCGACAACGCGGCCGTCGTTGCCACTGCCGCTCTTGTCAACGGCCACGGCGCCAGCTCCCTCGTTGAAGGGGTAGTACGCAACCAGCCCTTCATCATCGGCCCATGCCGACGCAACTAACAGACCACCGAGAACAAGCGCAAGACACGTTAGCTTCATGGCTCCCTCATCACCTCTTCCCTCTGTGCTGATCAGCTACGTAGTTGAGCTGCGGTCGGTACCCGTCCAGAGCATCACGGCGAAGCTCCGGGAACCGCGCCACCTGGGCAGTTCCTCCCACCGCCCGGCCTCCCCTGCCTTCTGTGACAACGCGCAGCCGCCGCAATGCTGGTTCTGAGCGCCGCTGCACAAGCTCGCGCATCATGACGCGGCGCTCACAGCTAAGGCCAGTGCTCGTACAAAGTAAGGGCGCCCATCACGCGTCGGGGGTCACCCGGTCCCGACGTGCGACGGACGCCCAAGCCTCCCGGCCGGAGCATCAGGCCTGGCCCCGCAGGGCTCACGCCCGCAATGCCCGCACCGCGCTCTCTACGCGATCTGCCAACGCGCCGTCCTCGTCGCCCCCCGCGATGAGGTTCACAATCGCGCTGCCGACCACCGCTCCGTCTGCGACCTCGAGCACCGCCCGAACCTGCTCGGCATTGCTGATGCCGAAGCCCACCGCCACCGGCACCTGCGCGCGCGCCTGCACACGCCCAATGAAGTCGGCAAGGTCGGTGGGCAGGTCCTGGCGCGCGCCCGTCACGCCCGGCCGCGAGATGGCATAGCAGAAGCCGGTCGTGCGCGCGAGCGCCTGGTCAATGAACTCATCGTGATTCGTAGGCGCGACGAGAAAGACAGTGCCCAAGCCGTGCTCGGCAGCGGCCCGGCACCACTCATGGCTCTCGGCCGGCGGGAGGTCACTCACGAGCACTCCGTCCACGCCTTGCTCCGCTGCCGCGCGGGCGAACTCCTCGGTCCCGAACTGCAAGATGGGGTTGTAACAGGTCATGATGACCAACGGGAGGTCGGAGGCGCTTCGCACCTGCGCCGCGCATTCCAGCACCCCGGCCACGGTCGCGCCGTTCGCCAGGGCGCGCTGGCTCGCGGCCTGGATGGTCGGCCCGTCAGCGAGGGGGTCCGAGTAAGGGATGCCCAACTCGACGAGGTCCGCGCCGCCGCGCTCGGCGGCCAGCGTCAGTTCCTCAGTCAACGCCAGGGAGGGGTCACCGGCCGTCAGGTAGATGATCAGGGCCCCGCCCCGCTCTTTCGCGGCCTCGAATGCCTCATGTATGCGCGTCATTGCGCCATCTCCCCTGAGTCCGACATGAGCCGTTGGACCTCCTCACAGTCCTTGTCCCCGCGCCCAGAGAGGTTGACGATGATAATGTCGTCACCCGCGAACTGTCCGGCCATCTTCAGCAGGTACGCGATGGCGTGGGCGCTCTCCAGCGCCGGTATGATGCCCTCCAACTCCGACAGGCGTCTGAAGGCGGCCAGCGCCTCCTCGTCGGTGACCGTGGTGTACCTCGCCCTGCCGGTCTCGCTGAGCAGCGCGTGCTCAGGGCCTACGCCCGGGTAGTCCAGCCCCGCCGCGACCGAGTGCACGGGGGCGACCTGACCATCGGCATCCTGGAGGATGAGGCTGGCGGTCCCGTGCAGCACGCCGAAGCTGCCGGCGGTGATGCTGGCTGAGTGCTTGCCGGTGGCAAGGCCCAGCCCGCCGGCCTCCACCCCGATCAGCTCCACCTCCTTATCCTCGATGAAGGGGTGGAACAGCCCCATCGCGTTGGAGCCACCGCCCACGCAGGCGAGGAGCTTCGTCGGCAGCCGCCCCTCCTTCTCCAGGCACTGCCGACGCGCTTCCTCGCCGATGACCCTCTGAAAGTCGCGAACGATAGTGGGGTAGGGATGCGGCCCGCACACGCTGCCGAGCACGTAGTGCGTGTTCTCGCACTCCGCCATCCAGGTGCGGATGGCCTCGTTGAGCGCATCCTTGAGCGTGGCCGAGCCGCTGCTGACGGGCGTCACCTCCGTGCCCAGCAGCTTCATGCGGTACACGTTGAGCCTCTGCCGGCGCACGTCCTCAGTGCCCATGAAGACCCGGCAGGGCATCCCCAGCAGCGCCGCAACCGTCGCCGTGGCGACCCCGTGCTGGCCCGCGCCGGTCTCGGCGATGAGCTTGCTCTTGCCCATGCGCTTGGCCAGCAGCCCCTGACCGATGGTGTTGTTGATCTTGTGCGCGCCGGTGTGATTGAGGTCCTCGCGCTTCAGATAGACGCGCGCGCCGATCTCCTCACTGAGGCGCTCGGCAAGGTACAGCGGGCTGGGGCGACCGACGTACTCCCGCAGGTAGTAATCAAGCTCCTCGGCGAAGGTTGGATCGCGCTTCGCCTGCTCGTAGCCCTCCTGCAACTCCGCAAGCGCCTGCATGAGGGTGGCCGGAACATACTGCCCGCCGAAGCGGCCGAAGTGACCTGGGGTGGTTTCTGCTACGTCTTGCGCTGTCATGTAAGAGGCTCCTTTCGGACCACGGACATCCGACATCGTACCAACGGCTAACGACTCACGCCAACGCCGGTGAGGGCTCGCAGGGTCTCCGCGGGCGATTCGGCGCGCATCAGGGCGGTGCCCACGAGCACGGCGTTCACTCCGGCTTGCGCGAGGCGCTCGACGTGCGCACGGGTGCTCACGCCGCTCTCGCCCACCACCAGGTGGTCTTGGGGGATCACCGGCGCCAGCCGTTCGGTCGTCCGCAGGTCCACCTCGAAGGTCGTCAGGTCGCGGTTGTTGATACCCACGATCCGCGCGCCGGCTTCGAGCGCCATCGCCAGCTCGCGCTCATCGTGAACCTCCACCAACGCCGCTAGGCCTAACTCACCCGCCAGCGTGAGAAACGCCTGAAGCTCGCCCGGTTCAAGCGCCGCAACGATGAGCAAGACCGCGTCAGCACCGGCGCCACGAGACTCGTAAAGCTGGTATTCGTCAACAACGAAGTCCTTGCGCAGGGCGGGAAGGCTGATCGCGGCTCGCACCTCCTGCAAATGCCCAAGCGAGCCGCGAAAGAACTCCTCGTCGGTAAGAACGCTCACCGCCGCCGCGCCGGCGGCCTCGTACTCGGCGGCGATGCGGGCCGGCTGGAAATCATCCGCGCGGATGACGCCGGCCGAGGGGCTTGCCTGCTTGACCTCGGCAATCACCGCGACGGTCGGGCCGTCCAGGGCCACCGCGAAGTCCCGCGGCGCAGGCGCCTCTGCCGCGCGCGCCTGCACCTCCGCCAGCGGGCGCTCGCGTGTGAGACGGGCAAGCTCCTCCCTCTTGTGTGCGATGATCCGGTCGAGGACACTGATCATTGGCTGTCCTCCCGCTCAGGCGCCAGGTCCTGTGTCATCTCACGCAGCGCATCGAGCTTCTCCGTCGCCGCGCCCGTGTCAATTGTGCGCGCGGCTAGCTCGATACCCTCAGCAAAGTCGTCGCACTTGCCGCCCAGGTAGATGGCCGCGCCGGCGTTGAGCAGCACGATGTCTCGCCTCGGACCTTCCTTGCCGGAGATGGCTGTGAGCAGCATCGCTGCCGACTGCTCAGGATCGCCGCCCTCCAGGTCCTCGGGCCTCGCGCGCGGAAGGCCGAAGTCCTCCGGCTCAGTGATGTATGTCTCGACCTTGCTGTCGCGCAACTCGGACACCCGCGTCGGGCCCAGCGTCGAGAATTCGTCGAGGCCATCGAGGCCGTGCACGACCAGCACATGGGTGGAGCCGAGACGCCCGAGCGTCTCCGCCAGCACCTCGGTCAGCTCCGGATCGAAGACGCCCAGGAGCTGCCGAGCCGCCCCCGCCGGGTTAGTGAGCGGGCCCAGGACGTTGAAGACCGTGCGCAGGCCAAGTTCCCGGCGCGGGCCGATGGCATGCTTCATCGCCGGGTGCAGGCTGGGCGCGAAGAGGAAGCCGATGCCCAGCTCATCCAGGCAGACCTCGACCTGAGCCGGCTCCAGGTCAATGCGCACGCCCAGCTCGACCAGCACATCCGCGCTCCCGCACTGGCTGGAGACCGAGCGGTTGCCATGCTTCGCGATGGGCACCCCCGCGGCCGCCGCCACCAGCGCCGCCGCCGTGGAGATGTTGAAGGTGTCCAGCGCGTCGCCGCCGGTGCCGCAGGTGTCCACTACGTCGGCGTGGCGGGTGCGAATCTTCACGCAGTTCTCGCGCATCGCTCGCGCGAAGCCCTCGATCTGCTTGACGGTCTCTCCCCTCATGCGCAATGCGACCAGGAAGGCGCCGATCTGCGCGGGTGTGGCCTCACCGCTCATAATCTGCGCCATCGCCGCCTGCGCCTCCACGTCGTCAACCTCATGGCCCTCAACTACCTTCGCCAGCGTCTCAGAAAGCATGATCAACACCTCCGCGGGTCACGCTGTCGCAGTGTGTTGCGCAGCGAGGTCCAGGAAATTGCGCAGAAGCTGCTTGCCGGGCTGGGTCATTATCGATTCCGGGTGGAACTGCACCCCCTCGACCGGGTACTCGCGGTGCCGGACTGCCATGATCTCGTCCTCGTCGGTGCGCGCGGAGACCTCCAGGCAGTCGGGCACCGTGGCCGGGTCAATCACCAGGGAGTGATAGCGGATCGCCTCGAAGGGCGTGGGCAGCCCCTCGAAGATGGTCCTACCGTCGTGGTGAATCGCCGAACTCTTGCCGTGCATGGGCCGGAAGTTCTGCACGACCTCGCCGCCGAAGACGTGGCCGATGCACTGATGCCCCAGGCATACGCCGAGGATGGGCACCGCACCCGCAAAGTGCTCTACAACCTCGCAGGAGATACCGGCGTCCGCCGGGTCGCGGGGCCCGGGAGAGATGACCAGCGAGTCAGGCGCCATGGCCTCTATCTCGGAGACAGTGATAGCATCGTTGCGGAAGACCTCGACCTCCTCGCCGAGCTCCGCGAGATACTGAAACAGGTTGTAAGTGAACGAGTCATAGTTGTCTATCAGCAGCACCATCGTCTCTCACCTCACTGTACCGTCCGTGGCAGGAGCGACCCCCGTCTCGGGCTGGGTCGGGCTGGAAGCTGAAAGCGCTGCAGGACGCGCTTTCACCTGGGCCTGTCCCCGCCTGTCGGGCGGGGGCAGGCGCAGGCCGACCTACCCGAATGAGTGGCGTCATAACCCGTTCTCGGCCAGGCGTGCGGCATCGAGCATCGCCCCGGCCTTCATCAGCGTCTCCTCGTACTCGGCGTCGGGGTCCGAGTCAGCCACGATGCCGCCGCCAGCCTGAAAGTAGCAGGTCCTGCCCTTGGCCACGATCGTGCGCAGGGTGATACAGGTGTCCATGTTCCCGGAGAAGCTGAAGTAGCCGACCACGCCCGCGTACGGGCCACGGTGCACGGGCTCCAGCTCCTCGATGATCTCCATGGCGTGGATCTTGGGCGCGCCGGAGACCGTGCCCGCCGGGAAGACCGCGCGCAGCACGTCGTACTGGTCCTTGTCCTCGCGCAGCTTGCCGACCACGTTGCTGACGATGTGCATGACATGGCTGTAACGCTCGACCTGCATCAACTCGTCCACCTGCACCGTGCCCGGCTCGCAGACGCGGCCGATGTCGTTGCGGTGCAGGTCCACGAGCATGATGTGCTCGGCGCGCTCCTTCTCGTCGGCCAGCAGCTCCTCTTCGAGCGCGCGGTCCTCCTCCTCGGTCTTGCCGCGCCGCCGCGTGCCGGCGATGGGACGGGTGACAACCTGGCCGTCCTCCTCGCGCACGAGCAGCTCCGGTGAGGCCCCGATGATCTTGCAGTCGCCGAAGCTCAGGTAGTACATGTAGGGCGAGGGGTTGATGGCTCGCAGGCCGCGGTAGAGGTCGAAGGGGTCAACGTCCAACTCCGCCGACATGCGGTGCGAGACGACCGCCTGGATGACATCGCCCGCGAGGATGTACTCCTTGGCGCGCAGGACAGCCTCGCGATGTTGCTCGCGGGTCATGGTTGAGCGCAGGGCCCGCGGGTCGGCGGGAACATGCGCCGTCGGGCGGACGTCGCCGTTCGGATACGCCAGAGGCTGGCGCAGGGCAGCCACCAGGCGGTCTATGCGGGCGATGGCGTCCCAGTACGCCTCCTGCGGGTCGCCGGTGACGTGCGCGTTCGCGACCACGCGCAGGCGGCGGGCCACGTGGTCGAAGACGATGATGGTGTCGGTGATCATGAACTGCGCATCCGGCAGGTTCAGGTCATCGGGCTTCTCGTCGGGGAGGTCCTCAAAGAAGCGCACCACGTCGTAGCCGAGGTAGCCCACCGCGCCGCCGTAGAAGCGGTCCCCGCCGTCCACCGGCACGAAGGTGTAACGCTCCAGGGTCTCGCGCACCAGGTCGAGCGGGTCCTGACCCTCCTCAAGCTCTGTCTCGCGGGTGCTGCCGTTCTCGCCCAGGGTGACGCGGCGGCCCTTGGTGGAGATAATCTCGAGAGGGTCACAAGCCAGGTAGGAGTAACGCGCGATGTTCTCGCTGCCCACCACCGATTCCAGGAGGAAGGCATTCTCCCCCACGCCCGCCTGGCGCAGCTTCATGAAGGCCGACACTGGCGTGTCAACGTCGGCGATGATCTCGCGATAGACGGGAATCAGGTTCCCCTCTTCTGCTTTCTTCACGAACTCATACAGCGTTGGCGTATACATCTCAGCTCCTCCTATGTCTCTCAGTCCCCCGTCTCCTCACTCGCCGGCCCAGAACGCAAAAAAGGGCCGCGGCGGCTTGAGAGCCGGCGACCCTTGGGTATCCTCGCTACTGCGTATGTGCAGGTACAACAAAAGGGCCGCGGGCTTCTAAGCGGACCACCCGCGCCCCGGAACTGCTATCCGTCAGGAACCGGTGCTGGGAGGCCCGCTAGGGCCACCACCAGCCCCAGATGTCCACAACGACCGGTTCGCAACGGCATTCGTCGTTCATGGGTTTATCTCGTGGGACGGAACATAACACATGCCCGCACGTCTGTCAAGGACCTCGGCAACATCGCCCAGGAGCATCGTTTCTAGCCCTGCCGCTCGTCGCCCTCGGCGGGGGTGCCGCGCCGATCGCGCCTCGGCGGCACCGCGGGCGTCGCTATCGTATGTAGGGCGCGCACCTGTGGCGCGCCCCAGGCGGGCGGGGCACAGGTCCCCGCCCTACACCACAGCCCGAGCCTGCCTCGCAAAACCGATGCTCCTGGCAACATCGGCAGGAGCATCGCTTTGGGCCCTCGGGAATATGGTTGTCGTATGGAGGGGCCGGGCTTTCCTGGCCGCCGAAGCCTTGGCGAAGGTGGCAGCCCGGCCTGTCTACGGCGGCGACCTGTTTGTCCCCCGTAGCCCGCACCTTCGCGAAGGGGGCTGCTGCGCCGCACTGAGAGTCCGGCTAGGAAGCCCGACCTACGCGGTCCGGGTGCCGTTGGAGGGGCCGGGCTTTCCTGGCCGCCGAAGCCTTGGCGAAGGTGACAGCTCGGCCCGGGCTACTTCGCTGCCCCCATCTCGCTCACGGCATACCAGCCTTCCTCATCTCTGCCGGCGATAGCCAGCTTCAAGGCCGGTCGGTCTGTGTGGGGATCGAGGAAGGCGAGCCGCAGGCGGTACTGCCCTACGCTCAGGTCCGCCGGGAGCTTCACCGTCTCGGTCACCTCGTGCTCTCCCGGTAGCCACTTCCTCAGGTCGGCGCCGGTTGTCAGTCGGCAGGCCGGTCCCTCGTCGCCGACGAGTTCGACCGCCAGCGGGTAGAAGTCGTAGCAGGGCGCGCAGCCCAGGTTCTCCCACTGCATCTTGAGCGTCAGCTCGCCGCCCGGTCTCACGCTCGCCGGGTGCTCGAGCCCCTTCAGAACCAGGCGATAGCCCATCTTCTTCGAGAACTCGTTAACCTGCGGCCACCAGTCCTCAGGCACGGCTGAGGACTTGTTGTTGACGACCGAGGGGTGCATCGCGAGCGCCCGCCGGAAGATCTCCTCGACGTCCCAGCCCTGGTCATGCCAGTGCTGCATGGTCCAGCAGGTCTCGAACACTACCCGGGCGGTTTTCCAGGCATCCTCAACGTCGGCCGTGGCGAGCTGCTGCGGGTACCAGTCCATGTGACACCAGGTCTTGCTGAACCCTCCCATGTCGCCCAGGCAGTCTGCCCGCCATCCGGTCCCATGCTCGACGGCGTATGCCAGCGCATCCGCCTGGGCAATGAGCATCACCAGCGGGGTCTCCTTGAAGGCCTCCAGGTACATGTCAATGATCTGCTTCTGCACCTCAAGGGGCGGTGTCTCCATGCCGGTGCCGGAGGTATGCCACTCTCCCCAGCGCCCCATGGAGCCGATGTCCACGTGGTCAATGTCAGGATGGCCGTCGTAGCGCTCGCCGAAGGCCGCGATCATCTGCGCCTGCTTCTCCAGGTAGATGGGAGCCGTGTAGTCTGGCTGCCAGCTCTTACCGTCATTGAACGCCATCCCGGGCGCGCCCAGGTCGCGGTACCACTGCGGCGCCTTCGGCGTCCCATTGCAGGTCATGATGCGAAAGGCGAGCTTCTGACCGTTCTCTCGCGCTTTCTCGATAGTCTCGTCCACCACCTCGAAGTTGTACTTGCCCTCTTCGGGTTCCAGCACGTCCCAGTACCACCGGAAGTAGGCGATGGAACTCCTCGGGTATTCCTCCGGGGTGTGATCGCTGTTGAAGCGATGGAACGTCGTCCAACCCATGCCCGGATTGACGAGCACATCGTCAATCTCCTCAGGCGTCACCACGACGTTCCCGTTTGCCTCAGTGCATCCCGCGACCGCCAGCGCGACCAGCGCACACAGCCCGAAGCTGGCCCAGAACTGTAAGCCCATCTCACCAGCGACCATGTTCATTGCCTCCTTGCTTATTACGCTCTGTTCCCGCGCTCGGTCTTCCCCATCTGCTGCATGAGTTCGCCTGCCAGGTATACTGACCCTGTCACACAGATGAGGTCCCTCTCGCCAGCCATCTCTCGCGCGTGCGCCAGCGCCTGGGGCGGCGTCGCCACGACCTCCAAGCTTCGCCAGTAGCCCTCGGTCCGCTCGCGCAGCTCATCGGTGGGCATCGCGCGCGGCGTGTCCACGCGCGTGACTATCACGTGCTCCGCCTCGGCCAGCTCTTCCGCGATCGCCTCCGCCTCCTTGTCGTGCGACAGCCCCAGCACGACGATCAGCCGCTCGAACTCCAGATGTCTGCGCAAAGCCTGCATCAGCGCCCTCGCCGACTCGCGGTTGTGAGCGCAGTCGAGTACCAGCCAAGGCCTCGCCTCGACAAGCTCCACGCGCGCCCGCCAGCTCACACTCTCCAGCCCCCTCACCACGGCCTGCGCGGTGATGCTGACCCCGGCCGCCGCGAGCAGTTCGCAGGCCGTAGTCGCCACGCCTGCATTAATGAGTTGATGCTCACCGAGAAGCGGGAGCGCTACCTCGATGGTCTCGCCTGCGAAGCTGCCCCTTGCGGGCTGCGTGAGCCGCGGCGCCTCCCCCGGCGGTACGTCCTCCGGTCGCACCGGCGTGATCTTGCCGGCCGCCTCGAACGGCGCCGCCACGTGCAGCGAGGCCGAACGCGAGGCAGCAGTCTCTTCGATGACCGCCGCCCCCTCCGGCTCCTGCGCCGCGCTCACGACCGGGACGCCCGGCTTGATGATACCGGCCTTCTCGCCTGCGACCTGGCTGAGGGTGTCGCCCAGAATCGCGCTGTGATCAATGCCGAGGGTGGTGATCACAGAGACCGTCGGCGTCAGGACATTCGTGGCATCCAGCCGTCCGCCGAGGCCGGCCTCGATGATGGAAACGTCGGCCCCATCCTCGGCAAAGGCCAGGAATGCCATCGCCGTGCACACCTCGAAGAAGGTGGGAGAGACGGAACGCTGCGGGGATTCCAGGGCCTCTGTCGGGGGGCGCACCCGCGTTGCCAGCGCGGCCACCCTCTCTTCGCTTATCTGCTCGCCGTCTAGCCGAATGCGCTCGCGCCAGGAGATGAGATGCGGGGAGGTGAACAGGCCGGTGCTGTGCCCGGCGGCCCTCGCCACCGACTCTATCATGGCAGCCACGGTCCCCTTGCCCTTGGTGCCGGCGATATGCACTGCGCGGAGCCGCTGCTCCGGGTTGCCAAGGTCGGCCATCAGCGCCCGGGTAGTCTCCAGGTTCACCCGCCGCGCGAAGTCGGCGCCGAAGCCGTATCGCTCGGGGTTCGCCAGCTTCTCCAGCCACTCAACCGCTTGCTGGTAGTTCATCTACCCTCCCCTCTCGGAGGCTTGGGGTTCGCACCAGGCTGGACGCGATGGTGGTCAGGGTCGCCACGCCCGCCGCTCCGAGGAACACCCAGGGATAGCCGTAACGCACCCAGATGTACCCACCCAGCGTCGGTATGAGCATCGAGACCGCGTGGTTGAGCGAGATACCCGTCGAGAGCGAGGGGGACACGTCCTCCGGTCGCTCGGCGATCTTGGCGAGATATGCGCTGCGCGCGTTCTCGACTCCGAACAGCAGTTGGTCGAGCACATAGCAGACATACAGCACCCACACCGCCCCGTGGCCCAACACCAGCTTATGCGCGAACCCGTACCCGAGGCAGATGAGCACCAGCGCCAGCCCATCCACCATGAGCACCCTGCGCTCGCCCCAGAGGTCTATCAGGTTCCCGAGCGCCGGCTGAAAGAAGACGCCCAGCAGCGCGGTCACGATCCAGAGCTTGGCGAAGGTCGAGGCTGGCTCGCCGAAGACCGTGACCAACACCCACGGGGCGAAGGTCAGGAAGACCTGCTTGCGCGCGCCGAAGAGCGTGCACAGGACGTAGTAGAGCCAGTAGCGACGCTTGAAGACGAACTTCGCGCGTTGGGAGGTCTGTGCGATCGGCTTGATCCGCATATACAGCCAGGCCGCGACCAGCGCGGTAGCAGCCCCGGCCATGAAGGTCAGCACGTAGTTCGCCCCGACGTAGTCAATGACGATCCAGACGAACAGCCCGCCGATAACTGTCGCCCCGACTCGCGCGCCCGCCGCCTGCCCCAGGCGGCGACCATGCTGGTTGCTGGTGCCCAGGCTCATGGCGATGGCGCTGCGCATCGGCATTTCCACGTGGCCGCCCATGCTCCACGTCACCATGAACACCAGCATCCACGTCCAGGTCTCGCCCAGCAGCCCCAGCCCTGCCATCCCGATGGCCGTCACGGCGGCTGCCACCGCTGCTACGCGCGTCTCGCTCAGGAAGAACAGCGCCCCGGCGAAGACCGCCACCAGGAAGCCGGGGAACTCGCGTGGGAACTCCAGCCACCCGCGCGTCTCAGCCCCGATGGCGAACGTGTCGTGCAGGTAGTTGTTGAAGGTCGTCTGGAAGATGCCGCTGGTCACGCCCAGCGCGGCCACGGCGGCGAGGAATACGACCAGTTGCGGATCTGCCCGGCGTATTCTGCCGAGGATGCCGATTCTGCTCACGCCGAACTGTGCTATCCGCAAGAGGGGCCGACCTTCGTCGGGACTGCGCCCGCATTTCTCATAGCTTCTCGCCGAACCTTCCCCCTCAATGAGCGGCCCCCCTCCCTGGCGCAGAGGGGGGCCTGTCGCCATTGCATCATCAACGCGGACTCACAGGTGCTCGTAGATCGGGAAGGCCTCGCACAGTTCCAGCACCTGCTGGCGCACCTCCGTGACGACCTTCGGCTTCTCCCGCCCCTCATGAATCACGCGCGCTATCATTTTCCCCACCTGCTCCATCTCCGTCTCCTGCATCCCGCGCGTGGTCAGCCCCGGCGTGCCGGGCCTGATGCCGCTGGTCTCATCGGGTGAACGCTGGTCACCGGGAACCAAGTTCTTGTTGACCACGATCCCGGCCTCTTCGAGCAGGTTCGCCGCATCCTTGCCACTGATCTCCTTATTGCTCAGGTCCACCAGCATCAGGTGGTTGTCGGTCCCACCGGTGACCAAGTTGAAGTCCTCCTCCATGAGCGACTTGGCCAGCGCCTGCGCATTGCGGATGATCTGTCGCTGGTACTCGCGGAAGAACAGGCTTTGCGCCTCCTTGAAGGCCACCGCCTTCGCCGCGATGATGTGCATGAGCGGCCCGGCCTGGATGCCGGGGAAGACAGCGCGGTCTATCTTCTCCCCCCACTCCTCCTTGCACAAGATGAGGGCGCCGCGCGGGCCGCGTAGCGTCTTGTGCGTGGTCGAGGTGACGACCTCGCACACCGGCACCGGATCCGGATGCGAGCCGGCAGCCACCAGCCCCACGATGTGCGCGATGTCCGCCATCAGGTAGGCGCCGACCTCGTCGGCGATGTCGCGGAAGCGCCGGAAGTCAATGATGCGCGGGTAGGCGCTCGCTCCCGCGACGATGAGCTTCGGGCGAACTTCCTTGGCGACCTGCAGGACCTCATCGTAATCAATGAGGGCGCTCTCACCTGATACGCCGTAGAAGTGCGCCTCGTAGATTTGCCCGCTGAAGTTGACCTTCTTGCCGTGCGAGAGGTGGCCGCCATGCTCCACCTTCATGCCGAGGATCCTGTCCCCGGGCTGAAGCATGGCGAAGTACACTGACATGTTCGCCTGCGTGCCCGTATGCAGTTGCACGTTGGCGTGCTCGGCGCGGAAGAGGCCCTTCGCACGGTCAATCGCGAGCTGCTCAATCTCGTCGTAGTACTTGCAGCCGTTGTAGTACCGGTGACCGGGATAGCCCTCCGCGTATTTGTTGGTCAGCACGGACCCCGCCGCCGCCATCACTGCGCGGCTGGCGTAGTTCTCTGATGGAATGAGCATCAGCGTAGTCTGCTGACGCTTCAGTTCATTCGCGATTATGTCGGCGACCTCGGTGTCTGCCTGGGCCAGGGGTCTGGTCATCATGCTCATTTGTGTTTGCTCTCCTCTTCTCGAGGCACACAGCCCCGGATCTCTCATTCATCGCGTGGGGCAGGCTTCCAGCCTGCCGGTGTCCGCGGCATCCTGGGTCCCCGCTCCCCGCCGGCTCAGCGCTTGGCCGGCTGCGAGGGAGCGGGGCTCGTTCCCGGACCGCCCCTGGCCTGGAAGTATGTGTGACTTCTCATCTTCGCTGATTCATCTGCCCTTCGCCGTTTACCGTTGGTCGGATGTCGGACGTCGGATATCGGGTATCCGAGCCTAGAAGTCCTCCTCCGAGAAAAACCTGCCGCGAATGAATGCCATGGGCGCCTCGCGCTTGATGTAGTAGACGCACAGGACGCGGCCATCCCGAAGCTGCGCCCAGCCCGAGTAGCCGGTATCCGGCCGCGAGTTGTTGTCATGGTCGAGCATGAGGATGCGGCCCTGCTGCTTGCTGCGCTCGGGCTCCAGCGCGCTCTCGACCGTCTCAAGGTAGGCGAACTGATTCTGCTTGCCGCACGCAGCCCCCCGCATGTTGCTCCGGTAAGTCACGAGCACCTTGCCGCTCTCGAGCATCCCGCCAACCGGCCGCTCGCACCCGGCCATGAGCGTGCGGTAGGGCCCCTCCCAGGTGAGCCCCGTATCGCGCGAGATGCACTTGTATCCGGGGTATCCCTGGTGCGAGTTCTCGCGCATGTAGCAGACCAACTCGCCGCCCGGCAACTCAATGATGCTTCCCTCACAGTGGTGGAACTGCCCGTCATCGGCGATGGTGATCGGCTCCGACCAGCTCTGCCCGCCGTCCTCGGATCGGCAGCAGTGCCAGGTCAGCAGGCCCGTGTCGTCCCTGACTACCTGCCCGCCGAGCAGCAGCGTGCCGTCGCTGAGTTCCCGTATCTTGTCGGGCAGCCAGGGCCGTATTCCCGTCCTTACCGGCTCGGACCAGCTCCGGCCGTCGTCCTCGCTCCACCAGATCACGATGTCGCGACGCCTCTCCGGCTCCCGCGGCACGTCGAAGACGTTTTCGTCGCAGATAGCCGCGACTCGCCCGTCACTGAGCGCGCAGATGCGCGGGCAGTTGTACTTGACGTACTCCCTGCCCTCCTTCGCGCGTGGTCCCTCGACGATCGCCTGCCGCTCACTCCAGGTCACGCCCTCATCCTGGCTTCTTCGTACTACCAGGTTGCAGTATTCGTAGCCCTCGTGAGATTCCGATTCGCGGTAGATGACCATGAGGTCACCCGAGGGCAGCCGGGTCATATCCGGGAAGCACTCATAGACCTCATCGTTGCGGGTGACGGTGACGTACTCCGTAGTGACCTTTTCAGTCATGGTCTGCCCCCGGCTGCGACGGGTATCCCTCCGCACGTTGGTCGTTGCCGTTAGTCGTTCCCGTCCGTCGTTCCCCATTCACCGCCGTTAGTGCCAGAAGTGCCTCATGCCCGTCATCACCATCGGTATGCCGTGCTCGTCGGCGGCGGCGATGACCTCCTCGTCCCGCTTGGAGCCGCCCGGCTGGATGATGGCCGAGCAGCCGGTCTCAGCGGCGGCATCCAGGCCGTCGCGCGCGGGGAACATCGCGTCCGAGGCCAGCACCGCGCTCTGCGCGCGGTCGCCGGCCTTGCGCGACGCGATGATGCACGAGTCCACGCGGCTCATCTGCCCCGCGCCTGCCCCCACCAGCGTGGTCCCCTGCACCAGCACGATCGCGTTGGACTTGACGTGCTTAGCGATGCGGTCGGCGAAGACCATGCTGGTTATCTGTTCCTCGGTCGGCTGCGCCTGGGTGACCACCTTGAAGTCCGCGGGCAGCACGCTCTCGTAGTCGCGGTTCTGCACCAGAGCCCCGCCCGGGATGCTTCGCATATCGAGGTCCAGCTTGCGGCTCTCGGGCGCGAAGTCCTCCAGCAGCATGATGCGCATGTTCTTCGACTTGCCCTTGAGCATCTCCAGCGCCTCAGGCTCGTAGCCGGGCGCGATGATGGCCTCCACGAAGGCTCCGATCACAGTCACGTCGGTCTTGCCGCTCTCCTCGTAGAAGCGCGGCATGACGATCTCCCGGAGCCAGTCGTCGTTGAAGATCTCCTCGGCGAGGTCAACGTCAACCACGCGGTTGAAGCCCAGGACCGACCCGAAGGCCGACACCGGGTCGCTCAGGTAGGCGTTCTCGAAGGCCTCCGCCAGCGTCGCCGCGGACGACGCGCCGCACGGGTTGAGGTGCTTGATGATGATAGCGGTCGGGTCCTCGAAGTCGCGCGCGCATTCCAACGCCGCGGTGAGGTCGAGGTAGTTATTGAATGACAGCTCCTTGCCATGAAGCTGCTCCGCGCCCGCCAGGCCCGGCTCGTTGGCATTGAGATCCTGGTAAAGCGCCGCGCTCTGATGGGGATTCTCGCCGTAGCGCAGCTCAGTCACCTTGCGGAGCTTCGGAGCCAGCACGGTCGGGAACTGCGCCTCCTCCGTGAACTGCTCACGCAGGTATGCCGAGATCGCCGCATCGTAGCGGCAAGTGTGTTCGTAGGCCTCCAACGCAAGCTGCTGCCGGGTCTCGAGCGTGGTCTCGCCCTCGTTCTCGCGCATCTCAGCGAGGACTTCGTCGTAGTGATCCGGGTTGCACACGATGGTGACATCGCGGAAGTTCTTGGCGGCGGAGCGCACCATGGAGGGCCCGCCGATGTCAATCTGCTCCACGGCCTCCTCCAAGGTGGTGCCCTCCTGGGCGATGGTCTCCTCGAAGGGGTAGAGGTTGACGACCACCAGGTCAATCATCGCGACCCCGTTCGCCTCGGCCTGGCGCATATGTTCGGGGTTGTCGCGAAGGGCCAACAGTCCGCCGTGGATCTTCGGGTGAAGGGTCTTCACGCGGCCGTCCATCATCTCGGGGAAGCCCGTGTATTGCTCCACGGGCTTGACGGGCACGCCGGCCTCTTCGATGACCCTCATAGTGCCGCCGGTAGAGAGTATCTCAACTCCCATGTCGGCGATTGCTTGAGCAAACTCAGCGATGCCGGACTTATCTGAGACGCTGATCAAGGCGCGCTCGATCTTCGCCACGGGTAGCCCTCCCTGAGGTACGAAAATGGCCGCCCCGGTTCACTACCCGGGCGGCTGCGAACGTGGTCATTATAAGGCTTCCCCCCGCCCTTGTCAAAGAGGCGCAGGCGGTGCGCCAGGAGCCCTCGTCGCGTTTGAGGAATGGGGACGGCGCGACGCGTGAGCCGTGGTCGTTGGTGTACGGAGGGCTCGCACGAGGACGCTTCTGCGGTAGCGGAAGCGGGCGAGGCCGGCCCACGAACAACCGCTGCATTGGGGTTGGCCGAGGCATGGCCGCAAGCCTGTCAGGTAGCGACCAGGAGCATCGTTTCTAGCCCTGCCGCTCGTCGCCCTCGGCGGGGGTGCCGCGCCGATCGCGCCTCGGCGGCACCGCGGGCGCCGCTGTCGTATGTAGGGCGCGCACCTGCGGCGCGCCCCAGGCGGGCGGGGCACCCCCTTCGCCAAGGCTACGGGGGACAAACAGGTCCCCGCCCTACATCACAGCCCGAGCCTGCCTCGCAAAACCGATGCTCCTGGGTAGCGACCGTCGCGGGCCGGCCTCAGGCACCTTCGCCAGGGCTTCGGTGCCTTCGGGCGGCGCTCCATGACGGTACCCTGCCTTTGCGATGACCGGCCTCTCGCCCCAACGATGATCTCTATATGCACCGCGCCGCCGCCTCAGGCTTGCAGGCCGCCTCCGCATGCGCTACAATAGCTGCTAGCAGGCGATGGGGTTCGCCGCCGTCGGCTACGTTCTTGCTGACGGAAACCGTCAATCCTTCCGACTGATAACCCCTGGACGGCTAGGACGCCCAGGGGTTTCTGCGTTCGGCCGAGCTGCTCCCGTTGTATGCTGAGACGTGGCGGCCTGCGCCGCTGACTGAGAACCCCTCACGGGCTGAGCGGAATGAACAGGGAACCTGCACAGACGACTGCCGGCGAGGATAGCACCGACCTGCTTGGGCGCCAGCAGCGCCGTCACCTGCTGGCTCTTTACATCGCAGCCTGCAACTACGCGAGACAGCTCGAGGGCGCTCTGCTTCTCGGGACCTCCCCTACGGGGTACGGGGCCCCCTTGACCCCGCTGTCTGCTGATGAGGCTGAGGCTGTGCTTGCTCCCGTGCGCGATAGCCTGGCTCAGATGCGTCACTTCCTGGCTCAATACGCACCCCGGGAACTCGCAGAGCACGAGACTCTCCAACCGAGGAACAACACTGTAGTATGGGCTTCGAACCTGCTGGAACGGCTCCGTCAGATCGCGGAGAGCCTCTCTCCGCGCCGACTCCGACGCTACGGCGAGGCCGTCCCCCGGCTTGAACCGTCCGCTCAGGACCTGCGCCGGGAGCTGCTCGCTGCTCTCGCTGAGGCCCGCAGGTCCCTCGCCGGCTCCTGCTCAGACGAACCCGATTCTGATACCCCCTGAGTTATGCCTGCCCCCTCTCCCCCTCTTTTCCCCGTCACAACCCCCTCCGATGCCTCAGGTACTCCTCCTCCAGCCCCAGGCTCTCCAGGAACCTCACATGGTCCGCGTGCAGCTTGACCGCGACGTCCCGGCTCTCCTCGTAGACGTTGTACTTCTGCGCCGGGTCCGTCGGCAGGTGATAAAGCTCCGGCGACGGCACATTGTCGGTCACCACCGCCGCTGGGCGGGTTACGCTATCCACCGCCGAGGTCAGGTGGTGCATCACGGGAGCATCCGGGCTGCCCGAGTATATCAGCGACCACTCGCCCTCGGTGATGGTCGTCGGCCGCCCGCCGCTGGGGTCGTGCGCGAGGCCCGCCGTGGTGATGGCAAAGGGCCGCGTTTGCGCCTGCTCTCCGCGCATGATTGGCCCCAGCGACATCCCCTGCACGGTTTCGGGAGCTTCCACGCCCATCAGCTCCAGGATAGTCGGCGCGTAATCGGGCGGCTGGGCATAGGCCTCAAGACGCTCTCCGCGCGGGCCCTCGGGCAGCCGAATCAGCAGCGGAATCCGCGCGACCTCCGAATACAGCTTCGCGTCGGCGTGGCCGCCCTCCCAGATGATGGACTTGCCGGTCAAGTTGTGCTCACCGTGGAAGAAGCCGTGATCCGTCGTGTAGATGATGGCGGTATTGTCCATCAGCCCAAGCTGCTCGACGCGCGAGAGCAGCCGCCCTACCCACGCGTCCACCAGCGTCACCTCGCCCGCGTAGAGCGCGCGCATGTGCTTGAGCTCCGCCTCGGAAAGATAGTCCGCCGGCCCGTAGACGGGATACTTGACCTCCTCGCCCTCATAGCCGGGGTCGTAGAGGTCCACGTACCACTGCGGTGGGTCCCAAGGCTCATGCGGGTCGAAGGTGTCCACGTAAAGGAAGAAGTCCTGGTCCGCGTTCTCCTCCAGCCAGTCGCAGGCCGTCGCCATGGTCCGCGCGCAGAAGCAGTCGGCCTCGGAACGCCGCGAGGCCGTGTTCCGCAGGTGCTGCTTCACAGTGCTGAAGGGGCTGCGCAGCTTCTCCGGGGCGGCGGGCAGGTCCGGGTCCTTCGGCGCGGTGCGCCAGCGGTCGTTCTCCTGCCCCCGGATCCACTCCCAGCCGGAGAAGCCGCGGTCAAAGTGATAGCCGCGCTGAAGGATATGCGGGGTGTCGGCGATCATCATGGTCGTGAAGCCCGCCTGACCGAGGACCTCGGAGATGACCGTGGCCTTCGGGGGCAGCGGCGACCAGTCGAACTCGACAAAGCCGAACCTGCCGGTCATGACGTCGTAGCGGTTGGGCACGGTGGGGAAGCTTGCAGCGTAGGCGTTCTCGAAGATGCAGGATTCGGACGCCAGCCTGTCCAGGTTCGGGGTATGAATGGATTCGTTTCCGTAAAAGCCCAGGTGATCTCTTCGCATGGTGTCGGTGATGATCAGTATGACGTTCACGTGGCTTACCTCCTTGCTTGTGTCGTGTGGGCGCATCCTTCCCTGCGCGCGCCAGGTGTCCCTCCATGCGCGGAGGAATCAGGTCCCGCGCAGGGGATGACACGAGCTTCTACTCAGATCCCGAGAAGTGGCCGTTCAAGGGGAAGGACACGCTCTATCGCTACGAGCCGTGACCTGTAGGTCATAGCTCCTGCTCCGACTCGTTTGGTGTTGGACAAGCATGGCAACTACGCATCGAGTGGGAGCAGGAGCTCCGACCTACGGACGACGCGCACCTCACTGACCAACCGACGATTCGTGCGTGCGCCGCATTTGCCCAGGAGCATCGGTTTTAGAGTAAGTCGGCTTGTGAGTAGTAAGGCTGGGTATTGTCAGGGTCTGAGCGGGCGGGTACCGAGGCAGCCGTCAGGGCGCAGGTCTGCTAACAA
>JALGVE010000113.1 GCA_029820045.1 Candidatus Zipacnadia bacterium | reverse complement strand
ACGGCGCCGAGGCGTTGTTGTCGCTTCGCCTGCTGGTGGACAATCACCGCTGGGATCAATACTGGTCCTCAACCCAATCCCCTGCCTGACGCACACGAATTGTGGTGCTGCCTCTCCACGATGACACGCGGACCATCCCCCTGGGCAGGCTTCGTGCCTGATTCCACGGCTGATTGAAGAGAAACACCAAGGGCACACTGGGAGATAGGTCCAGGCACACATCCAGGTTATCGTCGACGAAAGTATCCCAACTACCCGCTGCGCGCTTGTCTTGCTGGCCCATCATGAGTTGGATGTCGCCTAGGCCATGCTCGTCGAGCCAGCGCTCAGTCTCCTCACCGAAGTTCTGGTCGCGCGCCGTAACGATGGTCACCTCGTGGCCTTCCTGGCTGAGTCTACGCAACGCCTCAGGAGCCTCGGTAACGGGCTCAATGACGACAGCCCCCCCCAAGCATGCGTCGTGGTAATCCATGAACTCCTCTTTGCTCACTCCTATGCACTCCCACATCTCCCACTGCGTGATGTCGGAGAGCCGGACTTCCTTCCCAAAGAACTGGTTGCATAGGGGAAGTGCGCAGCGCCAGAGGTCTGCGACGCAGTTGTCCAAGTCAACTCCGATCCGCATACTGCCTCCCAGGCACCCCGATCACGTCCTGTACCAGTGTATCTTCCGGACTGGGCAGCAATGACCTTCATATGGAAGATGACTACCCGCTGCCACCAGTGGTGCGAGAAGGGTGTCGGGGAAGCGCTCAGGCGCTCCCACGGGGTAACCTTGGCGAACCCCCGGATCTCCGCGATCTTCTGCATGCAGCAGGCGGCCGGCGTGACACCCTCGATCCGCTACTCGCCGTACCCCTGCTCCTGCCAGAACTCCTCAATGTCGGCCCGCCACTGCTCGGCAGTCGCCTTCAGTTCAGAGGCGAAGTCGAGCTGGTCCTCCGCAAGGTTAGTGGTCTCGCCCATGTCCTCGGCCAGGTTCGCCAGGTGCACCGGGTCCGGCGCGGGCGAGTTGTCGCGGAACACGCCGTTGAGCACCAGCTTCCAGTCCCCCCGCCGCAGGGCGGTCTGCTCCCCATACTCCCAGAACACCGCGTCATGCGGACTCGGCTGACCATCGGCCACCATCGGCAGCACATCAAGGCCATCGAGATTGTATGTCGAGGGGTCGGCGCCCGCCGCGCTCAAGAAAGTGGGCATGATGTCCATCATGACGCCGACCTCGCTGATGACCTGTGCCGCCGGGATGCGCCCCGGCCAGCTCATGATCGCCGGCTCACGGATGCCGCCGTCGAAGAGGCTGGACTTGTGTCCGCGCAGGCGGCCGGTAGTGCCGCCATAGTAAGGATCCGGGGTGCCGTCCAGCCAGTTGCGGGTCTCGCGCGAGGGGCCGTTGTCGGCGGAGAAGAAGATGAAGGTGTTCTCCCGCAGCCCGTAGCGGTCGAGGGCGGCCACGAGGTCGCCGACGCCGTCGTCCACGGCCGAGAGCATGGCCGCCATTACCTGCCGGTCCCAGGGCAGATGCGAGAAGCGGTCCATGTACTTCGCTGGCGCATGCATGGGGTAGTGCGGCGCGTTGTACGCGGCATAGAGGAAGAACGGCTCGCCATCGCTGGCCGCGCGCTGGATGAAATCAACGGAGCGCTCAGTCACCATCTCGGTGAAATACTGGCCGTTCGCGTAGACCTCCTGACCGTTCTCCCACAGGTCGTGCGTCGGATCGAGGCCGCGCCCCTGGCCCCAGTAGAAGATGTGCGAGAAGTAATCAATGCACCCAGCCAGGAAGCCGAACCACTCATCGAAGCCGAAGTTGTGCGGCATGGCCTCGGGCGAGACGCCCAGGTGCCACTTGCCGAAGAGCGCGGTCCGGTAACCCTCCTCGCGCAGGGCGCTGGCGATGGTGGGCTTGCCCGGCGGCAGGCCGACGGTGTCGCGCGCCCCGGCGAGGATGCGGCGCACACCGGCGTGCGCCGGGTACTGCCCGGTCATCAGCGAGGCGCGCGAGGGCGAGCAGACGGGCGAGTTCGAGTACCAGTCCATGAAGCGAGCACCGGAGGCGGCAAGCGCATCGAGGTGCGGGGTCCGCACATGCGTGTCACCCATGCAGGACAGGTCCCCGTAGCCCTGATCGTCGGTGTAAACGATGATGAAGTTGGGACGGTCCTCGGTTGGCATCGGTTAGTTCTCCCTTCGTCTCACATCACTGAGTCAGCTTATCACCAGGTCAATGCGTTCCAGGTCACGCTCGCCGAGATGCACGAATAGGACGCCGCCATGGCTCCCCCACCGCCAGGTGCCGGCCTCTTCCTCGTCGCTGCGGGTGAGCGCGGCGCCGTTGACCTCGACGGAAGACGGTTCCTCAAGCCCGTGGATCATGAAGTCAATCGTGCGCGCGGCGACCGCGCCCTCGAAGGTGCCTTGGGCTTCCTCCATGACTATGCGCAGGCCGTCTTCGGTCGGCTCGTGGCTGATATCTTGAGTCCGGTACCCGCCCTCCTCAAAGGCGAAGCTGTTGCCGTCGTCCTCGTAGAGCACGAAGCGCCCCGGCGTACCGGCGAAGATGTGGATGGTCAGCTCATCGTCGGGTCGTTGGCCGACGTAGTCCATCTCCGGCCCCATCGGGATGATAGCACCGGCGGGCGCCAGCAGCGGACCGCCACGGTCCTCCGGAACCGTCGGCTCCACCCAGCCCTCGCCCGCGATGCGCTCGCCGGTCCAGGCGTTGTACCAGTCGCCCTCCGGCAGATAAACGCGCTCCGTGAAGCCGCCAACCAGCAGCGAGGGGCCGAGCATGTATTGCCGCAGGCAGGCATAGCTCTCCGGGTCATCGGGCCAAGAAAGGGGCATGGCGCGGAGCATCGGTATCCCGGTCGTGTGCGCCTCCCACGCGCAGGAGTACAGATACGGCAGCAGGCGGTAGCGCAGGCGAGCATAGTCGGTGAAGATGGCCTGCAAGCGCTCGCCCTGTAGCCACGGGTGCCGCCAGTAGTTCCAGGAGCTGAGCTGCGCCCAGGCCAGAAAGAAGCCGAAGTGAATGCCCTCAGGCCGCGTGACCTCCATGTCACAGGTTGAGAGGCCGTGGCCGGAGAGGCTCAAGTTGAGGCAGGCGACCAGCGGCCCCTCCTCCCCGCCCGTGTCCCCGGTCCAGGTGCCGGTCCAGGCCTGAAGCCCAGCCCAGCCGGCCGGGGTGAAGGTGAAGGTGCGCCGGCCGGTGTGCTCGCGGAAGCCCTGGTACATCTGCCTTGAGTACAGGAGAGGGTAGAGGTTGTGCATCTCGTCGTCGGTCATGCCGTTGCCCCAGAGACGGTCCGGGTGATCGAGCACCTGGTTGGCGCCGTCCTGCTTGAACCAGTGAGCGCCCTCGTCCACGAACTTCTTGAGGTGCTCGAACCAGGGTTCTTCCGGCCGCGTCCACGGGTCCATGCGTCGCGGGTGGCCGAGGTGTTCATCCACCTCGTGCCCCTCGGCGAAGGCGGCCTTCGCCCGCGCCTCCTCGCTGTCGGTCTCAGCGGCCTTGAGCGCGGGATCAACATGGCGCTCCTCCTCGTAGGAGAGGTCATAGTCGCAACACAGCCAGAGGCCGGGCTTGAAGCCCATCTGCCGGGCCGCGCTGAAGAAGGTGTGCCGCACGCGTGAGTAGGACGGGATCGGGAAGCGCTCGGTGTGCCATTCCTTGTCGACCGAGAAGTCGTAGTTCTTCGCCATCCAGCCGGGCTCCAGCCCGATGACGTCACAGGGGATGCCCTCGCGGCGGAAGTTGAGGCAGTCGTCGGTGAACTCCCTGGCGTCAGCCTGGGTGCGGCAGATGAACCACAGGCCCAGCGCCCAGCGTGGCGGCAGCATGGGCCGCCCGGTGAGCTGTGTGTAACGATCCATGATCTCCGGCGGCGTCGGGCCGTAGAGGAAGTAGTAGTCGAGCGAAGCCTCCTCGGCCTCGAAGCCGAACCAGTCGCTCGAGGTCGCGCCTAAGTCGAAGAACAGCCGACGGGTGGTGTTGAAGAGCAAGCCGAAGCCATCGCTGGAGACCACGAGCGGGATGGGGATGTAGCCGGTGACATTGCGTATCCACAGGTCGCCCTTGGTCCCGCGCTGGTCTATGCGCTCGCGCGTCTGATCGCCGAGGCCGAAGAACCTGGTCTCAGGGGGGAGGGCGAAGCGCACCCGGAAGCCGGGCCGCGGGCCGGGCAAAGCAGGCTCGGCCTCACGCAGCAGCTCGTCGCCGTCTGCGTTCCTGATAGCCAGCGTTCCGTCACCACTGAGCATGACCGAGATGAGCGCAGTGCTGGCCACCACGGCGTCCGAGGCCTCTTCAATCTCGAACTCGACCTCGGGCCAGTCACCCTTGAAGAAGCCGTAGCGAAGAAGCGGCGGCATGGCCGGCTCTTCGCCGGTGTACTTGCGGATGCGAACGATGCCCGGGGCGAGGAAGTCGAGGCGCAGGCTGACCTCGCCGCGCTTGATGATGAGGCCTCGCTCGGTGGACGAGAACTCGGGTGCAGACACTTGCGCTCACCTCTCAGATAATGGTCTCGCGCCGCTGCGCGTTAGCGGCGAAGCGCCCCCGTTCGCCGTCCTCCTATGAACTTCTCTGCCGCAGGAGCCGTGACCTCTGACGGGCGGAGCGGCGGCTGGCGCCAAGAGGGTTGGCGACCCGCGTGGCGAAAGCAATAGTAAGCATGCGCTGAAGCTGAAGCCTCGGACAAGGGCCGCATAACCTGGCACACAGGCAGTTCCAACCGACACTCATAACACTTGCAAGGAGATGTCCCTCCAACCTTGCGGGAATTGATCACTGACCTGGAAAACGTAGTTCGCGACCGGCTCGCAGACTGGCCATCGGGCTGGGAGGGCTACCACTGGCCGGGTTACACCTACGAGCACACGCTGCGGGTGCGCGCCCTGGCCCTGCGGCTGGCGCGGGAGGCGGGCGCGGACGAGGAGGTCGTTGAGCTGGCCGCGCTGCTGCACGACATCGAGAAGCGAGTGGGCAAGGAGCACGCGGCGGCCGGAGCGATCGAGGCGGAGCGCTTGCTGGGTGAGCGTGGCGTCGAGCCGTCGCTGATTGAACGGGTATGCTCCGCCATCGCCACCCACGCCGGCGGCAACACCCCCGAGCATCCGATGGAGAACCAGGTCCTGGGCGACGCCGACCTCATTGACGCGAACTTCGGGTTGGTGGCCGTCTGGCGGTTCATCACCATCCGGGCCGGACACGGCTCGTCGCTTGAGGAAACGGTGGGCGCCATGGCCGAGTGGCTGCCGCGCAAGGATGAGTTGATGGCGCTGCTCAACACCGAACCCGGAAAGGCGGTGGCCCGCGAGCGGTCCGCCTACATGCACGGGTTCTGTAGGGAGCTGGTGGCCGCGCTGGCTCAGGACCGGGCTGGGGAGGGACTGCGCGAAATGCTGCAGTTCATCGCCGTCAACTACGAGCGCGGCAGCCTGAAAGGGCAACTGCCGCGCCTCCGAGAGCTGGCGCTTGAGGCGGACGATGGCAACGCCCTGGCAGCGTGCGAGCGGTTGGAGGCAGAGGTGGGTGGCGAGGCGTGAACCAACGACCAGCGGCTCTGAAGCCCCGCCACGGGCTGCACTATGATAGCGATCGCCGGAGCAGGACTGAAGTCCTGCCCTCCGTACCTGCCCCATCGGCCCCTGACAATACTCAGCCTTACTACTCACAAGCCGACTTACTCCAAGACCGGTGCTCCCCGGCCAGCCTCCCAGGTCCCCAGGAGCATCGGTTTTGCGAGGCTCGGGCTGTGGTGCAGGGCGGGGACCTGTTTGTCCCCCGTAGCCTTGGCGAAGGGGGGGCCCGCCCGCCTGGGGCGCGCCACAGGTGCGCGCCCTACATACGACAGCGGCGCCCGCGGTGCCGCCGAGGCGCGATCGGCGCGTCGCCCCCGCCGAGGGCGACGAGCGGCAGGGCTAGAAACGATGCTCCTGCGCAGGTCCCTTGACGCCTTGACGAACGCTGCCAGCATGGTATTCTCCGAGCGAGCGCCCTCAGCCTCCGCTTTGAGGTGAGCAATCCGTGGGCAAGTACGACGACGTGGCGCTGCAGGAACCCGAACGCGAACGCGCGCTTGCGGCCCTTCGCGAGCAGCTTGAGCAATGGGGCCTGACCATGCCCGAGGTTGAACCGCTGTCGCTTCACTTCGGCCTCAACCGTTTCGGGGAGATCGGCGAGACCGAGTTCTGGGTCGCCAACGAGGAGGGGCACGGCTACTGCGGCAAGTTCCTGTTCGTGTTTGACGGTCAGACCTGCCCTTACCATCACCACGAGGTTAAGCACGAGACCTTCTTCGTGCTCAAAGGCGCCATCCGCATGAGGGTCGGCGAGGAGGAGCGCGTCATGCGGCAGGGCGACCTGCTGGTGATGCCGCCGGGCACGGGACATTCCTTTACCGGCATAGGCCCGGCCCTGATCCTGGAGGTCTCCATGCCCTCTGTGCCCGGGGACAGCTTCTTCGAGGACAAGCGGATCGGCCACGATGGCGTCATCTAGGTATCGTAGCGCAGACGTCCTCCTCGCTCTCCAGAAACGCACGTGCTGCCGCAGGCGAATGATGCCGCTGCCGTGCGGAGAGGCGGGCACCGTCGTCGCCGTGCGAAGGGGCCGGCGTCGTCGTTGCCGTGCAGAGGGGCGGGCACCGTCGTTGCCGTGCGAAGGGGCCGGCGGCGTCGTTGCCGTGCAGAGGGGCGGGCACCGTCGTTACCATGCGAAGGCGCCGGCGTCGTCGTTGCCGTGCAGAGGGGCGGGCACCGTCGTTACCGTGCGAAGGCGCCGGCGTCGTCGTTGCCGTGCAGAGGGGCGGGCACCGTCGTTACCATGCGAAGGCGCCGGCGGCGTCGTTGCCGTGCGGAGGGGCCGCCCGAGGGCGCTTCTGCGACCGCAGAAGCGCGCGAGGCCGGCCCGCGCACGACCACTGCACCCTGGTCTGCCCCAAGGTAGCGTCGGAGTCGGGCCAGGAAGCCCGACCTACACCGGCGGCAGACGCGGGCCGAGTTCGGCCCCCTCGCGGGGGCCTCACGCGGCCCCTCCAACGGCAACGCCCTCATCACCTTTCAGAAATGCAGGT
>JALGVE010000112.1 GCA_029820045.1 Candidatus Zipacnadia bacterium | reverse complement strand
GGCCTGAGAGGGAGCCCTCGCCCGCGGTGGGGGCTGGCTCGCGCTGGGCTGAGAGGGCTGACCTCGCCGACCTGACGGAGGCTCTCGCCGCCCAGCGCCCGACGCTGCACGGGGAGGAGGGGAGGCTGCGCAGCGCTGTGCAGCCCTTGCCCCCGGTGGAGCCGGAGACCGCTCGGTACTCCGTCACGGCACTCTCGAACTATCTGGAATGTCCACGACGCTATCAGTTGCGCTATGTGGACGACATGCCCGAGCGGATCGAGCCGGAGGCCCGGCTTGAGGAACTCTCGCCCACGGACCGCGGTGAACTCGCGCACACCGTGATGGAACTTGTCGGCCGCGACGGCATATCTGAGTTGGAGCAAGCGATGGCGCTTGCCACCTTCCCGGGCGCCATGGAGATGCGCGTCTCTGAAGCTCAGCGTGAAGACCTGTCCGAGGGACTTGGCTGGTTCCTCGAGTCGGATGAGTATTCGGAATGGATCGCCGACGCTGTCCGTCTGCGCAGCGAGGTCCCGTTCGCCGTTAAGCTTGAGCGAGCCATCCTCGAGGGCAAGATAGACGCGCTTGCCGAGGACGCTGCGGGCAGGACCTACCTGCTTGACTACAAGACCCGCGGGAGGGCTGAGGGGGCGCGCCTGCAGGAGTATCGGTTTCAGCTCGGGCTTTACTGCGCCGCGGTGCACGCGACCAGCGGGCGTCTGCCGCACCTCGCTGCGCTGGTCTATCTCGACGCGCACAGCGTTGCCCCCTTCGATCCCGAGGAGCTGATGCAGGAGAGCCTGGAGCGGGCGCGCGCGGCCATCGCCGGGATCGCTGAGGGCCGGTTTGATCGGGCCGACCAGGCCAACTGTGAGACCTGTGCTCTTGCATACGCCTGCGAACTGTCGTAGTATTGTCGCATTGACAGCAGGCGTTAGCGCGTCGGCGGAGGGTGTAACTTGGCTCGACATCTGTGGCTCGTGGTGATGGCCGTTGGCGTGGTGCTGGCGGTAGTTGGATGCAAGCAGCAGGAGCCGAGCCTGGCTGAGCTTCAGGCTCAGGCACGGCGGCATCCTGATTCGGTGGAGAAGCTCGTCGCTCTCGGCAACGCATACCTGGAGCAGAAGTCCTTCCACGACGCTTACGTCTGCCTGAAGCGGGCCTCCGACCTGGACCAGGACTCCTATGAGGCTGCATACGGTCTGGCCGTGGCGTACAAGGAGTTGGGGGATGCCACCTCCGGGATGGTGTGTATCAAGCGCGCGCTGCACTTGCGGCCGAAGGCGGCCAAGGCCTACGAGCTTCAAGGCGAGCTCTACGGAATGCTGCGTGAGGCGGGCAAGGCGGCCGCCAAGTTCGAGAAGGCGCTCCAGCTCAACCCTCGTCTTCAGAGGGCCCTAACCCGGCTTCCGATTGCATATATGGCAGACCGCCAGCCGGGGAAGGCCGAGGCTGCCGGGCGCAACGCAGTGCGCGTCCTTCCCGATGACCTGGACGCGCACACGAACCTGGCGCTGGTCCTCTCTCAGCGTAAGAAGTATGATGAGGCAGAGGTTCATCTGCGCAGAGCCATTGAGATAGCCCCCGGAGATGCTCGGACCCATCTGCGGCTGGCCGAGTTGCTCCTGACCGCCGGGCGCAAGTTCCCCGAGGTCCGAGAACTCGCGCAGAAGTCCATGAGCATTGATCCGGGTGATGGCCGTGCCGCCGTCATCGCCGCGCTTGCCCTGCATAAGATGGGCAAGAGCGAAGATGCCGCAAGGGAACTCAGGCGAGCGGTCCGTTCGTACCCTTACAACCAGGACGTCTGGCTGGCTCTCTCGACCGTTCTCAAGGACCTGGGAAAGGACGATGAGGCGCGTCGAGCCGCCGCCGCGGGTCTACGGCTCGGTCCTCGCCCGGGTCGGCTGACGGGCGGGTCGCAGAAGCCTGCTCCGAAGCCAACCCGCTAGCTTGACGGTGCGTATCAGGTCGCTTCGCCCGCAGGCGCCGGAGGGATCGTTCTGCGCAACTATCTGCTCCTGGCGTCGCCATCTGGCACGCCTGAGGCAGGGAGGTTCTGCGATGTCCGAGAGCAGTGCTCAACGAATTGAGCAGCTCGAGGGGGAACTGCGTCGCAGGGATGAGCAGATCGAGGCGATCCGCCGCATCAGCAGCGCTCTAGGCAGCATCGTCCGCACGGACGAGCTGATCCAGGAGGCGCTGACGGTCTCGATGGACCTTGTCAACGCCGGAGCGGGCTCCATTATCCTCCACAACCCTGATAAGGAGAAGCTGGTCTTCACTCACGTCGTAGGGCCTACCGCCGACGACCTTATCGGCATGGAGATGGACCCGGACGCAGGCATCGCCGGCGCCGTCTTCGCCTCCGGCGAACTGCGCATCAGCGAGGATGTAACTGCTGAGAGCGAGCACCTCACCGACATCGGCGAGAAGGTCCACTATCAGACGAAGAACATGGTTACAGTGCCCCTCAAGAGCGTCGAGGGCGAGCCCATCGGCGTCATGCAGGTCCTCAACAAGGATGAGGGCATATTCGACGAGAGCGATGTTGAGATACTCTCGATACTCGGCGCCCACATAGCGACCGCCATCGAGACCAGTCGCCTGCACGACCAGGCTCGACTCGCGGAGGTCATCACCTTCGTCGGGCATATCAGCCACGATGTCAAGAACATGGTCACTCCCGTGCAAACGGGCGCAGAGACGCTTCAGTTCATGATGCAGGACATGTTCGAGAGGCTTGACGAGGTCAAGGAAGCGCACCCGAATGAGCAACTTATCGGGTCTGTCTCTGAGATCACCGACGAGGTGCGCGACTTCTACGCCGAGATGATTGACATCATCCTGGACGGCTCCAACAATGTCCAGATGCGGACCAAAGAGATCTCGGACTGCATCAAGGGCATGGTCAGCGAGCCGAACTTCGAGCCGCTCGACCTGCGTGAGGTCGTCGAGCGCGTGGTGAAGCCGCTCAGCCTCGTCGCGGAGAGTGCTGGCGTCACCCTCAAGGCCCAGGCAGATGGCGTCATGCCGCCGGTGCCCGTGGATGACAAGCAGATATACAACGCCATCTACAACCTCGTGAACAACGCCATCCAGGCCTGCGAGGAAGGAGACACCGTCACTATCATCACCAGCGCCCATCCGGCGGGCGAATGGCCTGAGGGCGACTATGCGCTCATCCGGGTTGCCGACACCGGCAGCGGTATCCCTGAGGAAGTACTGGAGAAGCTCTTTACGGATGATGCGATCAGTACGAAACCCGGCGGGACCGGGTTGGGGACGCGCATCATCAAGGACGTCGTCGCCGCCCACGACGGGACCATTGACGTGGAAAGCGAGGTCGGCGTAGGCACAACGATGAGCGTCAAGCTCCCGTTGAGCCGCGAATAGCCGCCGGTTCCGTTCGCAGAGGCTCTATCCTACAGGATTGTCGCGGCGCGGGGGCCGTTGACATATCTGTCGTTCGAAGGATCGTATCCCGTCGCGGGCGGCGCGAGCCGCATCGTGGCAGAGGGGGAGCTCCTCACATTCGAGAAATGGGGCAGGGCTCGCAGGAACGGCTGCCGCCCGCCCCGTTCTCGGTCGCGAAGTCATGCCGCCGTGGCGGAGGGGCCGCCCGAAGACGCCGAAGTCGCGCGGAAGCGAGGCGAGGGCGTCCGAGGCCGGCCCGCGTCTCCCGCCCGCGTAGGTGGGGCTTCCTAGCCCGACTCCGACGCCACGTTGGGGCAGACCAACGTGCAGTGGTTGTGCGCGGGCCGGCCTCGCGTGCTTCTGCGGTCGCAGAAGCACGCTCGTGCGGCCCCTCCGGAGAGCAACGACATCGCTCGCCTGCGGCACCATCCGCATTTCTGGAGAATGAGGACCTCGCCTGTGCGGGAGAACGGCAAGTCCACAGGCGGTGCCGCCTGTGCCACAATATGCCACGTAGGGAGTCTCGCCTATGACTGAGTTCAAGTACTACAACCCCGTTCGGCTGGTGTTCGGGCCGGGCGCCTTCGACGAAATCGGTGACCACGCGAAGCAGCACGGCAGTCGCGCTCTTCTGGTAACCGGGTGCACGGCTGTGCGCAGTTCCGGGGTGCTCGACCGAGCGCTCAGCCATCTCGATGACGCTGGGATGGCAGTGGCCCTTTTCGACCGCGTCATACCCAACCCCACCGACGAAGTCGTAACGGCGGGAGCAGAACTTGCCCTCGCCGAGGACTGCGACGTGGTAGTCGCGGTCGGTGGCGGCAGTGCCATGGACACGGCCAAGGCCATCGCCATCGCCGCCACCCACGACCTGCCGATCTCGGAGTTCCTCAAGGCTGAGGACAAAGCGGAGCCGACCGAGGCTACGCTCCCCATCATCTGCGCCACGACGACCTCCGGGACGTCCTCCGAACTCACGCCTTTCGCTGTTGTGACCGTGACCGGCAGGCAGATGAAGAACGCCATAGGCAGCGATCACATCTTCCCACGCGTCGGGATCTGCGACCCGGAGCTGACCCTGACCTGTCCGCCGCGCGTTACCGCGACGACGGGCGCGGACGTCTTCTGCCACGCTATTGAGGGGTACTTCTCCAACGTGGCTACGCCGCTCACCGATCACTTTGCGGAGAAGGCCATGGAGCTAGTCGGCGCTTGGCTGCCCTTGGCCTACGCCGAGGGCGACAAGCTCGAGAACCGCTACCACATGTCGCTTGCCAACGTCTTCGCGGGCTACGAGCTGTCAAACTGCGGCGCGACCATCATGCACGCCCTGGAGCACCCTATCAGCGCGCACTACCCCGAAGTCGCTCATGGCGCGGGGCTGGCGCCGCTGCTGGTCCCCTATGCGGAGACGTTCTCGCGCTACGACCCGGTGAAGTTTGCGCGCGTCGCACAGTTGCTCGGCGCCGAAGTCGCCGGCGCCAGCGTTGAGGACGCGGCCCGCATGGCCGCCCCCGCAATACAGGGGCTCCTGCGGAGCATTGAGCTGGACACCGGCCTGTCCGAGCTGGGTGTCGAGCGAGAGATGCTACCCGCGCTTGCCGACGATGCTCTTCGCTACATGACGCACGGGATCGCGAAGATGCCCTGCGAGGTCAGCCGCGACGACCTGATCGCATTGCTGGAAGCGAGTTACTGAACTATTGCCTCGACCACGGCGGGCCGGGGCTGGCGTAGTAGAGCCTCCTTCCCAGCGGAGCGCTTGCGTTCCGCCGCGGAGGCCGCCGAGAGCAAACCCTCTGCTGGGTGAGTAGAGGGCCCCGGCAGTGGGGCGGCGCCCGGGTGATAGCCTCTATGTACAGAGCCACTCTCAGCAGTCGCGTGTCCGCCCGCCAGTTGGGCGTTCGCAGCGGACGCGAGATCGAGCTGGTCATGGAGCCGGCCAAGATCGGCCAGGGCCTCATGCTCGCACGTTCGGACCTGGGCCAGGAGTGGCCTCTGGACCTGGCTCACTCGAGTCCCGGCCCCGGCTGCACGGTGTCCGGCGAGGGTGAGGCGGCCGTCGTCTTCGTCGAGCACTTGCTGGCCGCCCTGGGCGCTGCGGGCGTAACCGACGCCCGGATTCTGCTGAGCGGCCCCGAGGTGCCGATGTTTGATGGGAGCGCGCTGCCGCTGCTCTCGCTTATTGAGGAGGCTGGCGTCGCAAGGTCAGATGTTGAGCTGGGCCCGCTGGTCGTAGAGGAGCCGGTCATGGTCGCTGATGAGGGCATGGCTCTCTTCGCCGCGCCGGGCGAGCCGGCGGAGTTCGCCTACGCGCTGAAGTACGACCATCCGCTCATCGGGTCAGGGTTCGCCTCCTTTTGCCCGGACACCGGTGACTTCGCGGCGGAACTTGCGCCCGCGCGGACCTTCCTTACCCTCGAAGAGGCCCAGGCCGCGCGTGCCGCGGGCCTGCTCAACGGGGGAGGTGAGGAGAACGCGCTGGTGGTCTACGCGGATCACCTCTCTGAGGAGCCGGCTTTGCCGAATGCCTTCGCCCGCCACAAGCTCGTGGACCTGCTCGGAGACCTGTACCTCCTCGGCAGGCCGGTGCTGGGACGCGTCTTCGCCTTCTACACGGGGCACAGGCACAATTATGCCCTGGCCCACAGCCTTATGCTTATGGGACAAGGGAGATGATGCAGTTGCAGTACAGACGATATGGCAACACCGACATGGAGCTTTCCACATTGGGCTTCGGCGCGATGCGGCTGCCCGCGGACGATGACTACGCCGTCGAGTGCATGGTCCACGCGCTGGACCTGGGCGTCAACTTCATTGACACTGCCATGGGCTATCGCAGCGCCAAGCCGGGCGCGGAGGCCGGCCACAGCGAGGTGCTCGTAGGCCGCGCCATCAAGGGACGCCGAAGCGAGGTCTACATCTCCACCAAGAACGCTCCGAGGGACCGCAGCGCAGCCCACTGGCGTGAGAATCTGGAAAACTCGCTCAAGCGTCTGGACGTGGACAAGATAGACATCTACCAGCTTGTGCACTCGGTCACCTGGGAGAAGTACATCAACGACTTCAAGCCCGAGGGCTGTGGGCTGCAGGAGGCCATCAAGGCGCGCGACGAGGGCCTGATCGGTCACTTCAGCTTCTCCTCGCACGACACGCCCGAGAACATCATCCGCCTGATAGACGAGGGCATCTTCGAGAGCATCATCGTTCAATACAATCTGCTGGACCGCCGGAATGAGCCGGTCATTGCCCACGCCGGGGAGAAGGGGTTGAGCGTGCTGGTGATGGGACCGGTGGGCGGCGGTCGGCTGGGTATGAGTTCGGAGAAGCTGCGGCAGCTTGTGCCTGACGCTAGGAGTACGCCCGAGTTGGCCCTGCGCTTCGTGCTCGCGAACCCGAACGTGACTGTCGCCATGTCGGGGATGAACACCCTCGAGATGGTGGAGGAGAACGTTGCCACCTGCAGCCGGACTGAGCCTTTGACCGCGGACGAACTCGCTGCTATCGAACAGGCGCTCGCGGAGAACCAGCGGCTGTCCGAGCTTTACTGCACGGGCTGCAACTACTGTATGCCGTGCCCGAATGGTGTGGGCATCCCGCAGGCGTTCGCGGCGATGAACCTGCACCGCGTCTGGGGTCTGACGGAGCTCGCGAAGCAGCAGTACGCGCGCCTGGGCCCGGACAACAAGGACGGTCTGCTGCAGGCCGATGCGTGCATAGAGTGCGGGGAATGTGAGGAGAAGTGCCCGCAGCACATCCCGATCATCGAACAGCTCAAGGAGAC
>JALGVE010000111.1 GCA_029820045.1 Candidatus Zipacnadia bacterium | reverse complement strand
TTGGGCTATACTGCTTACGAGCCATGGTCATCTCTCCTTCGCTTTGCCTTTAGCGAACCCTATAGGAGATACCATGGCTCAATCCCTTTTTGCAGAACTAATGATACACGACCCGCCTCCCGCGTAATGGGGCGGACGGGGGCGTCTGCCCGCACGAACGACTTGCGTGCCGGCCGTGCCGTTCGCCGTTGGTCGGTGGTCGGTGGTCCGCCTACCGTCCGGCGTACCACTGCTCGAAGTACTCCCGCCCGCGGGCGACGGACCGCTCCATCCACTCTCGATGTTCCGCAAACCAGCGCACCGTTTCCCGAATGCCCTGCTCCCATGACACCTCGGGCTGCCAGCCCAGCGCCATGATCTTGGCGGCGTCCATCGAGTAGCGCACATCATGGCCGGGGCGGTCCTCAACGTGCTTGATGAGGCTCTCCGGTTTGCCGAGCTCGTCGAGAATGAGGCGTATCGTCTCGAGGTTCGGCCGCTCGTTGCCGCCGTGGATGTTGTATACCTCGCCGGGGACGCCCTGCTCAAGCAGCAGCAGCAGCGCGCGGCAATCGTCGCGCACCTGCAGCCAGTCACGCACCTGCATCCCATCTCCGTAGACCGGCAGGTGCTCGTCATTGAGCGCGCGGTAGACGAAGAACGGGATAAGCTTCTCCGGGTACTGATACGGGCCGTAGTTGTTCGCGGCGCGGGCGATCACCACGGGCAGGTCGTAGGTGACGAAGTACGAGTACGCCAACCGGTCCGCGCCGGCTTTGCTGGCGGAGTACGGGTTGCGGGGATTGAGCGGGTCGTTCTCCGTGAACGGCTCGCCCAGGCACGCGCCGTAGACCTCGTCCGTGGACATGTGCAGGAAGCGTTTGACGCCCGCCTCGCGGGCGGCCTCCAGCATCGTGAAGGTCCCGACGAAGTTGGTCCGCACCGCGGCCTCGGCCGAGATGATGGAGCGGTCCACGTGGCTCTCGGCGGCCATGTGCACGACGGTGTCAATGCCCGCCATCGCTGCGTGGGCGGCATCCAGGTCGCAGACGTCGCCCTCCACAAACTCGAAGCGCGGGTCATCGCTCACGTCGGCGAGGTTCTCCAGGTTGCCGGCGTAGGTAAGCTTGTCGAACACGCGAACGCGCGCGTCCTCATCTACCGCGAGCACATGCCGCACGAAGTTGCAGCCGATGAAGCCCGCGCCGCCGGTCACGAGCATCTGCATAGTCCCACCTCGCTGTTGCCGCGCGCCATGTGACTCCCAACCGGCAACGCGTAGGTCGGGCTTCCCGCCCGACTCGTCAGTCGGTTCCGTGATGGTGAACGGCGTCGGGCTGGAAGCCCGACCTAGCCGCTAGAGGGCGTCAGAACCTGCGGAAGCTCTCCTCGATATCCGTGGTGCGGAGCACGTCCTTGACCTTCCCCTCCTCGACGGCCTCCGCGATCACCGCAAGGCTCTCGTCGAGGGCCGCAAGCGTCTCCTCCACCTCTTCATCGCCATGCGAGTAGGTGACGAACAGCAATCCGCCGCGGCGTATCAGCACCCCACGTGTCGCCATCTCCTGTAGTAATAGCGTCCAGACATCCGCCGAGAGTTCCGCGTCTTCGTAGGTAATCCGCTGACTGCTCATGGGCGCGAGGCCGTGACAGGCGAGCGGCACGCCATGCTTCTCGGCCAGGGCGTCGAAGCCAGCCATCAGCCGCTCGCCCTGCCGCCAGATGTGTTCGTGCACGGGCTTGGCCTGGTACTCCTTGAGTGCAGCCACGACCGCCGCCAGCGACAGCGCCTCGCCGCCGTAGGTGACGCTGATAACGAGGTCCTTGGCGAGCTGCATGACTTCGGCCCGGCCGCAGACCACTCCGAGCGGCATCCCGTTCGCCACGCCCTTGGCGAAGCAGGCGAGGTCCGGGGTCACGCCGTAGTACTCCTGCGCCCCACCTCGCGCCAGCCGGAAGCCGGTGACGATCTCGTCGAAGGCCAGCAGCACACCGTACTCATCGCAGAGGTCGCGGACGCCCTGAATGTAACCCTCCGGCGGCGCCGTGCCCGAAGCCGCATCCAGGAAGACCAGGGCCACCTCGCCCTTGTGCTCCTCCAGCAGCTCTCGCAGGGCGTCCAGGTCGTCGCGCGGGAAGGACTTGATGACGGAGGTCAGGCACTCGGGCACGCCGCGCCGTCGCTCGCGGTCGAGCGCGGCCGTCCAGGTGTCCGCCCAACCCCGGTAGCCCGAGTTGAGTATCAGCTCCTTGCCCGTGTAAGCGCGGGCAATCCGAGCGGCGGTGGTCGTGACCTCGGACCCACCCTTGAGGAAGCGCACCATCTCCGCGCAGGGGACGGCCTCGCGAATCGCCTCCGCCGCCTCGACCTCAAGGGGGCTGAGGAGACCGTAGATAATGCCTTTGCGGAGCTGCTCGGCGATGGCCTCGTCCACGGCGGGATAGCAGTACCCGAGCGTTATCGGGCCGAGGCCGAGCACGTAGTCAACGTACCAGTTCCCATCCACGTCCTTGATGCGGGCGCCTTCCGCGCGTTCGGCGTAGATGGGGTATGCGCCCGGCGCGTAGGCCGTGGCGCGCTTGCTGTTGGTCTGTGAGCCACCCGGTATCAGTTGAACCGCGCGGTTCCATAGCTCCAGCGACTTGTCGTAGGAGCGCTGATCGGGCAATCAGGATTCCTCCTTTGCAGGTAACAGCGAACGCCTTGGATAGGCGATCTCGAGGTTCGGCCTGTGCCGGACGAGGCCCTTCGGCCCTCGCACACGTTGGGCGTGCTTGCCCGACACCGTCACCTGTCGTCGAGACGACCAACGAGTCGGGCTGGAAGCCCGACCTACGCGAGAGGCCACGACACGCTCTCTCGTGCTAGCAGCGGGCCCACGCGGGCGCGTTCACTTGATGGCACCAGCGGTCAGCCCTCTCACCAAGTGTTTCTCGACCGTCAGGAAAAGGATGAGCACGGGGACAGTTGCGAGCAAGGACGCCGCCATCAGGAACTGCCACTGGGTCCCGTACTGTCCGATGAAGCTAGGTATCGCCACCGTCAGCGGCCGGAACTCGTCGCTGGGCACAAAGGTCAGCGCGAAGACAAACTCGTTCCAGGCCGCGATGAAGGCGAAGATGATAGTCGTCACCACCCCCGGCTTACAGATGGGCAGGAGCACCTTGCGCAGCGTCTGCATGCGGGTGCAGCCGTCAATGAGCGCGGCCTCCTCGATCTCCCCGGGCACGGTCGAGAAGTACCCGGTCAGGAGCCAGATGCTGAAGGCCAGGGAGCAGGCGGCGTTGGCCAGAATCAGCGCGAGGTAGCAGCGCGCTCCCTCCAGCAGGCCGTAACTCGTGAACTGCGAGAACAGAGCGATGATGAGCACGATGGGCGAGAACATCTGCGTGGTCAGGATCACGAACAGCGCGGGGCGCCGGCCGGGAAAGCGTAGTCTCCCCAACGCATACGCCGCCGGCACGGCGGACAGAATGTTCAGGAGGGTGGCGCCCACCGCGACGATGATGCTGTTCAGGAAGAAGCGCGCCAGCGGCATCTCGTGGAAGACCTGGATGAAGTTGCTCGGCAGCGGGTGCTTCGGCAGCAGCGTGAACTTCTCCCAGGCGATCTCATCGGGACCTTTCAGCGCGCCCGAGAGCATCATCGCATACGGGAACAGAATCATGGTGATGACCGGTACCATGCCGATGAGGAAGAACGCCCGCACGCGGCGAGAGGTCACAGTTGCTCCACCTCCTCGCGTGCGAAGAAGTGAGTGTAGGCCACCGCGAAGATCAACAGAAAGAGGAAGGTCACGACCGCCATCGCGTAGCCCTGGCCATATTCCCGCTGCCAGATGGCGGTGCGGTAGAGGTAGGTCACGATGATATGCGTCTGGTTGGCAGGCCCGCCCTCGGTCAGCGTCCAGATGAGCGGGAAGGAGTTGAAGACATGGATGACGTTGATGAGCACCGCGACCAGCATCACCGGCCTCAGCAGCGGCAGCGTCACCAGCCGAAACCTCTGCCAGCGCGACGCGCCATCAATCACCGCCGCCTCGTAGAGTTCGTCGGGGATCGCCTGCAGGCCGGCAAGCAGCACCGTCGAGGTGAAGGGGATGGAGACCCAGATGCCGACCGCGATGACTGAGGCAAATGCCAAGTCGGGCCGCGCCAGCCACGCCGGTGGCGTAGCCATTGCCCCCCAGGCCTCCAGTAGCCCGTTGATCGGCCCTTGCGTCGGGTGCAGCAGCCACTTGAAGATTGCCGCCGTTATCACCAGCGAGGTCGCCCAGGGCAACAGAACGGTAGCGCGCATGAACCGGCGGCCGGGAAGCTGCTCGTTCAGCGCCATCGCCACGAACATCGCGATGATAAGCGTCCCGACGACCACCGTGCCGGTCCAGATGAGGGTTTGCGGGATGATATCCCCCATGAACACCTTGCTGGTGAAGATGGCGCGGAAGTTCTCCAGCGTGCCGAAGCGCACGGGCTGGGCCTTCTTGTCCACCTCGCACAGAGAGGCGTACAGGGTGCGGAGGATGGGATAGAAGATGACGCCGATGAAGAGCACCGCACTCGGCGCCAGGCACAACGCAGCAATGAGGTTGGTTCGTGATCGCTTCATCGGCTGGGGGGCCTGCACTCCTCGGTACCGGCGCAGCCTCCGACGTCTCTCGACCTCGAGGACTACTGTTCAGGACACGGCGGACCTACGTACTCCTCCCGCAAGTTGGAGGCTCCTGCGATCACTGAGAAGTGTCTGTCCCGATGCAGTAGGTCCGCGTCGTTATGCATGGCGACAATAGCAGTCGCCAGGTCCGCCAATGGAACCGTGTGCCCTTGGCGACGCAGCTCATAGCCGAGCCGCGCAGCCCGGAGCCAGACATTCTCCGGTGGGTGCAGCATGTGAATGCCCAGGAGCCTGTCGCTGAGACGCTGATAGTCGCTTTCGTTTCGCGCACCAACAAGGAGTTCCGCAGTTGTCACTTCCCACACGGCGAGCCGATCCTCGGCGAGAAGCTGCCTTACTCGCTCCCTGGCGATCTCGTCCCCCTGCTCCTGCACCGCTTCTATCAGCACAGAGGCGTCCGCAAGCACCAGGCGCCTAGTCATCAGCCCGAAGCCTCTCCAGGTCCTCCGGCGTCATGTCCAACTTGTAGTGCCCCAGTTCAGACATCAAGAGCTCCCTCTGACGTTGCCGGACGTATTCCCGAAGCGCAGCGATTACGGTCTCCCTCTTTGTCCGTGTGGCACCCAACTCCATCGCTTCATCCAGCAACTCAGAAGGCAGGTCTATCGTGGTGCGCACCGCACTCACCTCCACATGGCATTCTATTGCATATAACATCGTATGTCAAGAGCATCCCGAGGGTACGCTTGTCTAAGGCATACTCATACTATGCTCTCTTGGATGCTAATAGTATGCGCCACACTGGTGCCCGCCCCTGCCTACCCGCCCTTCGGAGCCGTCTCGACCTCGGCGAGGACAGCGTTCACGCGCTCTGCGGCGTCATCAAGCGCCTGCTTGGGCGACTTCGTTTGAAGTTGGGCCTCCTCCATCGCCAACCTGATCTCGTCCGAGATCTTCGTCCAGCGCGGGTGCAGCGGCACGAAGCGCCCGTCCGGCAGCAGGCTCATGAGCAGGCTCCACTGCGGGCTGCTCTTGATGTAATCGCTTTCCGCGACCTCCTTGAGTTCCGGTAACATGCCGAACGTCTTGGCCCATTCGAGCCGCAACTTCGGGTCGTAGAAGAACTGCACGAACTTCCACGCAGCCTCCTTGTCCTTGCAACTCTTGAACATGATGAGGTTGTCGGTCACCGCCATGGTGACCTGCTCCTTGCGCCTGGGTATCGGCGCCAGCTCGTACTCCAAGTCGGGAACATCCTTCTCCAACATTCCCCAGAACCAGGGGCCAGTGATGACCATCGCCAGTTTGCCCGACTTGAACAGGGGCTGCAGGTCCTCGCGATCGTAGGCGGTGGTATCCGGCTGTGTCACCTTGTACTTGTGGATCAGGTCAACAACGAACTGAAGCGCCTCGACCCCCTCCGGGGAATTGAAGGTGGCCCTGGTCTTGTCCTCGTTGAGGATGCGGCCGCCGTTGGCCCACAGGAAGTAGTACCAGTAGACATCGGTCTCGGTCTTTGCGCCCTGCACGCCGAAGCCGTAGACGTGGTTCGCGGGGTCCTGGCATTTCCGGGCGACCCTCAGCAGGTCGTCCCAGGTGGCTGGCGGCTTCTCGCCCGCAGCCTTCAGCAGTTTGCTGTTGCAGTACAACGCCCGCGCGGAGACGGCGATGGGCAGGCCGTAGAGCTTCCCCTGGTACGAGGCGCCGCGCAGGGTCTTGGGGATGAAGCGCGCGCGCATCTCGTCGCTCACGAACTCGTCGAGGGGCTGCACCACCTCAAGGCTCACCAGCTCGGGCAGCCAGATGGTGGCTATGTTCGCAAGGTCCGGCGCGTTGTCGGCGTTGATCAGCGTGGAGAGTTTGTCGCGGCCCGCGTCCCAGTCAATGACCTCGATGTTCAGATCAATGTCAGGGTTGGCCGCCTCGAAGCTCTTCTTCAGCTTCTTCATGAAGGGGCGGGTGTTGGTGTCATACTCCATCCCCAGGAAGCGGATCTTCGTCTTAGCGCCGGTAGCTTGCGGCTCTCCGGTGGGTCCGACCTCCTGCGACGGTTGCGGGCATCCCGTGAATGTGATCGCCAGAGCCGCCAGCGCCGCAGCAATGCCAATACGTTTCATCATGTCGCACCCCTTTGTCATCGTCGCTCAGAGTAAAGGTACATTCACCGTCGGGAGCGGATTCCCTCCGTGGCTCTGCACGAGGGAAGGCCGCTCTCACGCGGTTTCGATTAGCCCGCATTATTCATGAGCGGCATGCGGGGCGGCGGGAATCGCGGATCCCGCCCGCGGGCGGGATTGCTGTGGTTGTCGCGCACTGTCCGCCATTTCCGCCGATAGCGCAGTGTGTTGGGCGAGCCTCAGCCACCCCTACAGGGGGACAGACAGCCATTTCGGGTCCCGCCCATGGGCGGGAACGCCCGAAATGGTGTCAGTCCCCAACGACCCACCGCCCTGGATAGGCCCGGAGGGTGAACTCGTGAATAATGCGGGCTAACAAGATGGTCCTGTCTTCATCTGCAGGAGCATCGGTTTTGCCCTGTCGCTCCACGGCCTCGCCGGGGTATTGCGCCGATCGCGCCTCGGCGGGACCGCAGGCGCCGCTGTCGTATGTAGGGCGCGCACCCGTGGCGCGCCGCAGGCGGGCGGGGCACCCCCCTTCGCCAAG
>JALGVE010000110.1 GCA_029820045.1 Candidatus Zipacnadia bacterium | reverse complement strand
TCCTACTAGGCGCCACGAGTAGGACAGGTGCCCTCACCTGTCCGTAGGCGGACAGACGAGGCGTCTGTCCTACTATGCGCCGGGAGTAGGACAGGTGCCCTCACCTGTCCGTAGACGGACAGACGAGGCGTCTGTCCTACTATGCGCCAGGAGTAGGACAGGTGCCCTCACCTGTCCGTAGACGGACAGACGAGGCGTCTGTCCCACTATGCGCCGGGAGTAGGACAGGTGCCCTCACCTGTCCGTAGGCGGACAGACGAGGCGTCTGTCCCACTATGCGCCGGGAGTAGGACAGGTGCCCCTTGTCCGCCGTAGCCTCGGCGAAGGTGGATCACCTGTCCACAGATGCTGACAAAGGAGAATGGCGATGGCCGAGACACATCGCGCAGCGATCATCGGGACCGGCGGGATTGCGAACACACACGCGGGATACTACAAGAGCGACGAGCGTACGGAGATCGTCGCTGGCGCCGACATAAATGAGGAGCATCTCACCGAGTTCTGTGACAAGCACGAGATACCCGACCGCTACCTGGACTACGAGGAAATGCTGGAGGAGCAGCAGCCCGACATCGTCAGCGTCTGCACCTGGAACGGCACCCACCCGGAGATCACCATCAGCGCCGCGCAGGCAGGCGCAAAGGCGATCATCTCCGAGAAGCCCATGGGGGAGGACCTGGGCGGGCCGATGGATGCCGTCACCGAGTGCGAGAGGCGCGGCGTCAAGCTGGTGGTGCATCATCAGACCCGATTCCGGCCCGGCCTGTGCGCGGTGCGCGAGCTCATCGCCGAGGGCGCCATCGGCGCGCCGGTGAGCATGCACTACAACACCGGGGGTGGCCTGCTCAACATCGGCTCGCACTCGATAGACAACTACCGCTGGATGTTGGGCGACCCAGCCTGGAGCGCCGTGGTCGGCTGGATTCAGCGGGACACGAATCGCTTCGAGCGCGGCTCGTACTGCGAGGAGAAGACCCACGCGCTCATCGAGTTCGACGGCGGCTCCGAGATGATCCTCTCGATAGACATGGTGGACGGGCAGAAGGCCAAGGAGTTCACCATCAACGGTCCCGAGGGCATCATCAAGTTCGACCGCGAGTGGGCGACGGTCATCAACGCCGAGGGCGCGCAGGAGATCGAGATGAAGCCCCAGCCGACCTACCTGGGGGAGCTTATCGAGTGGATGGAGGGCGGCCCGGAGCACCGCAACGCGGGCCGTATCGCGCTCGTGAGCCAGCAGATCATGATGGCCATCTATGAGTCAGCAAGGAGCCGGCGGCGCGTGGAGATGCCGTATGACAAGCGCGAATGCCCGCTCGAGGAGATGATCGAGCAGGGGATGCTGCCCTCCGGGGGCGAGCCTTACGACACCCGCCATGAGGACGCTCTGGCCTACGCTGAGATGCGCCGACGAAACCCGTAGGGTAGGTTTTCCTGGCTTGACGACGTGCGCTCCGCGAAGGTCGGGGGCATGGCCGATGACCAACGTCGAACGTTTCCGGTCCGCCCTGCTGGGCCAGCCCGTTGACCGCCTGCCGCGCGTCGAGTGGGCGCCCTGGTGGCAGGAGACGCTTGACCGGTGGTATCAGGAGGGCCTGCCGCCGGGCATGGACCGCAACGAGGTGGGGGCGTACCTGGGCCTCGATCCGATTCGGCAGGTGAGGGTCAACCCGCTGGCGCCGACCTGCCCGCGGCCGACGCGGCATGGCGGCGAGATCATGCGCGACGCTGACGACTACGCTGAACTCAAGCAGCACCTCTACCCGCCCGTGGATGCCCTGGCGGAATCCCTTGCTCCGGTGTTCGAGGCTCACGATCGGGGCGAGGTGGTCCTGTGGCTGACCGTGGACGGCTTCTTCTGGTTCCCCAGGCGACTCTTCGGCATCCAGGGCCACTTCTACGCCTTCTTCGACCATCCGGAGCTGATGCACCGCATCAACCAGGACCTGGCGGACCACAGCATCGCGGTCATACGCCAGCTTGGGGCCATCTTCACGCCGGAGTTCGTGACCTTCGCCGAGGACATGTCGTACAATCATGGGCCGATGCTCTCGGAGGCGTTCTTTGACGAGTTCCTGGCCCCGTACTATGAGCAGGTAGTCCCGGCCATTGAGGAGATAGGTAGTCTGCTCATCGTGGACAGTGACGGCGACGTGACCGAGATGATGCCCTGGCTGGAGCGGGTGGGGGCGAGGGGGGTGCTGCCGCTGGAGCGACAGGCGGGGGTTGACGCGATGGAGATACGTCGCCGGCACCCGGAGGCAATCATGATCGGGCATTATGACAAGATGGTGATGACGCGCGGCGAGGCGGCGATACGGGCGGAGTTCGAGCGGCTGCTGCCGGTCATGAGGTCCGGGCGCTTCATCCCCTCGGTTGACCATCAGACCCCGCCGGGCGTATCATTCCAGGAGTATCACGTCTACCTGCGGCTGTTGGAGGAGTACAGCGTACTCGGAGCGCGGCGTTGACAAGATGCGTCTGAGGCTGGACCCGAGGAGGCACTGCGCATGTCCAGACAAGTGAGAGTATGGGAGATTCAGGACGGGAAGCTCGTGTCGGTCGAGACCTCGATGGATGAAGCCGGGCGAAAAGAAGTCGAGCACCTTGAGGCCTGGCTCGCGGACAACCCGGCGCTGCTAGGCGACGACCTGATCATCATCGGCGAACAGGTGCAAACGCGCTCGGGGCCGCTGGACTTCCTCGCCATTGACTCCGATGGCAACACTGTCATCGTTGAGTTGAAGCGAGGCAGGCTGCCACGCGAGGCCCTGGCCCAAGCCTTGGACTATGCTGCGGATGTCGCCGAGTGGGACGTGGATCGCCTCGACGCGATTTGCACGAAGTGGCGCGAGGAATCACTGGACACCGCGCTCAGCGACAGCTTCGAGGACATTGACCTGGAGCAGGTTTCCATCAATGCCAGCCAAAGGATCATCCTGGTAGGCAGTGACATAGACGACTCCCTGCAACGAATGATAGAGTGGCTCTCGGACGGTTTCGGGGTGCCTGTGAACGCCGTGCAGTTCACGTATGCGAAGACGTCCGGAGGGGCGGAACTGCTTGCGAGTTCGATGATAATCCCGGAGGAACTTGCCAAGGAGCGGACGGTACGCCATAGGAAGAAGATCGAGATGTCAGACGAGCCTGGTGACTACGAGGAAGGCGAGTTGATGGAGCGCCTTGGGAAGTACCTCTCTCAGACACGAGAGACCGCGCGTCGCTTGCGTGAGTTGATGCTCCCGATGTGCCTCGAGCACGAGATAGTGACGAGGGACATGCTGAAGGAGGAGCTCGTGAAACGCGGTGAGGCGAAGGACGAGGGGCGGGCGGGTACCATTGTCAGTACGATATCCAGGGAACTCGGCCTGAGGAACAACGACTTCCTCAGGCAGGTCGTGGCCTACCACGTTGAAGAGGGGCATCGGGACGACTACCGTATCAGGAAGGACAATCGAGACTACCACTACCGCCAAGTAGTTGAACAGGTCCTTCACAGCCTTGACTCTGGCCAATGATCCGATAGGCTTGTGGTGCGGAGGGACAAGCTGGTGGGGCCGATCGCGCCCATGGGCGGGACGGCCCTCGGCGCCGTTTCCGCATTCGGCCCCTCCATAATGCCGCGCACCTCTGCAACTAAGCACTAGTGCGCCCGGGCCGCCCCCAACGCAGGGCAAGGAAGGCCCCCCGAGAGGATCGAACGCATCTTCAGTCCGCGGGCCGAAAGGTGCGTGGGGCTGCTTCGCTGACGGCCCGAACCCTGGCGGTTCCTTCTACGTCGGTCTCTAAGCGCGAGGGGCCGCAGCAAAGACTATACATGCTATCATATAAGTAGGACGGAGGAGACCATGCGCGGACACCGCGGTGGTGGTAGAGGATTGTGGCGCCAGAACGCTGGCAACCAGCGACCATCGAACTTTGAGCCGCTGAGGGGCATGGATTTCGGCCCGCTCATCACGATGCTGGGCGCCCTCATCAATGGTCTTATGTCGCTCGTTGCCGGCATCTTCGGCGATACGAGTTCTGCCCCTCCTCACACCGAGACCGCCGCCAGCCACCAGTTGACCGACCGTCAGATCAGAGCGCGGCTGCGCCGTATCGCGCGCAACTGCAGCCACCTCAGATCCGAGGCCCGCAAGGCGGGTGGCGTCTTTGAGAATCTCGAGTGGCAGGCCCCGGAGCTTGCGGATCGCGCAAGCGAGCTTGCAACTCTGCTCCTTAAACTCCGGAGAACGGTCAGGGATGTCCAGCGAGGGAAGTTGCCCCGGCCGTCGCCCCCGGGCGGCGTCTCGCCAGGTGGCGCCGACCACGTCCTTCGGGAAGAGCTTGATGCCGGTCAGGCCGCCCAGGAGAGGCTTGACATCCTCATCCAACACAACCTGCGCAGTCAGCAGATCTGCCTGACACAGTTGGAGAGGATAGATGACCTGGTCAGCGCTGCCTTGCTCGAGGTGGCGACCCCCATCGAGATCACGGCTGCCGGCGTCCCTCAGCGGAGCATCGTCAACGATGTGGAGGACGAGTTGGCGGCCGCGCAACAGGCCCTTGCCAAGGTCAGCCAGCATCAGGCCTAGGCTTACTTACGGAAGTCCGCTGTCTTATGGAGGGGCCGAATGGGGAAGGCGTCTGCCCGCGTGAGCGGGAAGGCGCAGGGGCCCCATCCGGCCCGCCAGCGGGCCGGATACTTCGTGCGGCCCTGAGGGGCCGCCCTCGTATTCGGCCCCTCCGACGGCTCGCCAAGAGCATATTGCGGTAATGCAACCTGACGCAGAACTCCGCCGGAGGTCAAGCCATGCGCATCGCGCTATTCGTCGTCGCTACTATCGCCCTCGCGGCCATTTCGGCGCCTGCGGCCGACGCCGCCGTGAAGCTGGAGACCGACACTGTCAGCCTCACCATCGCGGCCGACGGCAAGATAGCTGCTCTCCGCGACCTCATCAATAATCGAGATATCCTGGGGGCCGAGGGCATCTCCTTCGCCTCCGTCCAGGTCGGTGAGGACGAGGTCCCCGGCGCGGTCATCGAGTACGCAGACAGCATCCTCAAGCTCGGCTTCGGTGCCACGGGCGTTACCGCCGGGATCAGGGTCACGGCCAAGCCCAACTACCTGGCCTTCGAGCTGGCCGAGCTGGAAGGGCCGGAGGTGAAGGTCATCACCCTCGGCCGCCTGCCGGTCAAGCCCTTGAGGCACTTCGGCTCCTGGCTGAACACGGTCTGGGATAAGGACTTCGCGCTCTGCTTCATGGCCGCCAACGTCGAGACCGACTGCCGCTCCTCCCGCAGCGACGAGCATGGCTGCGTCATCTGCCTGGCGCGCGCTCACCCGCAGGTGAAGCTGGTCGGCGCTGAGTACGTGATCATGGGCGCGCCGCGCAAGACCGTGCTCGACGCCATTGACGCCTTCGAGGTGGACTACGGCCTTCCCCGTGGCGGTAAGCAGCGCCAACTGCCCGACCAGAAGTGGAGTTACTTCTGGCCGAGTCCGACGCCGGAGAGCATTGACGAGGACATCGAGTGGGCGCTCAAGGGCGGCTTCAAGCAGTTCTGCATCTCGTACACCGCCTTCAGCAGTTCCGCTGGCAACTTCCCCTGGCGCGACAGCTATCCAAACGGCCTGGAGGACCTGAAGGCCGTCGTCGCCAAGGTCAGGGCCGCCGGCCTCTCCCCGGGCATACACATTCACTTCAACAAGGCTCACAAGCGCGACCCCTACGTGACGCCCGTCCCTGACCCGCGGCTGTATAAGGACCGCGAGATACCGCTGGCGGCGGACGTGGACGAGACCGCCGACTTCCTCCCCACCGCTACCGCGCCCAAGGACTGGCCCACCAGGGACGGCCAGCGCGACTTGCAGCTTGGCGAGGAGATCATCGAGTACGCGAAGCTCTCGCTTGAGGAGCCTTTCGGCTTCGCCGGCTGTCAGCGCGGCGCGCTGGGCACGACCGCCACCGCCCACACCCAGGAGGACACCATCTACCGCCTGGGGATGGACCGCGGCTGGCCCATCTTCATCCGCTTCGATCAGAGCACCGACCTCCAGCAGGAGGTCGCCGAGCGCCTGGGCAACATCTACGGGCAGTGCGGCTTCCAGTGGACCTACTTCGACGGCTCTGAGGACGTCTACGACCCCTACTGGTACTTGGTCCCCAAGGCGCAGCTTGAGGTCTACCAGCGGATGAAGCCTGAGCCGACGACCTGCGAGGCCGCCGCCACTACGCACTTCAGTTGGCACATGATGAGCCGCTCCAACGCCTACGATTCCGTCCCGCCCGAGCAGTTGAAGAACTTCTGCCACAAATACCCCTCCGTGCGGGCCGCGCGCAATGCTGAGGACTTCACCGGTGTTGACTTCGGCTGGCTGACATACACCCCGCGCACCCCAAAGACCATCGGCACCCAGCCCGATCACATCGAGTTCTACTGGTCACGCGCGGCGGCCTGGGACTGCCCGGTCGCCTTTCATACCACCCCCAACCAACTCAGGGCCAACGCCCGCACTGCCGACAGCATCGAGATCATCCGCAACTGGGAAGAGGCGCGGATGAGCGGCTGGCTCACGGACGAGCAGAAGGAGCAGCTTCGTAACCTGGAGCAAGAGCACATTCTACTGGTCAACGAGAAGGGCGAGCGCGAGCTGCTGCCCTACGATCAGATTGAAAACTGCGCGGGTGGGAATGACGAGCTGCGGGCCTTCATCTTCGAGCGTGGCGGCGACCCGTGGGTCGTCTTCTGGCACACCTACGCCGAGGGCGTCCTGCAGCTCGACCTGCCGTCCGACAAGGTGAAGCTGTGGCGGCCCCTGGGAACTGAGGTGAAGTTCAAACAGTCGGACGGTAAGCTGACCATCGAGTTCGGCGACCGGCAGTTCCTCCAAGGCGTGGGCATGACCCGGGAGCAGCTCATCAGGGCCTTCCAGGAGGCCACGGTCGAGAAGATGCCGGGGACCTACATCTGGATCAAGGCGGTGGACTTCGCAAGCAAGGTCGGGGAGATGACACTTGGCTCCAAGGCTGATTTGACCGATGACGGAGCGGTCGCCGATGACTTCATCGTGTGCTCGGGCGCGCCCAGCCGCACGGCCCCGAAGGAGTGGTACTGCGAGTACACGGTGGACATCCCACGGACGGGAATGTGGTACATCTGGGGGCGCCTGCGCTATCCTGCTGGTGGGGACATGTCCTTCGGCTTTGTGCTTCCGGACGAGGAGGTAACGCTGTCAGGCAATCAGGTTCTCGGCAATAGCGGCACAATGGGAGATGCCTGGCACTGGGACAGCCGGGGCAGCGGTGTTACCAGCGTGCCCGGGCACGCGCTGGTGTCGCGGTACCTCAAGGCGGGGGCGCTGACCTTCCGCGTCTATGCGCGCGAGGGCACGGGCGATGTGAAGACGAACCCGAGGCTGGACGTGATCCTGCTCACTCAGGATGCTGCCTTCCGCCCCACCGACGACGCTGCGCGCGAGGGGCTGGCGGCATTGGCGGAGCAGGAGCAGTAGTTTGCGGCGCCGTGAGTTGGCAGCCGTAGCCAAGCTAAGATGGGAGGGCGCGGGCCGGCTTCGAGGGCGCGGGCCGGCTTCGGCCGACATCCCGCTGGCGCGGGACATCGCCCTCAGACGGCCCCTCCATGTCGTGTCGCCTTGGTGTATCGTTCCTCGCGAGGCCCTCCATGTCGTCTCTCCCTGGTGTATCCTTCATCGTGAGCTTGCCCCTCTGCCGACCTGCGCCCATGCCGACCCACTGCTGTCCCGCGTCGGCGACAGCCCTCACCCCGCGCCTGTTCTCTCGCTGTCATGGAGGGGCCGTGCGAGGGCCGCGATCCCGCGAAGCGCGAACGAGGCGCGAGCCCGGCCCGCCGTTCCGTGTTACGCCCTCGCCGTCACCCCCGGCCTATCTCTCGCTGTCATGGAGGGGCCGTGCGAGGGCCGCGGTCCCGCGAAGCGGGAACGAGGCGCGAGCCCGGCCCGCCGTTCCGTGTTACGCCCTCGCCGCCGGCCTATCTCTCGCTGCCATGGAGGGGCCGCGCGAGGGCCGCGATCCCGCGAAGCGGGAACGAGGCGCGAGCCCGGCCCGCCGTTCCGCGTTACGCCCTCACCCTCCCCCCCCGGCCTATCTCTCGCTGCCATGGAGGGGCCGTGCGAGGGCCCCGATCCCGCGAAGCGGGAACGAGGCGCGAGCCCGGCCCACCGTTCCCTTACTCGCTAAGTCCCGGGCCAGCACAGGAGCTCGCTGTGCGGCCACTGCTCAGCCCGCTCGCAGAAACCGGCACGCACTGGGTTCGCGAGCATGTACCGGATCTCTGCCCGCACATCCTCGTCCTCGCGTGCAAATGTATCCCAGTAGCTCCGCTGCCATCCGAACTTGCTCGCGCCTTCAAGCCCCAGAGCCTCGTTTACCAAGCGCGCGGAGATGCTCTTGAAGCTGCGCATGAAGCCCGGGAAGTCACCCTCGTCCTTGGACACCGAGACGAAGAAGTGCAGGTGGTCAGGCATTATGCAGTACGCATGGAGACGCACGTGAAAGCGTTCCGCACGCTCCAGCAGTACCCGCTTGACAATGGCCGGCACTTCACCACACAGAATCGGACGCCGGCCTTTGGTGCAGGCAGTCACGAGCATCGGCCTGTTCTGCTGGCGGTAAGTCTCAGCGTCGAGGCGGAACGGATGGTGACGGTCAGGATGAGAGGGCGCGGGCCGGCTTCGGCCGACATCCCGCTGGCGCGGGACATCGCCCTCAGACGGCCCCTCCATGTCGTGTCGCCTTGGTGTATCGTTCCTCGCGAGGCCCTCCATGTCG
>JALGVE010000109.1 GCA_029820045.1 Candidatus Zipacnadia bacterium | reverse complement strand
AGCTCTCTTCGCCCACGAACTGCAGGTACTGCGTATCTGCTGCGAAGAGACTGTGTTGATCCGACCGATGGCTCATCATGATGGGCGGGCTCTCCTGCCTACGGCGATGGCACCCACCCTAGATTCCACCCCCACCCAATCACACCTTTAATCCCCACCACTTTTCGGCCAGGTTTCTAGTGAAAAAACTTCACCTACCAGCCAGCCAAAACCGATGCTCCTACCGCGCACGCCCGGGCGCTTGACGTTGGCGGGTAAACTGGTGTAATATCGCATAACAACGCTAAACGAAGCCAAAAGAGGTCGGGTTACTATGTCTGACGTGTTGACCGCCAAGCAGGCCGCAGAGTTCCTTCAGTTGAGCGCGGAGACCGTCAAGGCCAAGGCGCGCGCTGGGCTGATGCCGGCCGCCAAGGTCGGGCGTGAGTGGCGCTTCTCGCGCCGTCAGCTCCTGGAGTGGATCGAGGACGGCGGGACAATCGCTGAGGAACAGGTGGACCAGGGCATCATCGCCGTGGTAGAGGAGCGGATGGCGCGCGAGGACGAGGCTAGGGTAGTGCCTTGGGAGGAGGCCGAGGCGGCACTCGACGAATGAGATACGCGGTCGGGATAGACGAGCGCGCACTGCGCGAGCTGTCGGAGCTACCCCAAGATACTCGTACGCGGGTCAGAGCACGGATACGGTCGCTGGCGCAGCCAGAGCGGTATGAGGCAGCAGGCCAGCGTGAGCGTGGAACGCTTGAGCATCCTATCGTCTTCGTCGCTTGCAGCTGAGTGCTCCCGGCGCGACGCCGCGGCGAGCGCGCCGCGCGGGCCATTCTACGCGGCGGTGGACCAGAGCTCGCCTCATCAAGAAGGGGGCCGACCGGCCAACATGCCCTGCGAGAGACACGATGGCGCAGGGCGGGGCCCATGCGCACTGGACGTCGATACCGCGGCTCTAACGGCCCTCCAAGTGGTCCGCGAGGTTACTGATGGCACCCCCTATGAGGGTTACGTGCCAGAGAATGGCTCGTGGCACTGCTATCACAAACCCGGAGCTTGGCGGGACGTGCTCGTACCATAGCCAACGAGGATGAGAGGAGGGCAGCGATGACCCGGGTGCAAACAGGGAGAACACACACACGGCTGACAGCCACCATTGGAGCGCTCGCACTGATGGCGAGCGTCACGACGGGCGCGCCGGCTGATGACATGGCATGGTCAGTGGCCCGCTGCCAGCGCGCTATCCGGCAACTCATCAACGAGGAGGACTACCCAGTTGAGTTCGCGGGCGAGTTCGAGCACGGCCTAGTTCAGCGCCGTGTGCTGTACCATTTCCAGGGCCCTGCTAGAGCAGAAGGGCCACGCGATATCTTCCAGGTAGATCCCAGGGCGCATGTTGTGGTGTATGCTCACCTGTGGTCGCGTATGGATGACCGTTTCTACACCGTGGGCGACCCGATGTGCGGGAAACAAGAGGCAGACCCTGAGGAGGCCGAGCAACTGGCCTTCCAGATTGCACGCGAGCACTGCCCACAGGTACTGGGGAACCCAAACATGCTTGCGAAGGACCTCGGAGGCAGTCCCTACATCTTCAAATGGCGTCAGGTGGCACTGCCCTGGGGGGTACGGCTGCCAAGAGAGGTGGTTGTGAGCATTGACGCGATCACAGGGCAGTTCTGCTCGTGGCGGCTGCGACTGGCAGACATCGTGATCGACCTAGAGCCGCGAAGGCAGGAGCAGGAAGTAACGGAGATTGTGCAGCGCGCGGTGGGCTATGGGCCCGAGGCACAAACGGAGATCTACCCAAGGTGCATAGGGGTGGGCGACGAACAGCGTCTCCTCTGGGACGCGCACTACCGGCTCAACAACGAGCCCATCGTGGTCTGTGTTGACGACGAGACTGGGCGAGTGGAAGCGGTTCTACCCATGTAGATTGCGCATGGCGGCTGGCGGCTGGCCGAGATGTGGGTGTGGCGTCCTGGGTGGGCACAGGTCCGCCCCCTACAACGGGCAACGGCATGGGCCGGGCTGAAGCCCGGCCCTCCGTACGACAGACGACGACCACGGCGGCCGGCGCGGCCCGTCAGTCGGACTCGGGCGGCTGGGGGGCGAGGACCTGGTAAAGCTCCGGCCGGCGCTGGCGCAGGATCGTCTCGCGCAGGTCGTTGGCGACCTTCGGGAGCTCCGTCGGCTGATATTGCGGCAGGTAGCCCTTCGGCTCGTAGGGTGTCCACTCGCGGATGTAACGCTTCGGGCGGTCCTCATCCAGGTCCACCACCGCGCTGACGATGCTGGCCCGAGCATGGTGCGAGGCGGCGATGATCGCCCCGGTCGGCTCGATGATGACGCTGCGGTGGCGAATCTCCGTTGAGGGCGAGTTGCACTCCACCAGGAAGAAGCCGGCGTCCATCGCGCGCGAGATGTCGCGCAAGTTCCTGCGTAAAGCATCCGAGCCCCAGCTCTGCGTGGGCGTGCACAGGATGTCGGCGCCCTTAACCCCGTAGCAGCGGTCTATCTCGACATGGGCTTCGTCCGCGCAGATGCGCACCCCGATGCGGCCGAAGTCGGTCTCCAGGATGGGCGTCTCCTCGCCGCATATCTGCGCGTCGTAAGTCGAGACAATCTTGCGGTATCGCCCGACTTCCTGACCGTTGCGGTCGTACAGGATCGCCTCGTTCACTTCGGGCCGCTCGATGACGCCGGCCACCAGCACGTACATCTGCCATTCCTTGGCTTTGGCCGCTATCCTGGCGCGGTACTCCTTGGCCTTCGCCATGCCCGCCTCGACCGCTTCGGGCGTTATGTTCCCGCGGATGGGTATCCAGACGAACTCGTAGAGGCAGACCAGGTCGGAGCCCATCTCCCCCGCCTCGTCGAGCTTGGCCAGCAGGTCGTCAATCCCCAGGTGCCCCTCAATGCTGGTCAGGCGCACCTTGCGCTTGACCCACTCGCGAGCCTCCGGCAGCTTCACCGGCTCCGTGAGCGCGGCGAAGGCCTGCATGTGCGTCGCCCCGCGCCCCGGGTTGCGAAGCTGCGCCTTGGGTATCACAGCGGTCGCGACGCCAGCTCCTTTGCGCGGCGTGCAGGCGATGCGCTCGCCCTCACGGTTAATGACGTAGGAGCGTCCGATGGGGCAGCCGCGGTAGGGCGGAAAGCGGTTGGTTATCCAGCCCGGCCCGGCAAAGCTGTAACGCGCACAGGCGATGAAGACGCTGTAGTCGGCCGCCCGACCCATCGATGGGAAATCCTGGCTGAACTCGTCATCAACCGGCTCCGGCATCTGCGACCAGAAGATGATGCGCGCGCCCTTGGCGGTGTACACATGGTCAATGTCGGCGAAGAAGCGGTCCGTGCCGATGCGCATCGCGATCTTGCCGAGGTCCGTGTCAAAGACCGGCAGCTCGTCGCCCAGGTCCATGTCCTCGTCCGGCATCTTGTGCGACTTGCGGTACTTGCCTACCATCGCGCCCTGCCGGTCGCACAGGAACGAGGTCACGTAGGTCTTCCCCTCTTCCCTCTCTCGGATGTTGCCGATGACGTAGATCTCATGCTCGGCAGCCTTTGCGGCGATAGCGTCGCTGATGGGGCCCGGGATCGGCTCTCCCTCGGTCTTCACGCACTCCTGCGGCAGCAGCACAAGGTCGGCGCCGTCCGCTGCCGCCTCGTCAATGCGCTCCAACGCGGCCTCCAGGGTGCGCCCCTCGTCGCTCCAGACTTGCGTGGCGACGCTGACCCGCACGCGCTTGATCCGCCGCAGGAAGCGTTCCTGCTCGACAGCAGCCCGGGTGCCCTCGACGCCGGTGATGGTGAAATCGTCCAGCGCCAGGTCAGCGGTCACGTTCCTCGTTTGGGCCACGGCGACGATGATCTGCGTGATGAAGCCGTCGGCCGGATCGCGATCGCCGCCGCGGCACCAGTTGGCGAGTTCCTGGTAGGCGTTCTTGAGCGTCACGGTCTCCCACTCGCCGGTCCCCTTGCTCCCGGGCGCGTGGTAGATGAAGCCGAAGGTGCCGATACCTATCTTCAGTTGCACGGGCACGTTGCCCTTGACGCGGAAGGATATCTCGGAGAGGCCCTCCACGATCGGCATCGGCTCGCCGAGGTCGTAGTTCCAGTACGAGAGGTTCCTCTCGGCCTCCTCGCCGAAGACCAGCTTCAGATGCGCGCCCGCGCTGCCGTCCACGCCTATGCCGGGCTCCGCGCCGTTAGCGAGGACTTGGGTGGGCGTGTCGCCCCAGCTATGCCGAAAGAGACTGTCCGTCGCGGCGTTGTCGAAGGTCTCGCGGAACACCTCCTCGGCGGCGGCGGAGCATGCCGTGAGCAGAGCCGTCACCATGAGAGCGGACGCAAGCGTCAGGCGTGGCTCGAGCATGGGTCAGACCTCCTCAAAGTGCAACGGTGGGCGCGCAGGGCGCCATCGTTGTTGGTAGCGCGGGCGCCCCAGCCACAGTATCGTCGTTTGTGCCGGCAGGCGCCCCATGTCCGCCGAAATGGTGTCAGTCCCCAACGGCCCACCGCCTTGGATGGGCCCCGGGCGTGAGCCCATGGATATGCGGGTTAGATCCCGGTCTCCTGGCCGTCTATCTCCATCTTCAGGAAGGCGCGGAATTCGTTCTTCTCCCGGTAGTCCATCGTCCGCTTGAAAGTATGCTTCATGAGCACCTTGTCGCCCTCGACCATCAGCATGGGGACGGCTATCATGGGGTTCGCATACCGTCTACCTTCTTTTCGATGTCACCGCGTCACAGGTGACCTGTTCTCCGCGGAGAGCCACTGTCCTTCTCCTGCATTCGGGCTCGTGGTCCCACCTCACCCAAGCTATACCGCGGCCATGTGAAGGGAATGTTGATGGACGGCAGCATTCTTGGCGCTGGCGATCATCTGCTGGCATCCGTACTCGCACTATCTCCACGACCCGGAGAACCGGACGCTGCCCGCGATGCTGGAGCATTGCGCGAGCAAGCCGGAGCGTATGTGGGTCTGCACGGTGCGGGATGCGTATGAGATGGTGGAACGGCCGACCTCCGACCACGGAGATCCGACTGACGGCTAACTGAAACCGGCGCGGACGTAGTAGGTCTCGTCGCCTTTGACCTCGCTGCGGATGGTTCCCTCGGCCAGGAGATGGTCCACGTACTTAATGGCCTCGTTGGGGTGCATGCCGAGGCCGTGGGCGATGTCCTGTAGCGTGCAGGGCCGATACCTGACAAGGGCGAGGACGTCCTCCTGGCTGGCCTCGCTGCCCTCTGGCGCGCCGTGCTCCCAGGCGGAGGGGATAACTACCGCACGCGGCCCAAGCGCCTCCTCTGCGCGCAATAGCTCCTCGTCGCTCAGGCGCTCTGCGCCACCACCGGGCACCGGGCGCACGACCGTGTTGATCTGCACCTCGGCCGGCTTAATCTCCTCGACTGCGTCCGCCACGGCAGCCAGGTCGGCCTCCGAGTCATTGACGCCCTTGACCAGCATGACCTCCAGCCATGTGTCCCCGCTGAACTCCGCGACGGTGCGCTTGAGGCCCTCGATGATGTTCTCGATCGTCAGGCCTTCGCAGGGCCTGTTGACGGCCTGGAGGCCTTCAGGCGTGGCGGCGTCGAGCGAGGGCATGAGCAGGTCGGCCAGCAGCGCTGCCTCGCGCACCGCGTCCATCCACAGCAGCGCGCCGTTGGTCAGCAGCGCCACCGGGATGTCGGTGATCTCGTTGACGCGGGAGATGGCCTCCCCCAGCCGAGAGTGCAGCGTCGGCTCGCCGGAGGCCGAGAAGGTCAGATAGTCTGCCTGCCCGTCCTCCTCCAACCATGCCTCGACCTCCGCAATGACTTCATCGGTGGGGACATACTCCGCCAGCTCCATCGTGTGGTTGGTGGTGCGGCCAAGCTGGCAGTAGATGCAGTCGAAGCAGCAAGTCTTGTACGGGGCCATGTCAATGCCCAGCGAGCGCCCTAACCGCCGCGAGGGCACGGGGCCATAGAGGTGTTTGTAGCTGGCTTTGTGCACTTTGCATTCTCCTCGGCAGATCCGGTAGCACTACACATGTCGCCTATTCCGCCAGCTCGCCTACCAGCGCCCCCACGACGCTCTCGAAGGCCTCGCGCACCGCCTGAGGGCTGTCCGGTCCAACGATCGGCTTGCCCTCGTCGCTGAGCGCGACCACCTCAGCGGCGATGGGGATGGGGCCGAGGAAAGGCACGTCCATCTGCTCCGCCATCAGCTTGCCGCCGCCCGTCGAGAAGATGTCGGTGCGTTGCCCGCAGTGTGGGCAGACGAAGCCGCTCATGTTCTCGATGACGCCGAGGACCCGGTGGTTGACCTTGCGCACGAAGTTGATGGCCTTGCGGCAGTCGGAGAGGCTCGCCTCCTGCGGCGTGGTCACGACGATCGCGCCATCCGCGTCCCCGAAGGCCTGGGCGATGGTCAGCGGCTCGTCGCCGGTGCCAGGCGGGAGGTCCACGATCAGGAAATCGAGCTGGCCCCACTCGACGTCGGCGATGAACTGCCTCAGGACGTTAGCGCGTAGTGGCCCCCGCCAGATAGTCGGGGTATCCGGCTCGGCAATCATGAAGCCGATGGACATGACGCGCAGGTTGGGGGCCAGATGCACGGGTTGGATGGCATGTTCAGAGCCACCAAGCGTCTCTCCCACGAGGCCGGTCATAAGCGGGATGCTGGGCCCATGAAGGTCAGCATCCAAGAGCCCAACCTGGTTCGCTCGGTCTGCCAAGGCCCACGCGAGGTTCGCGGCCACAGTGCTCTTGCCAACGCCGCCTTTGCCCGAGAGCACGAGTATCTTGTGCCTGATGGCCGCGGCCTTCTGCTCAATCACGCGGTTTTGTTCGTCAAATGCACGCTCGCGCTCCTGCATCTCAGCCTTCGAGGGCTTTTTCATGCTCTCCTGCCTTCACAGTGCCGCTAGCATTTGCGTGACTCGGTCCCACGCGCTCCTGACCGCCTCCGCGGCCGGTCCACCGTTGTGCTCCACCAAGGGGACCTCCTGGGCCAACGCTTCGGTCACGGTTGTATCGTAGGGAACCTCAGCCAGCACGGGCAAGTTCTTCTGGGCGCAGTAGTTCCGGAGCACCTGAGTGTTATCCGCGTTGATGTCCCACTTGTTGATCACGACGGCCGCGGCTGTCCCGAAGTGATTGATCATCTCCACCTGCCTGCGCATGTCGTGCATGCCCGACAGGGTGGGTTCGGCAACGATGACGGCCATGTCAACATCCGCCAGCGCCGCCGTCGTGGTGCAGCCGAGTCCAGGCGGGCCGTCAATGAGGATAAGCGGCAACTCGTGGGCGAAGGCGAGGTCCTCCGCCTTCTGGCGCACCAGGGTGACCAGGCGCCCGGAACTTTCGGCCGCTGGCAGCAGCCGGGCATGCGCCATAGGACCATACCGGGTCTCGCCAACATACCAGTTCCCGCAGACGATGGGTTCGAGCGAGAGGGCGTCCTGAGGACATACACGCACGCACAGGCCGCAGCCCTCGCAGGCCGGTTCGTCTATCTCGTCTACGGTTATCGCGTTGAAGCGGCAGGCTTCCTCACACAGACCACACTTCACACACTTGTCCTCGTCGCGCACCGCGATCTTTGCGCCGTAGAACTCGCCCTCCTCGGTATTGTCAGGGTGCAGGAGGAGGTACAGGTTAGAGGCATCCACATCACAGTCGGCGATGACCTTGTCCTGTGCGAGAGCGGCGAAGGAGGCCAGGCAAGTCGTCTTGCCGGTACCGCCTTTGCCGCTGACGACCGTCAATTGCTTAGGTCTGAATTGCATGTTCTATTGGCTCCCTCTGCTCTCTTGCTGCGCGGACCTTGCGCTGTGCTTGTCACTCTGAAGCAGGCGGCACGCCGTGTGGAGGGGCCGCGTGAGGGCGTGCCGCGGTAGCGGCACACCCGAACTCGGCCCGTGTGTCCGCACAAGAAACGCGCGTGTCGGCACCGGTCATAGAGCAATGCGTCGC
>JALGVE010000108.1 GCA_029820045.1 Candidatus Zipacnadia bacterium | reverse complement strand
GGCCTCAAAGCGCTGGTCGTGGACGGCCGCATAGGCTGGCAGATGACCGCCGAGGACAACTGGCGCGAGACCATCACTGAGATCGTCGCTGACTACGGCTCGCATCCGGCGCTCTACGGATACTACCTCAAGGACGAGCCCAACTACCAGAACTTTGAGGCGCTCGGAGAGATCAACCGGGAGTTCGAGAAGCAGGACCCTGCCCACCTGCCTTACATCAACCTCTTTCCGACCTACGCGAGCATCCGACAACTCGGCACACCCACCTATGAGGACCACCTCGACAAGTTCCTGAGCATCGTCAAGCCACGCGTGCTCAGCTATGACCACTACTGCCTGGTGCGTGCCGGCGGGATTCGCCCCGACTACTTCGAGAATCTGGGGCTTATCCGGGAGTACGGCCTGCGCTACGGCGTCCCGCCCTGGAACATCATCCTCTCGCTGGCGCACCTGGCCTATCGCGACCCGACCGACGCAGAGATGCGCTGGCAGGTCTACACCTCCCTGGCTTACGGGATGAAGGGCATCATGTACTTCACCTACTGGACAAGCCAGGGGCTTGCCGCGCAGGAGCGCTTTGCGATCGTTGACAACGAGGGCAAGCCGGCGCGGCTGTACTCGATTGTCAGGCAACTCAACGCGGAGATGAAGGTGCTTGGCAATACCCTCCTTGGCCTGACCTCGACCGGTGTCTTCCACACTGGGGAAGTGCCAGCGGGCTGCACTCGGCTGGGCACGGACGCGATCATCCGGCTGCCGGATGACCTTCCGCTGCTCATCGGCTTCTTCAAGGACGCGAAGGGCGTTGACTTCGCGATGATCGTCAACCGCGACTACCAGGAGCCGGTGGAGTTCGAGGCGACGCTGCTGCCTCATATCGTGGGCGTGAGCGAGATCTCGGCCGCCGACGGCAACGAAGCGCCCTCGAACATCGAGGGAGGAAAGCTATCGCTGCGGCTGGAGCCGGGCGAGGGGAAGCTGTTCCAACTGCAAACTGAGTTCAGCTACCCCGAGCCGCCGGAGCCGCTAGGCGAGATCAACTTCCAGTTCAATCGCGAGGGCGACCTGGAGGGCTGGGGCGGCTTCCACTCGCTTGGCTCGCCGACGGTCAAGGACGGCGTGCTGACCATGAGCCTGGGCAGCCAGGACCCGTACTTCTCGCGCGGCTTTCTGCGAGTACCGGCGGACAAGTACGCGACGATCAAGGTGCGCATGAGCATCTCGGGCTGCCAGCCGAACGCCCAGCTCTTCTGGGCCACCGGTAATGAGCCGCAATTCCGCGACGACAAGTACCTGAACTTCGCCATCACCCCCGACGGGCAGTGGCATGAGTACGAGATACCAGTAGCTGAGCACGGAAAGTGGCGCGGGCAGGAGATCCGCGCCCTTCGCCTGGACCCCAGCGTGGGCGGGACCGAGGCGGGCGCCAAGGTTCAGATTGACTGGATTGTCGGCGAATGACGCTGCGCATGAGGGACGTCGTGACACTCGAAGGGAGCCTGAGCGATGAATCTGCAACGCATTGCGACCGCAGCGGTCCTGAGCTTTGTGACGATGACCCCTGGATGCGCGCTTAGCCTTGCCCGCGAGGGCAAGCCAGCCGCCCAGATCATCCTCGCCGCCGGCGCGAGCCTCGGCGAGCAGACGGCCGCCAGGGAGCTTGCCGAGTACCTTGGCAAGGCGGCGGGCGGGGACTTCATGGTTCAAGACGAGGGCGCTGAAGCGAAGGCCGGGGCGGCCATCTACATAGGCCCCACGGACCTGGCGCGGGAAAAGGGGATCAACGCCAAGGCGCTGGGGCCGGAGGAGTGGATCATTCGGACGGTGGATGACAATCTCATCCTCGTCGGCGGGCGTCCTCGCGGTACCCTTTACGCGGTCTATCACTTCCTGGAGGACATCATCGGCGTCCACTGGTGGAACCCCTGGGAGGAGTCCGTTCCGAGCAAGGCCACCATCGAGATCGGCGCTCTCGATTTGCGTGGCAAGCCCGTGCTCCGCTATCGCGATATTTACATGCTCTACGGCTATGACGGCGGTCGCTTCGCGGCGCGCAATCGCCTGAACCGCCAGGGCGACAGGCGCATCTCAGCGGAGTACGGCGGCTGCATGGACTACGGCCCGCCCTACCACGTGCACACCTTCTACAAGTACATCCCGCCGGCGGAGTACTTCGACACGCACCCCGAGTACTTCTCCCTCATCAACGGTGAACGCAGCGCAGACCGCAAGCAGCTCTGCTTGACCAACCAGGACGTGCGTGACCTCGTCGTCAAGAAGCTGAAGGCGTACATCGAAAGCTCGCGTGCCCAGGCCGAGGAGCAGGGCCTCCCCGCGCCGGTGGTGTACGACATCTCACAGAACGACTGGCGCGGCGCTTGCCAGTGTGAGAAGTGCCAGGCCATCGCGGAGGCCGAGGGCTCCGAGGCCGGGCCGCTGCTGGACTTCCTCAACTATGTCGCTGACGCCATCAAGGACGAGTATCCCGAGGTCTACATTGACACGCTGGCCTATCAGTACACTCAGGAGCCGCCGAAGACCATCAAGCCGCGGGACAACATCATTATCCGCCTGTGCGACACCACGAGTAACTTCACGCGCCCGATAACTGACCCCGATAATCAGTCGTTCCGTGACATCCTGCTCGGATGGTCGAAGGTCGCCAAGAACCTGCGTATCTGGGACTACGCCGTTACTTACCCCAAGCCTCGGGGCCTGCCGATGCCCAGCGTCCAGACCTATCAGGCGGACTACCAGTTCTATGCCGAGCACAATGTGGAGGGCGTGTTCACCGAGCTGGAGTTCCCGATCCTCGCCGATATGCGGGACTTCAAGATCTGGATGATGATGAAGCTGCTGGAGGACCCCTACCGGGACTACCAGGAACTGGTGCAGACCTTCACGGATGGCTTCTACGGGCCGGCGGGGCCGATGGTGCGTGAGTACCTGAGCAAGCTCGAGGCGCTCGCCGAGACCAGCGGCTGCTTCCTGGGCATGGGCGTGTCGCTGCCGATGTATCTCAACTTCGACTTCGTCTCAGAGGCTCAAGCTCTGTTCGACCGCGCCGAGCAGGCGGTTGGGGATGATGCGGCGCTGCTCCGGCGGGTGCGCCACGCGCGTCTGCCGCTGGATAGGGCGACGGTCATACTCTCCCGGCATCTGATGAGCCAGTGGGTGGCCAAGGGCAACGAGCCGGAGACTATGCCCCTGGACCGCGAGGCCATCGCCGAGCGCTACAAGCAGACATGGTACACGGAGGCTGAGCGCCGCTCACCCGAGGCGATAGCCGCGAAGCAGAAGGCGGAGGCCGACGAGGAGGTCCTCAAGTACACGGCGATCCAGTCCTACATTCCCTTGCCGGAGAAGTTCCGGGATATGCCGAAGGCGAGCGTGTTCGACTTCACTGCAGACGTATCGCGGAACTGGAGGGACATCGTCAAGGTGGTCCGGGATACTGAGGCCGAAAGCGGCGTCACGAATCGTCTGGAGTTCCCCACTACCGTTGATACGGAGAAGCACCCGGTGGAGCGCTACAAGCTGCCGATGCCGTGGGGGTTGTACGACACCAAGAACAAGAAAGGCGTCGGAGGCGGCGCGATCAAGCCGGAGGATGTGCCGGGGCCGGGCTACCACTGGTACAAGATGGGGACATACCAGGTGGGCAAGGGTTACTACCTGTACTTCTTCTGGAGTTGGATCATACAAGTAGACATTGATAGTGTCATTGACCCCGCACATCCCGATGAGAAGTTCGATATCTGGGCCCGCATCAAGTTTGAGGGCCCTGCTTTCCCGCATGGCAAGGCTGATGAGGCGAACGCCATCAGCGTGGAGCGTGTGGTGCTGGTGAAGGCGGGGTAGGCCAACCGGTTTCTCATGAAGCTGACGGACAACGGGGAAGACTCCCCTCGATCGGCGCCGATGATGACGGCCGGTCAAGTGAGTAGTTGCTGCCTTTCTTTGCTGCGTCGGCAGGTGATTCGGCGCGGATGTCGAAGGACTTATTCGTGTGGCGTTCAGTTCGATCAACAGGAGGCGACGACTGTGCAACACCGGGGCTTCACGCTTATTGAATTGCTGGTAGTGATCGCGATCATCGCGATTCTGGCGGCGATCCTATTCCCGGTCTTTGCCCGGGCTCGGGAGAAGGCACGCCAGACAAGCTGTCTGAGCAACGTCAAGGAACTCACGCTGGGCATTCTGATGTATGCACAGGACTATGACGAGAGGATGCCGCCACGTTACTATCGCTACGTCTCGACGACGCCCGGGGGGCCGAACTGGTGCGACCATCTCGTTCAGCCTTACATCAAGAACACGCAGGTAACCCGCTGCCCAAGCACTGAGGAGAAGTCGTACGGGTACGCTCAGGACTATCTCAACTGGTGCAAGCTCGCCAGCATCGGATCCCCCGCCGAGACGGTCGTGCTCTGTGACGTGAAGCGAAGCTTCAACTCGTCAGGCGGGCAGAGCTTTGACCTGAGCGTCAGAAAGCCCTCGATCTTCGGGTCCCCGCCTACGAAGCCGGCCACGGATGAGGATGAGTGGCCGATAACGGGAGACCCGACCTATGCGCCTCGTGCGCGCGGCGTACACAACGGTGGGTGCAATGTCGGCTTCTGCGACGGGCATGCGAAGTGGCTCACCACCGATGCGTTCTTCTACGGGCAGAACCCGACGGACAAGTTCTTCGATCTGAACTAGTGCTTAGTTGCAGAGGTTCGCGGCATTATGGAGGGGCCGAGGGGGGAAACGGCCCCGAGGGCCGGGGGGCCCCATCTGGCCCACCAGCGGGCCGGATACCTCGGTCGCAGACGACGCGACCTCGTATTCGGCCCCTCCGACGACGCGTCAAGGATCCTCTGCGCCGATTTGGTCTGATACGGAACTATCCAAGTTGGCACTAGCTTCCGCCAGGTAGCTGAGGCGTCCCGCGTACCTGTGGCCGAGACCGCTCAGCGGCTCACGGACCTCAGGTACTCCACGACGTTCTCGATGAACTGCCCGCACGTCTCCACCTTCAGCGTGCCCTCGGGTTGGACCTCGCCGGTGACATAGCGGTCTACGGAGGGCTGGATCACCAGCAGCGACCCCTCGCCCAGCGTGGTCTCGATGACCGACGGCTGTCCCTTCGCGTCGGTCGCGAGGACCTTCCAGGCGGGGTCGGCCTCTATGATGGTGTCGTAGGAGATGGCGCCGGCGAGCGAGTCTATCCGGTGCGGCTTGCTGAAGATGGGATGGTCGCGGGCGAGGATTTCTCCGAACTCCGAGGAGTCGTTGCTCGGCGACAACGGCCGCGCCAAGCAGTGGGTCTGGTAGCTGGTATCCTGGAGCTGAACGATGGCCACGCGGCCGCCGGAGGTCACGAAGTCGAGCAGCCGATGCGGGTTGTCTCTGAAGCCCGCAAAGTTCTTCTCGTGGGCCTCACAGCCGACCAGCAGGGCCCGGTAACCCGCCAGCGTCCCCGGCTCCAGGTCAGGCAGCATGGGCAGCGATATTCCCAGCTTCTCCAGCGCCGCGCCCAGCGGGTCGCCCTCGCCGCCGACGTAGCCGAGCGCATTGCCCAACTCCAGCCTCTCAGGCACGCGAACGGCAACCTCGGCCTCGCCCCCTACGTCGCCCACCCGGTAGCGGACGCTGAGCGTGTCGCCGGTCTTCGCTGATCCCGTCAGCCTGAAGGCCGGACTGCGGCGCACGCCCGGCGGGGCCAACCACTTGAGCTTCGGGTTCTCGCAGGTCAAGCCCTGGGGCAGGGCGACGATCTGGGCTGCCGAGGAGATGGGCTCCTGGCGCCGGTTGCTGACGATGACGGCGACTGCAGCCAGCTCGCCCGGCAGCAGGTAGACCTGCTCGTCCGCTGAGACCTGTGGCTTGGGCGGCGGCGGCATCGGCAGCGCCTTCAGCCCCCAGCGCTCCATGATAGTCAGGGCATACGGCACCATGCGGATCTGCATGGCGTAGCCCTTACCGCTGTCCGAGGGCCCATCATTGATCGTGTCGGCCAGTGAGCGCAACAGCATCTCCCTGAACTCCGGCTGCTTTGTCAGGTCGTAGGCGTAGGCCAGGCCCTCGCAGGCCATCCAGGTGCCGGCGTGCGTCGAACTGTGGTCGTAGTTCGTGCACTGCGCGTACTGGAAGCTGTTGTCCCATGGGTGCCACATGCGATGGTACATCCAGTCGCAGGTGCGCACGATGGCATGCTTGAGCGCGTCGCGCGGCTCGATCTCATCAAGCATCCTGATCCCGGTCATGTCCACGCCGCTCATGAAGACCTTGCCGCCCATGTGACGGGGCGTGTGCGTGCACTCACCGATGGGATGCGCCCAGACGCCGGTGCCGGGGTCCTGCCGGGCGATCATGTTGTCGCAGAACAGCCGCGCCGCGTTCAGGTAGAACGGGTTCGCGGTGGTGTGATAGCCCCCGAGCACGGCGATAGTTGACCAGCCGTAGTTCCGATGCACCCAGCGGTCGAGGCTCTGCGTGTACTGCTCGGCAAGCCAGTTGGCGAGCAGCTCGATGGTATCGAGGTAGCGCCGGTCGCCGGTGAGGCAGTAGGTCATGTAGGTGCCCTGGGTCCACATGTGTCCGGTGTTGTAGCCGCCGCTGGCGAACCAGTACTTGGCGCCCTCCACGCGCGGGATGTTGTGCCCGCCGGTGTGCCCGAGGCAGTGGTACTTCACGATTCCGACCTGGCTGGGATCCGGGGCGACGTTGATGGTATCTATCCCGACCGTATGCCGGGCAGCCTGCTCAGCGCGGTCGAAGTACCGCAGGTCACCGCTGCGCGCGAACTGCACCAGCAGGCCCCACTGCAGGTCGTACTCCTGGTTGGTCCAGTTCACTGCGCGCTCGCCGTAGGTGTCGCCGTAGTCCATCCAACTGTACTCGTGCCCGGCCTCGCGCGCGGCCTCCAGTCTCTCCAGGCCTTGGTCAATGTACTCCTGGAACTGCTCGAAGACGCCGGGCTTCTCGGGGGCGAGGTCCATGAAGGCCCCGGAGGCGCAGTAGTACTCCGGGGTCGGTGCCAGGAGCACTCGGTTCTGCCACGTCTCCCCAACAACGCGGTTCGGGGCTTGGAACTGGCCGTGCGGCGCGAAGTAGAACAGCAGGTCAAAGGTCGGAGCGATGCCGCACGGGATCAGGTAACTGCCATCCTGATACCAGTAGTAGTGCTGCGTGAGCAGCTTGGGGTCGGTGTGCTCCGCATACTGATCCGCGGGAAGCTCGGGGAAGATCTCGGCGGTGATGGTCGAGCCCCCGACGGAGAAAGCCTTGGGATAGAGCTGCCAGAAGTCCTTGATGCAGACCACAAGCCAACTGTCGTCGTTGCGAAGGGCCGTGGCTCCCGAGGCGTGGTGGTCGTACTGCTCGAGTTGGTCGCCGGTTTCAAGCACGACGTGGTTGTCGTAGTCCTGGAGCCAACGCACCGGGGGTCTGTCAACATCCCTTAGCATGGTGACCGGCAGGGTGAGGCTCTTGATTCGGGTCATGGTCGGCGGGAAGACCGAGGTGCCCACGTCATCAACGAGCGTGAAGACGGTCGGGACACCGGGGAAGCCGCGGTAGAAGTACATGCGGCAGCGATACTTGAACAGCTCGCCATCATCGCCCGCGAACCTGCCCTCTGCGAGAACCACGGTGCGGATCGGCCCGGCCTCCTCGACTTCCAGCTTGCTGAGCGGCGCGCCGGTGCTTGTGTAGCGCCTGCCCTCGGCGTCCACCAGCACGAAGCCGGGGTCGTCGCCGCGCACGACAACCTCGTCCTCCGCGAACTCGCCGTCGCCGTCCACATCCAGGAAAACCTCGCCCGGTGGCGCGAAGCGCTCGCGGGAGAGAGTGACCTGAAGCACGCCGTTGGTCAGGCGCAGGCCATCGGCGGTCTCCTCAACGCGCACGCCGTCAATTACGGACGGAGCGGTAACGTCCTCGCCGTACTCCAGCGTGTACTCGCCGGGGCCGCCCGGATGCACGAGGCTGACCAAGAGCCACTTGACGCTGCCATCGGGCCAGGGGGCAAGCTCCGTGAACTGTGCAGGCACCGGCTGGGCCTGCGCGTCAAGCAGGCGGCAGTTGTCGGTCGAGGAGAGCGCGCCCTTGGGAATCGGCACGCCGCCATTGACCGGCCAGGCGGGACGGTCGCCTTCCATCGCGTCGAGCAAGCTGAGCTGCACCTGCGCGCGGCGGACGCTACCCTTAGCCAGGCGTTTGCGGTCG